>NZ_SLWB01000003.1 GCF_004340205.1 Acetobacteroides hydrogenigenes
CAAAGGAAGGCTAGGCCTCTTATCGGAGCAAGGGTATACAAGTGGCTCCGTTCCCTCGCCACCCTTGCTCCGATAAGAGGCCTAACCTAAAAGGCAGGTGTAATTCCTGCTTCCGAGAAAATATGGTAGACACAGTTCCGTGAATACTCCCCCCTCTGTACGATTCAACATCACCGATGTTTGTCTCAACATCGGCGTTGTTCGATTCAACATCACCGATGTTCGCCTCAACATCGGCGTTGTACGATTCAACATTACCGATGTTTGTCTCAACATCGGCGTTGTTCGATTCAACATCACCGATGTTCGCCTCAACATCGGCGTTGTACGATTCAACATTACCGATGTTCGCCTCAACATCGGCGTTGTACGATTCAACATTACCGATGTTCGCCTCAACATCGGCGATGTACGATTCAACATTACCGATGTTCGTCTCAACATCGGGCAGCCGTAGCGTTCTGTTGCCTTGTTAATTCTAGAAGAGCTGCAGCAGGATATCCTCCGAAATCTTGCTGAGCGGGTTGTTGGAGTTGACAAAGATATCGGCCAGCTCCGACTTCTGCCGCTGCAGGTCCATGATGCGCTCCTCGATGGAGTCGGTGGTGATGAAGCGGTAGGCGAATACCCTATTCGCCTGCCCAATGCGGTGCGAGCGGCTGATGGCCTGGTTTTCGGCTGCCGGATTCCACCACGGATCGATGATAAAGACGTAGTCGGCCTCGGTGAGGTTGAGCCCCACACCTCCAGCTTTAAGCGATATGAGGAACACCTTTACCTCCTCCTTCTTCTTAAACTCTTCTACCACCTGCTGACGGTTGGTAGTACCTCCGGTAAGGATATTGTACTGGATGCCGGAATCGTCGAGGTAGGCGGCCACCAGGTTTAGGTGCTGCACGAACGACGAGAAGACGAGCACCTTGTGCCCCTCGTTGATCACGCTCTCGATGTTGCGGGTGATCTCCTCGAACTTGCCCGACTCGTTGTACCCCTCAAATCCGGCTAGCGAAGGATGGTTGGCCAGCTGGCGCAGCTTGGTGAGCAGCTGCAGGAAAACGAAGCGCGAGCGCTTGTTGTTGCCTTCCTTTAGCTCGGCGAGCATCCTTTCGCGGGCAAGGCGCTTTTCTTCCTCGTAGAGGTCGCGCTGCTTGTCGGTCATCTCGCAGAAAATCTCTAGTTCGGTTACTTCGGGAAGCTCCGAGGCCACCTTCTCCTTCGTTCGGCGAAGGATGAAGGGCTCAATTAGGTTTTTCAGCTTCTCCTGGCGTCCCTGATGGTTGTACTTCTCGATGGGGATAACGTACTGCTCCTTGAAGAGCGATAGGTTGCCCAGCAGCCCCTTGTTCAGGAAGTTCATCTGCGCCCAGAGGTCGGTTAGACCGTTTTCAATCGGCGTGCCCGATAGCGAGAGCCTGTACATGGTTTTTACCTGCATGCAGGCCTTGTAGGTGGCCGAGTCGGGGTTTTTTATAGTTTGGCTTTCGTCGAGGATCAGGTAGAAGAACTTAAACTTGCTCATCATATCTATGTCGTTACGCACCGTTCCGTAGGTGGTGATAATGACATCGTATGGCGCAAAGGTCGATGGGCTTTTAGCCCTCGATGCCCCCGTATGCTCGTGTATTTTGATGGATGGGGCAAACTTTCGTAGCTCGTTTCGCCAGTTGTGCACCAGCGAGGTGGGCAGCACAATAAGGCTTACCGGATGGCTGGTGGTGGTAGGTTCTGTATTGTTCGCCTCGGCAGCGCTAAACAGGTCGAGCGGCACTGTAGGCTTTACCGATGCCTCGCGCTCGTAGGTGAAGCTATCCTTGCAGTACTGGAGCAGCGATATGGTTTGAAGCGTCTTACCCAAACCCATGTCGTCGGCAAGGCAGCCGCCAAAGCTGTTCATGTGAAGGTACTTTAGCCACGCAACCCCCAGCTTCTGGTAGTCGCGTAGGGTAGCGTTTACCCCCTTAACAGTATTGGCCGATTGCACTAGGTTCGACTCGGAGTACTGCTTTAGCGATTCGATCTCCGATGGATCGATACCCTCAAGCCCTTCAACCAACGAGAAGTGCTGCTTTTGAAGATGCAGCGTACCATCGGTTTCTCTACCGAAGACCAGCAGCTGGCGGTGCTCCTTAAACCAGTGCTGGGGGATGATGGCCTGTCGGCCGCTATCGAGATCGACCAGCTTTTGTCCCTTGATAACGCACTTCCTAATCTGGTGAAGCGACACAAAATCGTTCCCAAAACGAATACCGCCCTTTACGATGAATCCCGAAGGATCGCTCTGCGCCATAAGCATCGACTGGCAGCTGCCGATATGCAGCTGTGGCCCATCTATCTTTTGTCCAACTTGTATTCCTAGGTTGGATAGCACCTGTGCGTTTTCGTTGAGCCACTCAACCGTTCTGTACATCGAGTGCTCGGGCTCGAACTCCTCATTTTTAGGAATGATGTAGGTTGCACCGGTATGGTGTATCAATCCTATGGAGCAAAGCTTCTTTTCGATGCGCTCCTCAGTCTTAGTATCCCTCTCGTACTTGGTAAAAACAAATCGCTTTTGGTCGGCACGGAAGGTTACCAGCGGCTCGGTTTTCGATCCCGAGTAGAAGTCGCGGTTCTCGTAGCTGAACTTGAGCGAAAGGGTTGCCCGTCCGTCCAATCCCTTCTCGAACGTAAGTACCGGTTTGGCAGTAACCTTTGGTTCTACGATATCGAACCCGCTGGCCTTTACCACTTGACTCTTGATGGTGTTAAGCACGAACGACTCCATGTACTTGCGTACGGTGGCCGTACCGATGGTGATAAACGGCTTGGTGAAAAACGGCGTTAGCTTCTTGCTGTCTATGCCCTCGAAGCGGTAAAGGGTGCTATTTACCATGATTAGCGCGGGTATGTTGGCAATTGCCTCCACGTGCTGGCTGGTTAGCGATATGCTCTTCTGGCCAACTTCCGCATCGATGTGGTACTTGAGCCCATCTACCGAAAGCGCAAAGTTGAAGATAGGGGTTGCCACGTGTGGCTCTACCGCTATCCTGTTATCCTCGTAAACGTTGTTGTACTTCTTATCCTTAAAGTACAACTTAATATCCTGGTTGGCGGCCAAAAGGTTGGCCACCTTCGCCATTCGTAGCTCTATGTAGGGGCGAATATGCTCTTCGAACTTTACAACCTCCATCTTTTCAATAAACTCCTTGGTATTTTGCGTCTTGGCAAACTTGCTGGCCAAAACCTTTTCGGAGTACTCGTTGCAAAGCTTAAGGATTTCCTGCTCTGTGCTGGTTAGATCGAAGCTCTCAGGCTTCTTCCCATGGAGGTTCTCGGCAATGGTGTATATCTTTTCGGCAATGGTGTTGATGAAAATTGGTATAAAGATGTTTCCCAAAACCCTATGCTGGGTAAGGGCTACAACGAAGCTAGTTTTTGAATTGCTATTTAGCGGCGACATTTACTGATACTCCTTTAAGCAGGCAAACATACGGAAAAAACCAAATGCGAGTGCTTACCTTTTAGCCCCGAAATTGTTTTTAGCATTTATTTAAGGTAACCTGCTGTAATGCTTCGATTATCGGTTTTACTTTTATAATTTTGTTGCTATCTAATATTTGCGTGTAATATGAGATACTTGTTTACATTTCTATTGGTTAATGCTTTATTTATCAACACCCCTGTTGTTGGGCAAAGCGACTCTGTGCAGGTAAAGGTGTCGAAGGATAAGGTTAAGATATCGGGCAAACTCTACTATATTCATACCGTTAGATCGGGTGAAACGCTCTACAATATTGCTAGAGCCTATCAAGTTGCACAAGCCGCTATCATCGAAAACAACCCAGAGCTATATCAGGGCGTAAAAGCTGGTAATACAATAAAGATCCCGGTTGTACAGGAGCTTAAAAATTCGAATAAGAACAAAGGGGTTTTCCATATCGTAAAGAAGGGCGAAACGCTGTACGGTATTTCAAAGCAGTACAACATTCCTACCGAAACTTTGGCAAAGATCAACCTTCTTACCGATTACAACGTTAAAGAGAATCAAAGCTTGTTCATCTCCAACGATGAAACTATTCGGAAGAACCATAAGGCCGCCGATGCACTTGCGGCTAGTAACGAAACCCGACTAACGTCATCTGACGCTGGCCATGAGGTTTTGCCAAAGGAAACGCTAACGTCTATCTCGAAAAAATATGCAATTACCATAGATGAGCTGGTTGATGCCAACCCATTCTTAAAGGATGAAGGATTAAAGATTGGGCAAAAGCTTACGATTCCTGCACCTTCAGCACAAAACCGGGGGGGCGAGGCTGCTCAAATAGGCGAAAAGCATAGTAAGGATTGTCCATCGTATACCTACAAGGCATCTACCGCTTTCAATGTGGTGATGATGCTCCCTTTTGGAGGCGAGGCTAGCGTGGATACCTCTGCTAAAAGCGCTGCATCAGGTCGCTTTGAGGATATCCTTCAGTACTACGAGGGAGCTCTAATTGCCATAGACTCGCTCAAGAACAAAGGGGTTTCGGTGAATCTAACGGTGATTGACACTAAATCGGACAAGGAGCCAAATGCTATTGCTCAGGCTCTAAAGAATCCAGCGCTAAAAGAGGCTAACCTTATTATTGGTCCGGTTTACCCTGAGGCCATTCCGATGGTGGCCAAGTATGCCGATAGCCATAAAATTCCGATGGTATCACCGCTCGCTACAACCGAATCGTTGGTTAGAAACAACGATTACCTGATACAGATTGCAACCGAAGCCGATGTGCTTACAAAGCTATCGGTAGAGTATGCAAAAAAGGACGAGGGTAAAACGATCCTAGTCGTTCCTTCGGATGGCTCGGATGCCAAACTGGTAAAGGAGTTTAAGGCTATGTTTAAGGAGAAGCTTCCAGAGCTAAGCTACCGTCAGGGGAATAACGCAGCTTCGCAGCGTGAGGCGTTGAGGGGGAAACTGGCCGAGGGCAAGAAGAATCGCTTTGTGGTGCTTTCGAACAACGAGGTGTTCGTGCTCGATTTTCTGCAAAACCTAACGACCGCTTCCAAAGGGTACGATGTAGAGGTGCTCGGAACGCAAAGATGGCTAAAGTTTAACAGCATAGATATGGCGTACCTTCATGGATCGAATGTGCAGATGTACGTTCATAACTACGTTGACTACAACGTAGAAAGTACCAAGTCTTTTGTTCGTAGCTTTAGGCGCTACTACAAGGCGGACCCGAACAACTATGCTTTTCGTGGTTTCGACGTGGCCTACTTCTTTATAGAGGCGTTACGTAAGCACGGTCCCGATTTCATTGGCTGTTTGCCTAAGCTTAGCGGTAAGAACATTCACACTCCGTTCCGATTCGCTAAGGAAGGCGATGGCGGGTATCTGAATACCGATGCGGCTCTAATAAAGCATATCGAAGGGTACAAGGTGGTAAGGTTGAAGTAGCAAAATAGTAACTCTAGAATAGAAGCCCGAGCCAACAAATCGCTGCTCGGGCTTTTTGTCTTATAGCGTTTGCTGTTAGGATAGTTTTTCCCCGTCGATGGTGCAAGTTTACTGCAACGATGATGTCTAACGCTAACCCTATACCTAGGAGCGCAGCTGCAGAGGCATAGGCGTCAAGCTAAGGCTTCAACCGACAGATGGGAGTGGATTAAAGCGCTACAAAGTAGCGCCACTTGAGTAACCGTGGGTGTAAGCCCACGGTCATTTGACAGAAAACAATCAGCCCCGAAGGGGTTGCCCTCAATGCTGCTCGTTCGTCAAAAGGGCCAGCCCCATTCGGGGCTGATAAAAAGGGAAGGGCTTGCATCCACGGATTTCATCCGCGGTTATTAAGGGGTCGCTACTTTGTAGCATGCCCCCGTTTAGCTTGACGGATATGGCTGCCGAGGCTAGGGAAGCTATGGATGAGAATTTTTAATGTTAATACTAAATAGAACGTATCGTTTTGAATCGAATTAAAGATTTTACGAAAGGTCCGATTATGTCTCCATTGGTAAAGCTGGCGCTCCCTATTATGGGAACCTCCTTTATCCAGATGACATATACCATGGTGGATATTGCCTGGCTAGGGCGCTTAGGTAGCGCTGCTGTGGCAGCAGCTGGTGCAGCCAGCTTTTTTGTGTGGCTTGGGAATGCCCTTGCACTAAACACTAAGATTGGTGCAGAGGTAGGGGTGTCGCAGTCAATTGGTGCGGGGTTAATCGATAAGGCACGCACGTTTGCATCTACAAGCCTTACGGTTGCGCTTGCGCTTGCGCTGGTTTACGGGGTGTTCCTTTTTGCCGCTGCTCCTTTGCTTATAGGCTTCTTTGGGCTAAACGCAGCCATTACGCACGAGGGGGTTACCTTCCTTCGCATCATCGCCTTTAGCGCGCCGTTTATTCTGCTCAACGCAACCTTTACGAGCATCTACAACGCTACGGGGCAGAGCAAGATTCCGTTTTTCATAAACCTTACCGGGCTAGCGGTTAACATGGTGCTCGATCCCTTTCTGATTTTCGGAATTGGTTTTCCCAAGATGGGGGTTGCCGGGGCTGCACTGGCAACAACGCTTTCGCAGGGGGTGGTAACCTCGCTGTTTATCTACGAAATTACGGGGCCTAGAAAGCTTTTTAAGCACTTTCAGCTATTCGTAAAACCCCAGTGGTACTACGTAAAGATGATTCTGAAGAGGGGCTTCCCGGCCAGCTTGCAGAACTCCCTTTTTGCCTTCTTCTCGATGAACTTGGCCCGAATTGCCGCCGAGTGGGGCTATCTTGGGGTTACGGCCCAAAGCGTGGGCGCGCAGATTGAGGCTATCTCGTGGAATACCGCACAGGGATTTTCGACGGCGCTGAGCGCCTTTGTTGGCCAGAACTACGGGGCTAGGATGTATGGGCGTATACGGAATGCCTACTTCAACACCATGGGGGTAATGGCTATCTGGGGAACGCTGATTGGGGGGCTCTTCATCGTTTTTGGTGGCGAGATCTTTGGGCTGTTTGTTCCAGAGCCGGAGGCCATCAAGGAGGGTGCCATTTACCTACGAATCTTGGGCTTTTCGCAGCTGTTTATGGTATTCGAGATAACCTCTACGGGTGCTTTTACCGGCATCGGGCGGACGCTACCTCCTTCTATCCTGGGTATAACGCTGACGGGATCGCGTATCCCGCTGGCAATAGCGCTTACGGCAACCTCGCTGCAGCTGTCGGGGGTGTGGTGGTCCATCACCATTTCGAGCATTCTTAAGGGAATAATTCTTCCGCTGATGTTTATCTACGTGCTGCATCGAATAGTACAGCTGCACCGTAAATGCGAGTAGCGGACTTGGTGATGCGCGATCTTCAATCGTAAATTGTGCCTTAAATTCGGATGAACCATTTAAACCCTTACAAGATGAACTTTTTGGAATTGGTTAAGCACCGAGCTTCGGTGCGCTCCTTCTCGGAGAGGGCGGTGGAGGCCAAAACGCTGGAGTATATCTTAGAGTGCGCCCGCCTGGCGCCATCGGCGGTAAACTACCAGCCTTGGCGATTCTTTGTTGTCAGCAGCGCCGAGGCAAAGAAGGCGCTGCAGCGGTGCTACAACCGCGAGTGGTTTACCTCGGCGCCGCTCTACATCCTGGCCTGTGGCGATAGCGGTAAGTCGTGGAAGCGGGGCAGCGACGGTAAGGATCACCTCGATATCGATGTGGCCATTGCCGTGGAGCACATCTGCCTTGCCGCTGCCGAGCAGGGGTTGGGCACCTGCTGGGTGTGCAACTTCGATGCTGCGCTATGCAGCCAAGAGCTACGCCTGCCCGAGAACCTTATCCCGGTTGCCATAATTCCGCTGGGGTATCCCGCAGGTGAGGTTGAGAGAAGGGGAAGCCGAAAAGACATCGAAGAAATTGTTGCGGAGCTGTAGGCTTTTGCGAAAAGCATGTCCACATAAGCTATTTGAAGGCGTTATTTTACTGAAAACATACTCTCGCAAATTACGAGTGGCAATTTTTTTCCAAAAACATGCTCCCGTAAATTACGGGAGGCAATTTTCCCCGATAAACATGTTCTCGCAAATTACGAGTGGCGATTTTTTTCCAAAAACGTGCTCCCGTAAATTGCAGGAGGTGATTTCTCCCGAAAAATGTGCTCTCGTAAATTACGGGAGGCGATTCTTCTCGAAAAACGTGCTCTCGTAAATTACGAGCGGCGATTTCTCCCCAAAAATAAGCTCCAGCAAATTGCGCGAGGCGATTTTGGGTGCAAGAGCTCGTTTGCGCTTTACCTTTCCTCTAAAGTCTTAATAAGATGTAGCATGCGCTCGTAGTGCGATCCCTCCCAGTAGATGTTGCCACAGCCTTGGCACCGGTAAAATTTGTTGAAGCACTTTATGGTTAGCGGTTCGAGCCGATCGAGGATGCTCGCTTTGGGAACCTCCATCAGCATGCCGTTGCAGCGGATGCATCGGTTAAAGGGGTCGATCTGGCGGTAGAGCTCGAAGCGGGCCATAACCTCCCTAACCTGCTCGCGCGGCTTTTGGCTGCGCACCCAGTAGCCGTGCGTTACCGTCTTTACCATTAGCAGCCCCACGTCGTGGGTTAGGATGATGCGGTGCTGGGCGAGCGCGATGCGGATAATCTCCTCATCGCCGTAGTCGTTGCGGTAAAGGGTATCGAAGCCGAGCATCCGCAGGTACTTGGCCAGCTTGCCTAGGTGTACATCTAGGATGAACCGGGTATGGCGCAGCGGCCTTTCGCGCAGGAGCGTTATGCCCGATATGTCCAGCGTTTCGAACGTTGGGTACACCGACACGTAGTCGCCGTGCTGAAGCCGGTAGGCAAAATCGACCGATTGCCCGTTTACCAGAATCAGATCCACCTCCACATGCGGCACGCCAAGGGCCTCTACGGCATCCTTTACCGAAGGGCTGCCGTTAAACGGGTAGGCAAAAGCCACCTTCACCTTTGCGTGCGGAAGGAAGTCGTTCAGCTCCTCGTAGAATCGGAATGTGGCCTGCTTGCGGTACATGGGTGATGATATTGAATCTTAAAGGTACGTCAGTTCTGGCTAAGCCTCAAATTTGGGAGAAGGTTCACACTTGTCGAAGGCTACTGCCTAATGTCGTCAGCTTAAGCAAATCGTGAATAGCGGTTGCTACTCTTAGCTAGTGCTTAGAACTGTTATAATCTAATTCTACCTCTTTACACCTCCACTACATCGGTGTAATTTGTACTGATTTACTAAAATGCCTAGGTATGAAAGCAGGAGCGTTGTTCATTTTGCTACTAGTAGGAATTACGGGCTCTTCGTGTGCTACAATGACGGTTGCTTCTCAGCCGCAACCCTACGAGAGCATCTCGCAAAGCCAGTTCTACGACGATTTAGCGCCCTACGGACGATGGGTTCAGCTAAACCACTATGGGCTGGTATGGCAGCCTTGGGATTTACCCTACGGTTGGCGCCCTTACTCCGATGGCTACTGGGTGTACACCGACTACGGATGGACCTTCGAGTCGGATGTTCCCTATGGCTGGGCGGTTTACCACTATGGTCGGTGGGCGTTCGATAGCCGCTTTGGATGGGTTTGGGTGCCCGGCTACGAGTGGGGCCCTGCCTGGGTTGCCTGGAGGTATGGCGATGGCTATGTTGGCTGGGCTCCGCTGGCGCCAGAGGTTGTATGGTCGGCACATGGCGGCTTCGGTAGGGGAGGTGTCGATATCGAAATTGGTATAGGAGGCTTTGCCTGGTGCTTTGTTAACGAGCTGCACTTCTGCAATAGGCACATTCGAGATTACCTCGAAGTGCCAGCCCGTAACGTTACCATCATCCGAAGATCCCGAAATGTTACCCATTACCATGTGGTTGATAACCGGATAATGAACAGCAGCATTTCGCGCGAGGATGCCGAACGGTTTACCCGTCAACGGGTGGAGCGGTACCGGGTTTCGGAGGCTCGCTCGCGTAGCGAGGCAGGCCTCTCGCCTAAGAATGATGAGCTGCGTATCTACCAGCCCCGAGTTCAGCCGCTACCTTCGAGGGGTGATGTTCGGAGGTCGATTCCTAACGGAAGGGTGGTAAACTCATCTCAGTCGCGCGTTGCTAGGGAAACTCCCGAACAAACGCAGCAGCGGCACAACGAGGAGGCAAAGCAGTTTAACTCTCAGGTGGAGAATCAGCGAAGGAGGCTCGACAATGTCCATCAGGAGCAGCTAAATCAGCCGAAGGCGAAGGAGGAACGGCAGCCCATTGTTCGCCAGCAACGAACCGAGGTGAAAACGTTTAACCAAAATCGTTCTAGGGAAACAAGGGTTCTAGACCAGCGGCAAAAGATGGAAAACCGCGAGGTTCGCCAGCAGCCACGCCAGGAGAAATCACAACCCGAAAGGAAGGGGAGGTAAACCTGCTGTTATGCCAAGGTCCAGCCCATAGCCGTCAAGCTAAGGATTTTGTTCAACGCTCAAATGCATAATCAAGGCAGTTTATCCTCCCGCCCAAGCGGGAGGCAGGGGTGGGTTAAGGACGCTAAATGAAGCGAAAATGTTGGTATAAACGAACCAACCCACCCCCCTCCCGCCTAAGCGGGAGGATAACGTGCGGCTATTGGGCGCTTATTCTTTAGATTTAGGCTTAGCTTGACGGCTGTGGGGCTAGCCTCATCCGAACGAGGATTCTTTAACTTCTTTGACTTCTCTATTCTTGCTGCTCCTAGAACTTCAGCGTCAGCTGTATGCCATCCTTGCCCTCCTCCTCGGCGTTGGAGATGGAGAGGCCCAGCAGGCGTACCTTGGTATCGTCGAGGTAGGTTTGCAGCAGCAGCTCCTTGGCGTACTTATGTATGGTGTCGAAGCTGGTAAACCACCCGTTGATGGTTTTGCTGCGGGTAATCTGCTCAAAGTTGTGGAACTTTACCTTTAGGGTGATGGTCTTCCCCTTAAAGTTGGCCTCCTTAACGCGCTCGAACACCTCCTGCTCAATCTTGTAGAGCTCGGCAATGCGCTCGAACTTGGTGGTGAGGTCCTTCTCGAAGGTGATTTCGGCGCCCACCGACTTGCGGATGTGCGAGCTCTTCACCTCGCGCTCGTCGATGGCACGGGCCATGCTGTAGAAGAAGAGCCCGCTCTTGCCGAATAGGCGGGTTAGCTCGTGCAGCTCGCGCAGCTTAAGGTCCTTGCCCGTATGGATGCCGTAGCGGTGCATCTTCTCGGCCGTTACCTTGCCGATACCGTAGAACTTCTCGATGGGCAGCTTCTCTACGAATGCCTCCGCCTCCTCGGGGCGCACCACGGTTATGCCGTTGGGCTTTTGCATGTCGGAGGCAATCTTTGCCAGAAACTTGTTGAACGACACCCCTGCCGAAGCCGTTAGTCCTGTCTCGTCTAAAATTCGCTTTTTGATGAGCTTGGCAATCTCGGTGGCCGATGTCTGCTGCACCAGATTTTCGGTAACATCCAAAAAGGCCTCATCTATGGATAGGGGCTCAATTTTATCGGTAAACTCGCGGAAGATACTCATGATTTGGTGCGAAACCGCCTCATAAACGTCGAAGTGGGGACGAACAAAGATGAGATCGGGGCAAAGGCGCTTGGCCACCACGCTGCTCATGGCTGAGTGAACACCAAACTTACGCGCCTCGTAGCTGCACGTGGCCACCACCCCGCGCTCCGACGAGCTGCCAACGGCAATAGCCTTGCCCTGCAGCTCGGGGTTGTCGCGCTGCTCGATGGAGGCAAAAAAGGCATCCATATCGATGTGGATTATCTTACGCTGGGTGGTCATTCTTTTGCAGTATCACGTATCACGACTTAATTTTCAAAACGGAGGCTCAGAGATACAGAGTTCACGGAGTTCTTCCTTTAACTTCGTCTAACTTCTGAAATAACTTCTTCTAACTCCTCTTAGATGTCGTTCCCTTCTGCAATATAGTCGATAATGGTAAAACAGGCATCCTTTAGGGCTTCGGAGGCTGCATGAAGGTTCTCGAGGAACTCCTCCTGCGTGGTCTTCTCGGAATCCATCAGGTCGGTTATCGACTTAACGCTGAAGAAAGGTACTTCGTGTAGCGAGGCTACCCAGGCAAGCGCTGCGGCCTCCATATCCTTTACCTGTCCACCTATCTGGTTAATGGTTTGCTCATCGATAGCGGGCATGTCCAGCGAGTTTCCGGTGGTTATGATTCCCTGCTTGTAGCCAAGGGCATTGGCTAGTGCGGTTGTATCGTACGATGGGTAGCGGCCAATGCCGTAGGTATCCCATCCGGGGATAGGAATGCGGCGGTCGTGGAATACGAAGTGCTGGTGGCTGAGGTACACATCGCCAATGCGCGAGCCGTTACGGGCAAAGGCCCCTGCCGTTCCGGCGTTGATAATCAAATCGGGGTTAAACCGCTCGATGGCTACCTGCGCGGCGAGCGTTGCGGGTTGGGTTCCCACCAAATCGACATGATGCTGTGGGTCTTGACCGTTTACCACCACCAATATCTCGATATTCCTATAATGTCCTGTGTAGGCAAGGGGAGGTAGCTTTCCGAAGTAGCCATCCTGCTGTACTAGGTTGAAATGCTGGATTAAAGGTTTTGCCTCGGCTGGCATGGCAACCAGCAGGCAGAGCTTTGATACGTTCATCTCTTCTTTTTCCTCAAAGTAACATCAAAAAAATTGATGAAAAATGAGTGGCAAGTGTTGCAAATGTGAATTAAGGTAAACATCTTTAAAACTTTCAAAGAAAGTTAAGGGAATAATGAGAAAGGTTGTTGTTTATTTAATCGTGGGGTTTACTGTAACCTCATGTGTCACTACGACTAAAGTCTACAGGAATCCAAACTACAAGATGAGTAAGAAGGATACTGTATACATCGAAAAGTCGGCCAATTCGTACATCTATTCGGATGCCCAACTTCAGAATGAGGGCAATATTGTAACGGCGGTCCCCGACAAGCAGGTGGCCTCGCTATACCGGGTGGATAGCTCTCTTTATAATGAGCTAAAGGCATTACGGTATAAGCCGGTAATCGTCGAAAAAGGGTGGAGAAATCCGAAGAAAGGGCTGGTGATCTCCTACAAGGATTACTGGGTGAACGAGAAGGATCCGGCTTTCTTCCGCTTTTGGTTAAAGGGGATGTCGTTGAAGGACTCATCGGTATCGATGGTGTACGAGGGCGCTCCAATCCCATCTACCGATGTTAAGCCCTCGCCCGAGAAGGAGATTAAGCGCTCGATCTTAGAACTGATAACTCCAGGAATTGAGCAGGAACCCGACGAAAACGATTTCTACATAAAGGAGGATGAAACGCTGCTTCCGAAATCGAAGTACTATGCTTCGGTTAACTTTGGCATGGGTAAAACCTTTGGGAATAGCTACAACAACATCCTTCCTTCCGAGAAGGACTATAAGGAGAGCTTGCGCAAGGGAACCATTGTCTCGGGCGATTTGGGCTACTTCTTTGCACCTTACTATGGGGTGGGGCTGTCGGTATCAAGCTTTACATCGGCAAAGAAGTCGGCAACCTTAACCAGCGAGAATCCCGATATTGCACCTCGCTACCTATCAGATCAAATCCGTATTCTTTATGTTGGTCCTACATTCTATGCTCGAACGCTAATGTTTAAGGGCCGTTTTGCATCCATCATGTCAGTTTCTGGAGGCTACCTAAAGTATACCGACGACCAGAAGGCGTTTACTTCTGGAACCTTTGAAACTGGTGTGTCGAACACAATCTCGGCAAGCGGATTGGGAGCAAGACTCGGTTTAAGTGTCGAATACAAGATTATTAAAAACCTTGGAGTTGGCCTTAGTGGAGGGTTAAACATGGGGCGCTTAGAGGTGACCGATAAGATGGCTCCTACCGACGAGCAAACCCAAAAGCTGTGGATGAACCACTTTACGCTGGGCGCAGGGGTGAGGTTCTACTACTAGTGGGTAGAAGTTAAACGGGAGTTAGTTGGAAATTATACTGAAGCTAAACGGAAGTGGAGCGTAGCGACATCCCGCCTAAGCGGGAGCTGGTAGAGCCGCAATGCTTGCGGCTCGGCATCGAATAAATAAGTAAACCTGACAGGTCTTTAAGACCTGTCAGGTTTATATGCAAAGCAAAAGGAGTAGCCGCAGCTACTCCTTTTGCTTTATTAGGTATGGCATCTTTTATTTTTCGAAGGCTAGAAACGCCCATTTGTTCCTTCGGTTCTCGCCAACTTTCTTAAGGCGAAGGGCTGCCGCCGATACCTCGATGGCGGGGATATCCTCCAAAAGAATACCGCTAAAGAAGATGGTGGCCCCCGGCTTCATGCTGCGGTAGTAGGTGGGCATATCGTTGATTAGGATGTTGCGGTTGATGTTGGCCAGCACCAGATCGTACTTCTCGGGGGTGGTGAGCAGCGCGGCATTGCCGCAGAAGACGTTGGTGCGGTCGGCGACCCCGTTAAAGGCGGCGTTCTCCAGCGCGCTCTCGTACGACCAGGTATCGATATCTATGGCATCAACCTCCTTGGCCCCTTTCATGGCGGCAAGAATACCCAGCACGCCGGTGCCGGTTCCCATGTCGAGCACGGTTTTACCCGCGCAGTTGTGCTTAAGGATGCCCGATGCCATCAGGTAGGTGGTCTCGTGGTGGCCGGTGCCGAAGGCCATCTTAGGCTCCATTACGATGCGGTACTTGTAGGGCTTGTCCACGTTGTGGAAGTGGGCCAGCAGGATGCACTCGTCGTCCACCACAATAGGCTCGAAGTTCGACTCCCAAACGGCGTTCCAGTTCTGCGAAACGATCTTGCTGTGCGCTACCGCTGCCGTTGCGCCAAAGTCTTGGGCAACCTGCCTTACGGTGTTGGCAATATCATCCTTAAAAAGATTCTCTTGAATGTAGCCGTTAAAGCCATTCTCGATGTCGTCGAAGCTCTCGAATCCGGCATCGGCCAGCTCGGCAACAAGAACGTCTGCCAGCTCCTGGCTGTAGGGGGTAAGGCTTACCTTTAGTTCGATGTAATCCATGGTATAGTGCTGTAAATAGATGGCAAAGGTAGGATTTGGATGGCGAACGGCAAAACCGATTGCGCCTGTTCGCCCATATTTGGATGAATAGGCCATTTTTGCCGGTGGCTATGTCCACCTCCGCCGCTGGCACAGCCCACCTCCGGCGCTGGGTATATCCACCGTCGATGCAGGCTATGGCCACCTCCGATGCAGGGTATGTCCACCGTTGTCGCTGGCATGATCCACCGTCGTCGCTGGCATAGTCCACCGTCGTTGCTGGCTATACCCACCCCCGACAGTGGCTATATCCACCGTCGTCGATAGGTTGGTCTATCGTCGTCGATAGGTTTACCTATCATCTTTAATATCCTCCGAAGGGGTATGAATAAGAAAAGGCGTGAGAGAACCCACGCCTTTCGGTATTTTGGTGTAATCCAATCCGGATTAGAACGATTTTGCGATGGCAATAAAGTCTGCAGCCACCAGCGATGCGCCACCGATCAAACCGCCGTCAACATCAGGTTGAGCGAAGATTTCGTTGGCGTTCGAAGGCTTGCAGCTACCACCGTAAAGGATGGCAACCTCTTCAGCCTGCTTTCCGAACTTAGCGGCAAGTACGCTGCGGATGAAGGCGTGCATCTCCTGAGCCTGTGCGCTGGTAGCGGTCTTTCCGGTACCGATAGCCCAAACGGGCTCGTAGGCAAGCACCACCTTGGCTAGCTCTTCGCTGCTTAGCTGGCAAACAACGGCCTCGATTTGGGTTTTAACCACGTCGAAGTGGATGTTCGACTCGCGCTCTTCCAGCTTCTCGCCGATGCAGAAGATAGGAGCAAGGTTATGCTTAAGTGCAAGCTTAGTCTTTTCGAGAAGAAGCGCATCGGTTTCGCCGTAGTACTCTCTACGCTCCGAGTGGCCAAGAATTACGTAAGTAGCGCCAGTAGCTGCAACCATCGCAGGAGCAACCTCGCCGGTGTAGGCGCCGCTCTCGTGGTTTGCGCAGTTTTGGGCAGCTAGGGCAACGCCGCTGTTAGCAAGCTGCTCGGCTGCTGGAATAAGGTGGGTAAATGGAGTCGATACGATTAGCTCAACGCCTGCTGGCACCTCGCCAACCTTTGCAAGTACGTCTGCAATTAGCGCCTTTCCCTCTGCTGGTGTGGTATTCATCTTCCAGTTACCAGCAACGATTTTTCTTCTCATGCTCTATGTAATTATGTTGATTCTCTAATAATGCTTTATCCGTTTAGACGAACGCGCGGATCGAGTAATCCGTAGCAGATGTCCGTTAGCAGATTAACGACCACAAAGATAATAGAAAAGGTAACGACACACCCCATAACAATGGGTAAATCGTACCCCGATAGCGCCTGAACCATTACAAAGCCAAGCCCTTTCCACCCAAAGATGTACTCTACGAACACCACGCCGGCCATCATGGAGGCAAACCAGCCCGATATGGCGCCCACCACCGGGTTCAGCGAGTTCTTTAGCGCGTGGCGCATAATTACCTTTCGGGTTGATAGCCCCTTGGCCTTGGCCGTGCGGATGTAGTCCTGCGTGAACACCTCCAGCAGCGAGTTGCGGGTAAGCTGCACCACCACCGACAGCGGGCGGAGGGCCAGCGTTATCACTGGGAGTATCATATTTTTAAGCATTAGCGTAATGCCGTTGCCGTAAGGGTCTACCTCGAAGAGATTACCTGTAAGGTTTAGTCCAGTGATATCACCCAACACGTAAGCGAAGAGCCATCCAATAAGCACCGCAGCAAAGAACGATGGTAGCGACATCCCCATGGAGCACAGCGCAAGGCTTGCTTTGTCAATCCACGTTCCTTTCTTTAGGGCGATAAAAATTCCAATGCCGATGCCCAGCACCGATGCCAGCGCCATCGACAGTACCGCAAGTATGAAGGTGTTTGGAAGGGTTTCCCTGATGGTTTCGCCCACCGGCTTCTGGGTAAGGTACGAGCGGCGAAGGTAGGGAACCTTTACGGCCAGCACCTTCTTGCCGATGGTTACCCCAGCAGCCGAGGTGTACTTCTCCCTATCGAAGTAGAAGAAAGAGGAGGTGTCGGTAGAGTGTACGGATACGGGCGATAGGTCGTTGAGGTAGCTCAGGTACTGAACCGAGAGCGGTTTGTTGAGGCCCAAATCCTTTCTTATAATTTGCAGAGACTTCTCGTCCGATCGCTGGCCCATCATCATTTGGGCTGGGTCGCCGGGAAGGGCGTTAAATATCATAAATATTAGCGTTATCACGCCAAATACGATGAGGATGCTGTAGCCGATTCGCTTGAGTAGGTAGCTGACCAACGGAGTGTGCTTGTTTGATTTCCTACAAAAATAGCTATCCGAAAGGTTTAGGCAACCCTATTTCTCTAAAAGAATTTACTACAAAGAGCACGGAAGATGACGCTAAGGGCGCAAAGATTCATCGTTGTTGTGCGTCTTGAATCTTAAATCTTGCGTCTTTTTGAAGGACGGGCTTGCATTGTCTCGAAATATTTCTACCTTTGCAGCCGTTAAAACAGAACGGTCCGGTAGCTCAGTTGGATAGAGCAACAGCCTTCTAAGCTGTGGGTCATTGGTTCGAATCCAATCCGGATCACTTAGTTAACAACAAAGCGCTAATCATTTTTGATTGGCGCTTTTCTTTTATAGGTTTTTATCTTCCTCTAAAAGAGGTAAAAAAGAAAACCCATCAAGTTGCTCGATGGGGTCTATTCCTTTATATCTTTCTAACCAGTATAAATCCATGCTCAAGTCCTATGTAGTGGTTGTAGATGAGCGCTGTCTTGATTTCCCTGCTTCCCTTTTGCATTAGAACTTGTGCCGGGATCTGTTTCCCCGATATTGCTTCGGTGGCCATCCATAGCGCAAATGCCGATGCCGTCGGGTATTCTCCACATAGATTTTTGTAGGAGTAAACCGATACATCGTCAAACAACTCCTTGAAGTGGTCATAGTAGTGGTCGGTACGGCAATCTCCGTTGAAGCCAAGGAGTAGGGTGTCTATATCAGAATGCAGCAGGTTGTTCCTCCTGAGGAATTGCTCTAGCTTTTGGCTGATATCGCCATTTTCGGGATGGTGTAGCTGATCGGTATCGATGATTTCAGCAAGGGCATTCTCCTTTGCTGCCTGAACTATAAACATAGTTGCACTCTCGCCACAAACCGTTCCTGGAGTATTGCTGCCAATAAGTTGGGCAGAGTTGGTTTCTTCGGTCTTAAAGAAGCCCGCCTTTTCGTCGATGTTATAGTTAAAGCTCGATATCTCTTCGATGTTGCCAACGAGTACAGATTTAGCCTGATCTTGTTCCATTAGCAGGGATGCATCGAGTAGGGCATTCTCGAAGGCAAGACCCCGTTGTACGTGGGTGTTGCTGTAGCAGTGGTTCTTGGTGGTTATGGCCAGATAGCCGGTTACTGCGTTTGGCGTGCTTTGCACGAAGTTGGTGGGGGTAAGCGTTCCCTCTTCGTAGTCTATAATTTGGTTTAGGAAGCTGATGCAATCCTCCAGTCCACCATTGGCAGAACCAATAATCATCCCATCAACCTTAGGGTTATTCTTGAGCAAGGGCAATCCTGCTCCAATCCCCATGCGCACAGCTTTACCGATACGGCGTAGCTGTCCTGCAGGTATTAGCTCGTTGTACTTGGGCTCTATGGCAAAGTATTTTGTGCCGCTATGCTCAACGATACCTTCACTTTCGATGCCGTTGGTATAGGTTGGCTGAGGTGAAATACACTTGCTATCTCTGATATACATTGCTTAAACTTTTGAGATGACTAACGAGGTGCAGCTTCCGCTAAATCCGTACGAGTTGGAGAGCACGTTGCGGATCTCAACATCATTTTGGTAGCACCTAATGGGGGCTAGACCGTATGGCTCTTCGATCGGGGTTTCAAAGTTGAGCGATGGATACAGTTCTCCGTACTTAATGCTGAAGATGCTATAGATTGCTTCCAGCCCACCAGATGCACCAAGCGTATGTCCTGTGTACGATTTGGTAGAGTTGAACGGAGGAATCTTCGAACCAAATATTGTGGAGAAGCCAACCACTTCTGCCTTATCGTTATTCCCAGTTCCTGTACCGTGTGCGTTGATGTAGTGGATATCGTTGGGCGATAGACCTGAGCTATTCAATGCTTGCCTGATTGCATACACAACACCGTCGGCATCGTCGGAGATGGAGGAGGTGTGGTAGGCGTCACTGGCATTGCCGTATCCTTTTATCTCTGCATATACCTGTTTTCCATCAACCTCATCAAGTGCTTCTAGAACAAGGTATGCTGCACCTTCGCCAAGCGAGAGTCCGATTCTGTTTAAGTCGAACGGTTTTGTAGCGGCAGGCGATAGGATGCCTAATGAATTAAAGCCATTTACGGTGTACTTGGCAAGACTATCCACCCCGCCAACAATCACCCGTTTTGCTCTTCCAGACTTAATAAGCCTCGATCCAATCATAATGGCATTGGCCGAGGATGAGCATGCCGTATTCAGCGTGTCGACAATGCCCTTAATGCCGTAGCGTTTGGCTAAGTAAGAGGTGTGCGCGCTTGCCGAATATGATCGGATAAACTCTGAAGCCTTCGATGCGGTGTTCGCATCCTGGTAGAGCTGATCGGTAAGGCACATTCCCCCAACGGTGCTGGCCGAGATTAGCGCAGTATCAAAAGATGAAAGCGCATCCTCGTCTAAACCAGCATCGGTTATAGCCTCCCGAAAGGCTTTAAAGGCAAGAAGGTCGCTTCGTGTTAGGCCCTTCTCGTCTTTAACTTCGAGCATCAGGCGCAGCTCATCGTCGCTGGCTTTAACCTCGCCAAGAGCATGAGTCTGGGCATATTTCGAAACAAAAAACTTGCTTTGCCCAATTCCTCCGATTCCGTTTCTTAGGCTGTTCAGGTTTCCCTGTACATCTAGTCCAATGCTCGAAATTGCACCAATCCCTGTTACTACAACACGTTTCAAATGCCTAGTTTTTTCTGTTTTCAAGAATGTATTGAGCCATAGTGTTGATGTTTACCAGCACCTTACGAGCTTCAGTTGGGTTGTTCAACTTCAAGCCGTACTCGCGTTCAATCATAACGGTCATCTCTAGCGAGTCGATAGAGTCAAGGTCTAGACTACCAGCAAAAAAAGGCTCATCATCCTTAATCATTTCGGGCTCGATCTCTTGAAGATTTAGATAGTTGATTAGGTGTACTTTTAACTCCTGTTTTAATGCTTCTAGTTCCATTGTTCTTTATTTAAATGATTTTACTTCGTTTTAAGCTGCCGAATACTACGAGCAGGCATGCTCCAGTAAACGATAGAAGAAATAGCGCCACCTTAAGTAGCTCGTTCCAACTGCCGCCTTTTAGGAATACCGTGTAGAATCCTTCGAGGCACCAATATAGTGGTGAAAATTGGCTTATTGTTTTAAGGTAGCCGGGCATAACGAACACCGGAACCCAAATGCCGCCAAGCGCTGCAAAAATTATGATGGAAACAGCTCCAAAACCGTTGGCTTGCTCCTGTGTTTTTGCTAGCGATCCAACTAGCAGTGCATACGACACTGCTGCTAATCCACTAAGTAAAACAACCGTAGAAAGTCCCATCAAATCATTAGGAAGGGTCAGCGGAGTTAGTTTGATTAGTGGAAAAAGCCATTTGCCAACCGAAAAAATAAGCACTACCTGAAGGATAGCAGCAAAGAGATATACCCCCATTTTGCTGCTAAGCACCATCCAGAAGTTGGTGGGCATAGTTTTTAGCCGTATAAAGCTGCCGTTGTTTCGTTCAGCAACAATGTTGCTTCCCAACGAAACTACCATAAAGAACATGGCGAATACGGTCCACGCTGGTACGTTATGCTGGGTTGCATTGGGCATTATATCGAAGTTGGCATTGGTGGCGGCTGTTTTGGTTATGGCAACCTGATTTTGGGAGAGCACATTCTTTAGGCTTGCAGGTGTTTTTCCATCTCCCATTTCGGTGTACATATTCTCCACCATCAGGTTGTTTTCGATTAGCTGCAGGTACGACTGAACCACCCCAATAATTGAGTAGCAGTAGTTATCCTGAAGTACAGGGTCGTGGAAAAAATCAATGGCGGTTAGCTTCACCGGTTTGCTCTTGCTAGCCGAATCCTTAACTCCTAAATCGGTTAAAAATAGGGTCCCTATTTCAGAGGCCTTTTGGCGTAGGTTGTCGCTGAAGTTTTCTGGAATGTAAAGCGCCACGTTTCTATTCTGCTTAAGCAACTCCGATTTAATGGAGGCCTTTGCAATGGTGCTATCTGTGGTGATGGTAAACATGCCAGAGTGGGCCAGCATCTCGGTAAGCTTTTTACCTTGAGCACCAGCATCTCGGTTTACAACTAACATCGAGATCTTATTTTCCTTAACCAGCTTAAATGTGCTATCCTGGATTAGCGTAATAATAACCACGAGCAAAAGCGGCATAGCAAACATGATGAGCAAACCAACCTTGTCGTTGATTAGCTGCAAGACCTCTTTCTTTATGGATATATATAACTTATACATTCGAATCGCGGTATTCTTCGCCTGTAAGTTCGAGGAAAACCTCTTTAAGGCTGTTTGTTTGATGCTCTTTTAGGAGCGATGCCATTGTTTGGGAGAGGATGATCTTGCCCATGTCTATTAGTGCAATTTCGTTGCAGAACTCCTGCGCCTCCGCAAGGTGGTGCGATGTGTAGATGATGGTTGTGCCATTGGCATTCAGTTCGTCGAGCAGCTTCATAATAGCGTTTTTGCTTTGCACATCTACGCCAACGGTTGGCTCATCAAGAATTAGAATTTGTGGTTGATGTATTATACCAATGGCAAGGTTAACCCTTCGCTTCATGCCGCCTGAAAAGGTGCAAACCTGCTTGTCGGCTACGGCTGCAAGCCCTAACTTATTGAGTAAATAGTCAGTTTGGCTGGCAATTTGCTTCCGGTTAAGGTTGTAAAGCGCTCCAAAGTATTCGAGATTTTGCTTTGAGGTGAGTTCTTGGAATAGGGCGTAATCTTGCGGAACAAACCCCAGTTTTTTCCTGAATTCTTTATATTCAATTTCTCCTTTATCGCTATGGCAAAAGATATTGCCTTCCGTTTTTTCAATTATTCCACAGATAATTGATATAAGGGTTGTTTTTCCGGCACCGTTAGGTCCGAGAATGCCAAACTTGCTTCCCGGATTTATGGTGAGGCTAACCCCATCTAAACTATTCTTGGTAGCCGATGGATATCGTTTGGTGATATGCTGTATGTCTATGCCTATTCCCATAATCAAAATTTAATTTTTGACAGCTTGGTGAATGCCATTTTCTCGGTTTCTGATATTTCTACAAGCATATCGGCGATTTTATCATATGCTTCCTGTCCTACAAGACGATTTTTGTAAACCCCAGCCATTTCTACAGCTGCCGCGCGCCAGAGGTCGCCTGCTCGGGTGAAGTCGTCAGACGAATGCATTAGCTTATCCATTTGAAGATGCTGGGCGGCCTGCTCTAAAAAAGCTGCATATATAAAGCGGAAACCGCCTCCACCTGTACCAATCTCTTCCTGCATTCGAATAATTTGTCCCATGTAAAGGGCTGCTCTACGGTCGCCAAGTTTAGTGGGCCACTTCCTGATCTGGTTTGCTGTGAACTTAATTCCCTTTACCCCAGCAATTCCTCCAGGTACGTAAAGCATGTCGCGGGTGTTGCGCTTAATTCCCTTTACAATTCCTTTGCGCAGCAGTTCTATGTTGGGCTTTGGGATATTTACGGGATAGTATACATGTCCTTTAGGTGCAAAGGCTCCTTTGGCAAACCTTACCCGCTGCAGTTCCTCTTCGGTAAGCGATGTTACCGTTTCCATTACAGGATCGCTGATGGAGTAGCTATCGCCATCCTTCCCGTAAACAATAAGGTTATGAGCGTTGAAGTGAAATCGGTATTCAACCGGGAAGTAGGTTAAGTTGAATACTCCAACTTGGCATCCTACAGGATTCCCAATCTCTATCTGGTTGTCAAGATATTGCTTTGCTTTCGCTGCATCGCTAAATTTTTTATGCTCAACCGGAATTCCCAGCGATTTGCAGGTTCTCTTAAAAATAGCGCCTGGCATGGTTCTAAAAGAAACAGCCGGACCGTTACTGATGCTGATAAACGGAATATGAATATAGAATAGTCCCGATCCTAAGCCGAAGGCCAACGGTTCGGTAATAAAGTCGTAGCCATGGAATCGGAGAAGGTTGGTTGTAACCCCATTCTCGCAATGTGCCGACTGTATATGCTTAAAGTCTATATTCATCTATCCTCTGAAATTTTTTAGTTCTTGCACGCTGATTTCAAATACATCAGCATAAATGGCCAGCTTCTTTTCGCTTAGTTTTTCGAATACGCTTGGCTTAAAGTGCCTGCGCACGGTAATCTTCCAAAAGCCGGTGTAGGCCGCAAGCAGCGCAATGTCCATTAACTTGCGTTGCATGAAGTAGTATACTGGGCTTTTAGTTCCTGCAACGACCTCCTTTCGGGCTTCCTCGGTAAGGCGATCAATCTCGGTCCATGCATTTTCGAGGGCTTCGGCTTTTATGCTCCACCCAGTACTAAGAGCCGTGTTGTAGCAGCCTTCGTCTTCTTTGGCATAACATACCTCTCGGGTAACGTTTGCGAGCGAACTCTTATCCTGTGGAACTTCCGACTTTTTCATTAAGCAACTGTAAGTAGACAGAAAACGTATGAGAATCGTGAACTTTCAGGTACGGCAAATAGTATCGTCTCTCCCTTTTTCAGTTTCCCACTATTGAATAGCTCTTCGCACATGATGTAAATAGAACCCGAACCAATATTCCCTTTTGTCCTTAGGTTGGTAAACCACTTTTCCTTAGGAATGGATATCCCATTTTCATCAAGTATTCTTGCAATTTTATCCTCAAAGAAGTAGCTCGAGATGTGAGGCAAGAAGTGGTTGATGTCATTTACATCAAAGTTTCTTTTGGCAAGTATATCCTTAAGCTTAGAAAATCCAAGCTTAACAATATATTCGCTGAGTAACTTTACATCTTGCTTAATGCTTAGCAGCGATTTGTCAAGTATATCGGAGGGATAGTGATCCATGTAGCTTTTAAGTGTGCCGTCTTCGTTTTTTTCGGCAGCCATGTACATGCACGATTCCATCGTATTTGCGTACGAGATGGCCTCAATCCACTCCACCTTTAGCGATATGCCGTTTTCGCTTTTTTTGTTTTCGAGGAGAAAAGCTCCGGCACCATCAGAGAGCATCCAACGAAGAAAATCTTTTTCGAAGGCAATGTATGGATCGTTGTTGAGCTGCTCAATTTTTTCAGCCTCAGCATCAAAGGTGTCGGCTTTAAGGAGACGTGATACGCGTTCCGATCCTGTACATACAGCCTTACTTTTGTCGCCAGAGAGCACCGATAGATATGCATACTTAAAGGCGTGCATACCCGAGCAGCAAACGCCCGATGGAGAAACAACTTCGATGCTGTTAGATTCGGGAAGGTACCCATGCACCATTACTGCATGCGAGGGCATCATCTGATCGGGAGTAGAAGTCCCACAGCAGAGCAGCTCTACCGATTTTATATTTTCAGGGCATTCTGTAAAAAGTTCCTTAACGGCCAATGCTACCATTTGAGCGTTGGTGTGGGTTGTTTGCCCTTCTTTGGTGAGGGCGTAGTAGCGTCCTTGTATTCCGTTATTCCTTAGTACGATTCTTCTTGATTTTGATGGCTTGCCGTTTATTAACCCTAGGTAGAGCTCCATCTCGTCGTTCTGAACCAGTTCGTTGGGAAGGAATTTAGCAACTTTGGTAATGTAAACTTCTTGCATTGTATACCTTTATTATTCCCTTTAAGTAAAATTGTCTCTTTTTATTTGCGGCTTTCATGCTAAGCGGATACAATAGCGTAAAGTAGAAAAATAGCACAATAGGGGCAACCATAAAAAGTGCCACTATCAAATAGTACTTAAACAGATTTACGTATAACTTCCGCTTTCGAGGAGTTGTTCCTCGTTTTGCAATTATATTAGCCCATATCCTGAAGAGCATTTTAGCTCTTTCTTCGATGAATATGATCGAAATAGGCAGCTTGATATTTTTAGTAGCGAGCGCTTTGTTTTGAAAATCATTGATTTGGTTCTTTTGTATGCATTCCAAAAGAATCTCTCCGTATTTTGATGCGCCTTGTATGTCTTCGTCGCTAATGCCGGGTTCTGGAAGGATTCCCAGGAACTTATCCTTTCGCCCGTTTAGCATCCAGTGCAGGATGGTTAGCGCGCTGATTAGGTTGCTTGTTCTATCGCCTAGAGGGATGTTTCCTACGAGTGTCCCGTTTGCTTTTTCGATATAGCCAATTACCGATTTCTGCGAGTTGATCCACATGTTACGCGCCCCTATGATGGTAACAACAGGCTTTCCTTTTACTATTGACTTAAATTCCTCGGAGTAAAAAAGGCTCGTAATAGGTAACGAAGGAGACAAGAACCACGGTTGGTAGCCAATAACTATTAGATCGTAATCTTTTTGAGGTAGATTTAACGGTTGCAGCGGTATGGGGTTTTCCAAAACGCAGTCGGGCATAACATCGAAAAATTCCTGTCCTGTCCAAGGGAAAGGATAGGGTTGTAGAGGCTCTAGTTTTACTCTGTCAACACGGCAATGGCTTGCCAGTGGACTCGTAAAATTGTCGATTATCGCATCGAGTTGCCCTGTTTGAGAGTAATTTATTGCTAATACGTTAAGCATTTTTAGTCTGTTATTTGTATTTAGCAAATCTAGTTTAAATCGGTGCTTTTTAGAAGGCGAGATTTTTGGACATAGCCTAAAATTGCCTTTTGAGTCTCTTGGTTTAGATCTTTAAACCCTTTAGCGAGCACCTTCTTATCCTGCTCTAAATTTTTGTTGTAGCCAAGTATTTTTGGAGCCTGCTCCTGAATTGTTATCCGAAGGAAACGGAACTCCGCGTTGTTGGGAGATGTCTCTATTTCCTTTTCGAGTAGCATTCTCCCCTTCTTGAAGAGATTTAGCTGCTCCTTTTTGTTGTTGAGAAGTCCCGACTTACGCATCAGTAAGGCTCCTAAAAAGGCCTTGCTTTCGGATGAACTCCCATTTTCTAGCTTAGATATGAAATTGTTAATGCCATCGATCGATGCTGAAGTGTATGCTGCATAGAAACCGGATCGGTCTATGCTAGAGTAACCAGCAGACGCTGATATTGCCCAAAGCAATACCGCTAGAAACAGTGCGTACGAGCGAAGATTAGGTAATTTCATTGATTGCTACTATGATGTAATCGCTTCTATTTTTTTCAAAAAAAGTGTTCAAAAGTATAAAAATTAATGAATAGTTTAGAGAATACTCTGCAAAAAGCAGCTGCATTGAATTTAAATTTTTCGCTCTTGGTAGATTGTCCGAAAATAAAATTCCCCACAAATGTCTCATCTGTGGGGAATTTGGGAATGTTGGAATGTTGGTATTACTTCTTAACAGGGATATAACCAACCTGTTTTACGATGGCTTGTCCCTTTGCTGAAAGGATAAACTTGACGAAAGGCCCAATTTGCTTATCCGAACTCTTTAGTGTGTAGAAGTAGAGTGGGCGAACAATTGGGTATGTTCCGTTGTGCGCATTGGCAAAGCTTGGCTGAACGTATTTCCCTTCTTCGAAGGCTACCGAAACGGCCTTCACCTTTTTTTCGAGATAAGCTAATCCTACATACCCGATAGCACCCTTTGTTTGGCTTACCGATTGAATAATAGCACCGGTAGCTGGCATACTAAGAACGTTGTTGGCAAAGTTCCTCTTTTGCATTACGTGATCTTTGAAAAATTCGTAGGTTCCCGAACTCGACTCGCGAGAGTAAACCACAATCTTAAGATCTGCGCCTCCAACTTGTTTCCAGTTGGTTATCTTTCCGGTAAAAATGTCCTCAAGTTGCTGGCGGGTTAGCTTCCCAACTTTGTTCGATGGGTTAACAATTACCGCAAGTGCATCCCACCCAATGGTTGTTTCGTTGTATGCCTTCTTAGTGGCATTTAACTTCATCTTTTCGTCCATTTTTAGCGAACGAGAGGCCATTGCGATATCGGTAGAACCACTAAGTAGTGCGGCAATTCCTACACCAGATCCGCCACCGGTTACCGATATGCTGGTTCCCTTATTGGTTTTCATAAAAGTTTCTGCTTCTTTTTGAACTAGTGGAAGACATGTGTCGCTGCCTTTTACCACTACCTTTTGGCTAAAGCCAACCTGCGAAATCAGAAGGATTCCTGCTAAAACTGAAAGTGTCTTCTTCATATTTTTGTGTTTTAAAAAGTTTTACTCTTTTATTTCGTTAGAACTTGTACTGTATGCGAAGCGTAAATAGATTGTTGTTGAGACCTGCTGCCGAGAATTTGCCGTTGCTGGTTTTCTCGTAGCGGTTAAAGTCGTACTGCGCAGTAAAGCGTAGGTTCTTGTTTGGCTCGTAGAAGGTGCCCAAACTTGTTGTGGTAAGCTTTAGATCGGTAGCGTTGGTGGCGGTTAGACCTGTTGCTGAAAGTCCAACTTCGTTACCCTTTACCTTGGTATTGGGGTCGTACCAGTCGTAGCGGCCGTATACCGAGAACTTGTGGATTTGCTGGATTAGCGTTACGTAGCTTCCGGCAAACTCGCGGAGAAACGACGCTGTGGTGGGTAATGCTCCATAGTCGGGGCTCTTGCTACTTTTTGACGTTCCTGGCTGCTTGCCAAAGATGTACTCCGATACCAGCTGGGTTTTGCCTATTGGGGTTTTTACCGAAAGTTGCGCATCGAACCCTACGTACTGGCGCTTAAGGCTTGCGCCTACCTCGTCGATAGTTCCCGTATAGGCGCTGATACCGCTTGCGTTGTCCATTTTGTAGACCGTTGTGGTTGGGTTGTAAACGCGTCCGGAGTACAGCGATGCTCCTAGGTTGATGTAAACGTTGCTGCTCGAAAGCCCGCTGTAGGAAATTTTCCCAATAAAGTCTTTAAACTTATCGACATCGGCATATATGCCGTTTCCGTTAAAGAAGCTACCCTTTACGGTAAGCCCTTTTAGAGCCGATTGCCCATCGGCCTTGTAGGTAAGCATTGCGCCTACTTCCTGCTCGCCGGGGAATAGGGTTTGGAACATCATTGGGCGTTCTACAACCTCCATCGACGACGAGGAGTACTCTATGGCGTATCCAAAGGGGCGCTCGAAAATACCACCCGTGAGCGAAAGCGATTGGGCGAATGGAGCAGTCAGGTTGAGGTAGGCATTCCTTACGCTAATGCCTTTTTCGGTGGCATCGAGAAGTAACACGGCCGAGCCAAAGCTCATGTCGTAGCCAAACTTTATGCGGGCGCGGCGTACCGATATACGGTTGTCTACCTCGTTGGCAAAATTTCCTCCGTTAAAGGTCTTGGCTCCTAAGGTGTCGGCATACTGGTACTGAGCCTGAATGTAGCCGCTTACCTTAAGGTTGGAGAGCGCGCTGGTTTGCTTCTTGAGCAGGGCAACCTCTTTGGACAGAGAATCTAGCTTGCTGGTTTGTGCGAGTGCGGATTCGCCAATCGCTGCAATTCCAAGTATAAGTACTAGTGACTTCAATCGTAACATCGTCTTGTTCGGTTTGAGTTATTTTTCTAAGTGCAAATAAAGGGTAATCCTATTAACTTGAATTGAATGCTGGATTAAGTATTAGCTAAGTATTCCATCGTCTAAAGGAACTGTATATTATTGTTGGTAACATTAAGTTAACAGATGGTATAGTATAATGTTTTGATGTTGCATTTTGAAGTCGGCTTGTCTTTATGTATCGGGACGCGCGCATTGGACTTGGTATAGCGGAAGCATACCGTTGGTTGCTGGAGGTGCTTATTCTTAATGTCAAAAAACGAACGGTAAATGTTGTTAAGGTGCTTTTTTGTTGCTCACAGCTGTACGGTTCGTTTAACGATCAAAACAGATGTTGTTGAGCATCGTCTATTTCAACTTGTTTGTAGGCTGCCCTTTTTGATGATTTCTTGTGTCAAGTAATTAGCTGTTGGTCGGTGTCCTGTGTGGACTAGTATTGTTGGTAATTCCTTATTTTGATACTTTCGGAATCACAAATTTGGAGTATTAGGCCTGTCCCTAAATTAGGCTTTAAGTAGACATGAGGAGAGCAAAATGTTGTGTCGTAGCAAGCTAATTACAGAAATGCTAGTGGAGATCACGAAGGGGAATGTTGCCGGTACTGTATAGAGTTTTCTACAACAGTGTTTGAATTAAATCAAGATAGGATGAATAATCTTTTAGAAACTTTAGCAGCAAAGGGAGTAAAGCTTTCGGCGAGCCTCATCGATGTTCTAAGTGGCTGTAAAAAGGTAACGGTGTTCAACTCCATCGAGGAATTGGCCGCCGCTTCTACCTGTGGTCTCGAGAACGATCTCTTTGAGGTGAAGTATGACATTCCTGGAAAGGGATTGTACACCGAGGCGGTAGTAAACCGTGTTACCAACGGTATCTCCGTCAACTATACCGAAGCTTACATGCGTCGTCGAGATCCTAATACCATGGTTATTGCCGACGATAAGCCAACCGATAAAGTTCGTTTTAAGGATAAGTATGGCTACGATTTCTCGGTACTTCGCAAGGAAACCGAAGATTGGCTAAAGGAGCAGGAGCTTGCCGTATTCTTCTATTTTGCAGGAAGCCACGACTTGGGTGCAGGCGGTATGGCCGTTTGCCCTGCCAATGCGGCATTCTTTGCAATGGGCTTAGGAATGCTTCAGCAGCTAATCCCTATCGAAAAGGTTGATGCCTCGTTTAGCTTCGACTCCGTTATATACGTAGCGCCACCTTTCCGTCACACCCATTTCGAAGGTAAGCAGGTGGTGGTGCATAACCGTACCGAAGATCTTCACGAATTATTCTCGTTTAATCTTTATCCTGGGCCAAGCGCCAAAAAGGGGCTGTATAGCGTTCTTCTCGACAAGGGCGAAAAGGAGAGCTGGATTACCAACCACTGCTCCACGGTACAGGCCATTAGCCCTTACGATAACGTTACCATTTTTATGCACGAAGGTGCCAGCGGTGGCGGTAAGAGCGAAATGCACCAGCACATCTTACGCGAGCCCGACGGCCAAATCCTAATAGGTGAAAACCTGATTACCGGCGAAAAGCGTAGAATTACCATTCCGATGTTCTGCGAATTCCGCCCCGTAACCGACGATATGGCCATTTGCCACCCATCGCTCGACAAGGGAAATGGAAAGCTTACCTTGATTGATGCCGAAAATGCGTGGTTCATCCGTGTGGATAGCATTAAGGAGTATGGCGACGATCCATTCCTCGAAAAGCTGACCATTAAGCCTAAGAGCCCGCTTCTTTTCTTTAATGTTGAAACCAAGCCGGGGTGTACCGCTCTAGTTTGGGATCATATAGAGGATGAGCCCGGCAAGCGCTGCCCCAATCCACGTGTGGTAGTTCCTCGCGAGCTGGTTCCTAACACCGTTGATAAGCCGGTGAGCATCGACGTACGTAGCTTTGGCGTTCGCACTCCTCCATGTACGGCCGAGGCGCCCTCGTACGGTATCATTGGTATGTTCCATATCCTTCCTCCTGCGCTGGCATGGATTTGGCGCTTGGTGGCCCCACGCGGCTTTGCCAACCCAAGCATCTCGAGCGCGAGCACAACGGCAATGGAGGCCGAGGGTGTTGGCTCGTACTGGCCATTTGCTACCGGAACCATGGTGCATCACGCCAACATGCTGCTCGACCAGATCGTAAAAACGCCAAACGTAGAGTACACGTTGGCGCCAAACCAGCACATTGGTGCTTGGAAGGTGGGCTTTAAGCCACAGCTCTTCATGCGCGAGTACCTTACCCGCAGGGGTAACGTTAGCTTGCGTAGCGACCAGTACCAGCCAGCCCGTTGTTCGTTGCTTGGCTACGAGCTTAACTACCTTACCATCGAAGGCTCTAAGATTCCTTCTCGCTTCTTGAAGGTGTACAAGCAGCCCGAAATTGGCTTCGAAGGATACGATGAGGGCAGCCAAATTCTTCAGGAGTTCTTTGCAAGGGAGCTCAAGAGGTATTTGACGCCTGAGCTGGCTCCTCTTGGACGCCGAATTATTGAGGCATTCCTTGCTGGGGCTAGCGTTGACGATTACAACGCCCTTCTTCCAATGATCAACAATAATCCGATTACTCAGCCCTAGAGGTGGCGATTGGGTATAGTCGTAAATAGTATAGGGTGGATGTCCATTTGTTGGATATCCACCTTTTTTATTCCTGTAGCTTTACGTTAGAAGAGAATATACCAGAGCTAGCGTAGGGGTCTGCCTCATAGCCGTCAGGCTAAGAGTTGTAAGCACTATGTTTTAGAAAGGAAAGGACAGATGTTAAGCGCCGTCGCATGATTGAAGCTGCTTATTCCCTCCCAAGGAGGGGATAACGTGCTGCTTTTGGGCGTTTATTCTTTAGATTTTGGCTTAGCCTGACGGCTATGCGCGAGTACGCTCCGCTTAGCTGGAGGTATCCCCCGCATCATAAAAAAAGCGCAGCCCCTTCGGACTACGCTTTCCGTTCTCTTCTGCCTAACCGCGATTGCCTACTTCGCCACCAGGTCGTTTGCAATCATTCGGTTGTTGTACTGCTGCAGTACGGCCTTCATCTTGGTTTCGTACTTGGCGATATCGGCCTTGCCCAGGAGGTTGTTCTTGAGCGCAGGGTCTTTCTTGTAGTCGAACACCTGCGTTATCTTTTTTCCATCGAAGTAGATCACCATATTGTCCATCATAAACTGGTAGGCGTCGCCGATGTAGTTGATCACGAAGGTGTCGTTCTTCTTCTCCAGGAGGTTGGTGCCGAACGATACGAAGGGCTTGCTGTAGCCCAGGTGGCTCAGCAGCGTTGGCATGATGTCTACCTGCTGGGCTAGGCGGTTGTCGACGCCCTTTAGCGAGCCATCGGGGGTGTAGAATATCAGCGGAACCGCAAAGGCGTTGATGTTGGTCTTGTACTCGGCGTGCACGGGCGATACGCTGTGGTCGGCCGTAATCACGAATACCGTATTCTTAAACCAGGGCTGATTCTTTATGCTGTTGAAGAATAGGCGCAGCGCGTTGTCGGTGTAGCCCACGCACTGGTGCAGCGGAAGCGTTCCCTTGGGGAATGCCCCCTCGTACTTGGCGGGTACCTTAAAGGGGTGGTGCGACGAGGCCGAGAAGAGCGCCGTAAAGAAGGGCTTCTTCATCTGCCCCATTTGGGCGCCCCAGTACTTCATAAAGGGCTCGTCCCAGATGGCCCACATGCCGTCGAACTCGGCGTCGTTGTTGAACTCGGTCTTGCCGTAGTACTTCTGGAACCCGGCCAGCTTGCTGAAGGCCAAAAAGCCCATCGAGCCGTTGGGCGCTCCGTGGAAGAACGAGGTCTCGTAGCCCTCGCCGTCCAGCAGGCTGGCAATGGAGTTAACGCGGTTGGTGGAGTACTCCGATATCACGTAGGGCTGCACCAGCGCGGGCAGCGAGGCCAGCACCGAGGGCATGGCGTCAATCGACTTGCGCCCGTTGGCGTAGGCGTTGGGGAACACCAGGCTCTGCTGGGCCAGCGAGTCGAGGAAGGGAGTGTAGCCCTTGTACGTTCCTCCATCCAGCGTTTTGTTGAAGGCGCCGAAGTGCTCGCGGGCAAAGCTCTCGAGGATGATCACCACCACGTTCTTCTTCTGGGCAGGGGCGGGCAGGTCGTACTTCATCACCGGGTTAAAGCCCTCGGCCAGCTCCTTTTCCGAGGCAAAGAAGTCCATCTTGGTGAACGACTTGTTGCCGAAGGTGCGGATAAAGCAGAAAGGGGTGTTCACCACCAGGTACACCTGCTCGGCCGACTTCACGTACTCGCCCGCGTTGCTGATGGTGATGGGCCGCGTGCTGTGCTTAAAGTCGCCGCGGATGCCGGCAACGGTAAAGGCGCTAAACACGAGCAGCATCACCAGGGCAAAGGGGTAGGCGTAGTACCACTTGCCGATGGGCGTTGGCTGCGGTTTGGGCTTGCGGGTGAGGTACACCAGCGCCGCCACCAGGGCCGCAAAGATCAGGTACACGTACCAGTAGTCCACCATAAAGCGCAGCGATAGCGACACCATGTTGTCCTCGTTCTTGAGGATGTCGTACACGCTGGCGGTGGTGCGCTTCAGTATAAAGGGGTAGTACTTAAAGTCGAGGGCGTTGAGGGCCAGCCCCAGCGAGTTGACGATGATAAACCACCAGCGCAGGAACTTCTGGTAGCCGCTGCGGTACTTCCAGGGGTGCGGAAGGATGTACAGCAGCATGTAAACCGCGTTGAGGTAGAGCAGCCCCGCAATGTCGAACTTAACGCCGCCGCGCATGATGGTCATCAGGTCGGCGAAGCTTACGTTGGGGAACAGCGACAGGTTAAAGCCGTAGAATAGCAGCCTGCAAATGGCGTACAGGACTAGCAGAACGCCAAACTGGTAGAGGAGCACCACGTACTCGTTCTCCAGCCAGCTCTTATTGAACCAGTTCTTCTTCATCAATTTTGAATATCGTTACTGGGGGGCAAATTTATAATTAATTCGTTGGAATGAAGTGCTAAACAATGCTTGCAACAGCTTCCGAAGCCAAATCGGCTACACGAATGGGCGGAAGGAGGGAACCGGTGATCGCTTTTTTAAAAAGCATCGATCATAATGGAGGTAGACGTAAAGGAATCAGCAAGCCGTAGCACAAAGTGTATCCCCCTTTGGAGGGGGGAAGGGGGGAGGAAAATAGACATCAGAGGTAAATGCTTGATGCCAATAAGGGCTATACACTTCTATAAAATCCACCCCCTAACCCCCGCCAGCGGGGGATATCCTTCGGAATAGAGTAGTGTAAATCTTAAAGGTAAAATCTCTGGCTGTGGAAGCACAAAACGGGGCTCAAACATCCACCCACAGGCTGTGGGAGCACAAAACGGGTCTCGAACGTTTACCCACAGACTGTGGGAGCACAATACGGGTCTCGAACGTTTACCCACAAGCTGTGGGAGCGCAAAATGGGTTTCAAACGTCCATCCACACGCTGTGGGAGCACAAAATGGGTTTCAAACGTCCATCCACAGGCTGTGGGAGCACAAAATGGGTTTCAAACGTCCATCCACAAGCTGTGGGAGCGCAAAATGTTTTTCAAACGTCCATCCACAGGCTGTGGGTTCACAAAATGGGTTTCAAGCATCCATCCACAGGCGGTGGGTTCACAAAATGGATCGTAAACGTACATTTGGCAGGGCTTATTTCCTTTTACCTTAAAAGATTGGGATAGGTGAAGCCGATGGCGTGCATCTAGCTGGTCCAATAGCGCTGCCAAAAGGGTGGCAGCGCTTAGCAGGTATGCCAAAAGGCGAAAAATTATAGCAAAAATTTAAAAAATTAACAGAATATAGCGATGGATTAACAGAACTTTTATAAGTTTATGGGCGAAACGCTCAAAAGTATTCTTTTAGATGAAAACAAAATCGATTCATTTAAGTAACCTTAGGGTTGTAGAGCTGCTAACCTTTCTGGAGCGCATTCTTCCGGTGCTCAACCAAAATGCTGCACTCAACGCCAAGCTAAAGCAAAAGGTCGACGAGCTGGTAAGGGCAACCCAGGAGCTCGCTGCGGCGCAGAGCCAGGGCTCGTTCGAGAACGAAACCAAGGCGGTAAAGCAGGCAGCCAAGAGGCTTAACGAAAGCATCAAGCTTTTCGTCAAGTTTGTAGATGCCTTTACCCACAGCGATAGTGCGGCAACCAAGGAGCAGGCCACCCTTATTCTCTCGGCCGTTAGGCGCGAGATGCCAACCCTTACCGGTGGAGTGCAAAAGGCGCAGCCGGGTGTTGTTGATGGGCTAAACCAGCTCTTTACCACCAACAGCCGCTATGCCGACTCGCTCGTAGCGCTTGGCGCCAAGCCGTTTTGGACCAAGGTGATGGACGAAAAGAGCAGCTTCGAAGGGGTGTACAGCAACCGTACCGCCGTTAAGGCCAGCGAAGAGGATGCCGAGTCGGCCTACGAGATCAGCAAAACGGTTCGACCTCAGGTAAAGGCCCTTCTCGAATTCCTCGACGATCTTTACAGCGTAGAGGAGAAGCCCGAATACGCCGATATGATTGGTAAGATTAACGTGGAGATCGATGCCGTAATGGCCGTAATCCACACCCGCGAAACGCTTGCCGAAAAGGCCAAAAAGGAAAAAGAGCAGAACCGTTCACAAGAATAGTTCAATCATTTGTTATTATTAGTTTGTTAATTTCAAAGCCCCTCTTCCGCGACGGAACGGGGGTTTTTTTGTGGCCCGAGGGTCGTGGGCGGTAGCCCCTTCACCGCAGGCGTTGGTTCTGCCCTTTTGCCTTATGGTATAGCGTTTACTCCTTTTTAGCAAGCTCCTCGTCGAACCGCCATTCCTGCTTCATCTGGTTGAGGAATGCGTGGTTGGTCCAGTCTACGTAAACCGGAACCACCGCCACGTAGCCGTTGGCAAGAGCCCATTCGTCGGTATCGGTAGCGCCCGGCTCGTCGTTCTGGAAGAATCCGGTAAGCCAGTAGTAGCTTTTTCCCTGCGGATCGGTGCGCTTCTCGTACTCCTCGCTCCACTTTCCGTGGGTAACGCGGCAGTGGGCGTACCCCTTAATCTTCTCGGATGGTATATTGGGGATGTTTACGTTGAGCAGGGTGAAGTGGGGCAGCCCTTTCGCGAGCACCTTTTTGATGATGGGGGCAAACCAGCGCTTGGCGGCGGTAAAATCGGCGTTGGCCGAGTGGTCGAGCAGCGAGAAGCCAATGGATGGAATCCCGTAGAGCGTCCCCTCCACGGCAGCGCCTATGGTTCCCGAGTAGATTACGGCCACCGACGAGTTGGAGCCATGGTTAATTCCCGAAATCACCAGGTCGGGCTTTCGGTTGAGCACCTCGTACATCGCTATTTTGATGCAATCGGCAGGGGTGCCGCTTACGGCGTACCACGATACGTTTTCCTCCTCCCTAACATGGCGAAGGCGAACGGGGATGGCCGATGTTATGGCGTGCGACATTCCCGATTGTCCCTGCTCGGGCGCCACTACCACCACGCGACCAAGCTGCTTGGCCACCTCAACCAGTGCGGCAATCCCTTTGGCGTTAATGCCATCGTCGTTCGATACTAAAATAAGCGGACGTTGTATTTCTGTCATAGCTGTTCGTTTCCTTTAAATTTTCAAACATCCATCAGGGGGCATTGTTGCTGCCTAATGGCTAAAAGATGTAAACCAAGTGCGGCCTAAAGGCCTACAAAATGGTGGTTGTATACCTGAAAAAGCGCCTTTCCCTTCTTTTTTACCTCGTCGGTAGGGTTAATCTCCTGCGAGTAAACGTTTCCAACGTTGTCGTAAACCACCACCGAGCTTCCCTCGGCATAGCCAAACCCGTTGTTGAAGGTAAACATGCTCCAATCCTTAAAATTCTTATCCAGCAGGTTGCGCGAGAAGGTGTAGCGCTTGCTATCCATCTTCAGCTGCGCAAGAAGCGTTGCGGCAAGGTCGTGCTGAACGCCAAGCTTGTCGATTTTAGCGCCCTTAACCTTTAGCGCGCCACCAATCCATAGCATCGGAATTCGGTTGCGCTTCTCGTCGAACATCTTTAAGCTGCTGGGGCAGCTTCTGCCGTGGTCGGCAACAATAACGATAAGCGTGTTGTTCCACCAGCTGCTCTTCTTTGCCTTACGGATGAACTCTCCCAGGCATTTGTCGGTGTAGTGGGCCGAATTCTTGAACTTCGAGTCGTCATCGTTCCCGGGTATTACCGTCTTCATGGGCACATCGAAGGGCTCGTGGCTGCTCGAGGTAAAGAAGGTGTAGAAGAAGGGGCCTTGCTCGCGCTTTAGGTCGTTAAAAAGCCTGTCGAACACGTATCCATCCTGTGCTCCCCACTTCGACTGCAGCTGATCGGCCGAAAAGTCGTCCTGGGTAACGTAGCGGTCGTACGCCGACGATATGAGGTAGGTGCGCATGTTGGCAAACCCGATGTCTCCGCCGTAGTAGTAGGCCGTGCTGTAGCCGTTAGCCTTAAAGTCTTTTGCCAGAACCGGTAGCTTAAGCACCTTGGCGTTATGCTTTATGATGGAGGTGGTGGTTTGCGCGGGATAGCCGCTCAGAACCGATACCAGCCCTTTTTCCGAGCGCTGCCCATCGTTGTAGATACGCGTAAACAGCACGCCTTCGCGCATTAGGCTATCCAAGTTGGGCGTAACCCCTTTTTCCTCGCCAAGCGTTTCGGTGATGTTGCTTACAAAGCTTTCCATTATTAGCACAATAACGTTAGGCTTAGGCGTGTTAAGGATGTAGCTGGTTTCTCCCGATTGCTTGTACATCTCTGCAACAATTGCTTCAGCCTCCTTGGAGTCCATAAAGCGGTACTCTTTGTCGGTATCCTTTAGCTTATTAAGCGAGTAGAAAACATTCCAAGCCACGTTAACGGTTGCCTGATTGGTGTAGGCATCCTTCGAGAAGTATGCCTTACCCGGATTCATGGGCGATATGCCAAAACCTCCACGGATAGGTATTATGTTTAGGGATATCAGAAGTATGCTCCACCAAGGAAGGCGAGCGTCAACGGTTGTCCTTTTATTAACGAACTTTCGGTAGATAAACCACCACGCTAGTCCGTAACCAACCATGAGCAGCGGAATCAGAATAAGCTGAGCTAGGTTTAGCGATGCAGCTGCTTCGCCGGGCGTTTTGAGGTAGAGGAGCGGGGTGGCATCCATTCTGAAACCCCAGTAGCCAAAAAGAACGGCATCCGAGATTACCACTACCGAAAGCAGAACTATAAATATCAGGTTAACCCCAGCTACAACACCCTTTGCTAGCTGGGGGCGTATCCAGCTGATGACTACGAAAAACAGCCCGCATAGTAGCGCGAGGTACCCAATCATGGAAAGGTCCATGTGCAAGCCATGAATAAGCATGCCAGGGTAGTCGGCGGCAGCAATACTTTTGGTATCCCTAAAGTTTACCGCCATAAACAAAAGACGAGAAGTGAAAAAGAATGCTGCCCAAAAAAGTAGGTAGCCAAAATATTCGCGAAATAGGTACTTCAGCGCAGCCAGATGACCTCCCTTATAGCTCATTGTCGGAATTTAGGATGGTGATATTTCTTCAAAATGCCTTGTAAGACGTGCAAAACTATTAATTTAAAGCAACAGTCCAAGCAAAAAGAGCAGTCGTTAAACCTTTTTATACCACCTTAGGATCGCACGAGGGGGTAATGGCTAAACCCTTTCGTTGATCTTCTCTACGCTTACCCTTTTAAATGGAGTAAGAGGCGTATGTTCTGCCTCATCCTCGTCAATCTTCGACTGAATACGGTGGAGTACAAGCATCATGAATACGCCTAAAACAATGTTTGCAAAGAACATCAGGGTAATATCCAGATACTGGCTTAGAATAATATCAACCATTATAACAGCACCTTCAATCAGTATTATGGCAACCATTGTTTGACGATGCGAAAAACCTAAAGCCAAAAATTTATGGTGAATATGCGTTTTGTCAGGATAAAAAGGCGATTTGCCTGCACGCATCCTCTCTATAAACACACGTGCCGCATCGAAAAGTGGTATAAAAAGTATGGCAAAGATAAAAATAGGAGCTCCTTTAAAATCAAAAACAGGCCCCGATACTGAAACCATACAGAGTTTGGCGCTTAAAAATGCAATAAGGTAACCTATCAGAAGGGAGCCGGTATCGCCCATAAATATTTTGTACTTACGGCCAAAAACATTGTAGATAAAGAAGGGTATAATAACGCCAAGCATGGCAAGCGCCAGCATAGAATAAACAAAAAGCCCTTGCCCCAAAAACCAAAATCCTAGCGAGGCTAGCGCTATGCTACTTAAGCCCGATGCCAGACCGTCAATTCCATCAATTAGGTTAATGGCGTTTATTACAAAGCATACAAGAATGATGGTTAGCAGGTAACCAGCCCAACTAGGAATAGCATGTATTCCTAAAAAGCCGTGCATATCGTTAACATAAACGCCGGATAGAATCATTAAAAGTGCTACCATAATTTGGCTTAGCAGCTTATACCTAAAGCTAACTGAAATTAGGTCGTCCGCTAAGCCTATAAAAAACAGCACAACCATTCCGCACAGTAGAAATAGCGTTTCGATTAAAACGCTGTTCGAAATGCTATCGGGAACTTCTAGTCCAATTAGGTATCGAATACCCATTACAAACGATACGGAAAAAAGAAGTGCGGGAAGAAAGGAAACCCCACCCAGTCGGGGAACCTGCGTTGTATGCACCTTGCGTTCGTTTACGAAATCGTAAAGGCCTTTACGCCTTGATATCATTACAATTCGGGGGACAATAATAAAACCGATTGCTGCAGAAATCGAAAAAGTTAAACAAATAAGTAAGTTGATAGTAACCAATTTATCCATAAAATAGCAAAAGATTAAAATAACATTCCAACAGATCAACTGACATCAAGTAGATTCAAAATCAAAAAGTCCATCAGGCTTTTCTTAAAGATCTACAACAAAACAGGGAAATACCCTAACAACATTTATACCAAACTAACGGTTGTTAAGCCAATTTTAGAATAGCGTCCTTCTCAGAAATAATGAACCCTTTATCTATTGTTGGCCACTCTATTCCAAACGATTCGTAGTGAAAGCCATCCTCGCTTTCCTTGCAGTAGATATTATCGACCTTGTACTGAAAGATACAGGTGTCGCTTAAAACAAGGAAGCCATGGGCAAATCCTCGAGGAATAAAAAGCTGACGATGGTTTTCGTCGCTAAGCTCAACGCCAACATACTGACCGTAGGTTGGTGATCCCTTACGAACATCAACAGCAACATCGAAAACCTTTCCAACAACAACCCTAACCAGCTTTGCTTGGGCAAAATCTCCTGTTTGGAGGTGTAATCCACGAAGAACCCCTTTGCTAGATTTCGACTCGTTATCTTGAATCCAATTGATACTTCCTATAGCCTTCCTAAACTCTTCTTCTTTGAACGATTCCATAAAGTATCCTCGGTTGTCAAGAAAGACTTTAGGTTCTATAATTGTTAACCCAGGAATTTTAGTTTCAATAAACTGCATAATCTCTTTTCGGCGTATTTTTATTAACCCTCCTTTACTAAGCGAAGGAGGTACTGACCATACTGATTTTTGGCCATGGGGGCAGCAAGCTTCTTAACCTGTTCGGCGGTAATATACCCCCTGTTATAGGCAATCTCTTCTAGGCAGGCAACTTTTAAGCCTTGTCTCTCCTCTATCGTTTCGATGAATTGGCTTGCATCTAGCATGCTCTTATGCGTTCCGGTATCGAGCCAAGCAAAACCTCGTCCCATAAGTTCGACGTTAAGTTTGCCCCTGTTCAAGTATTCTTGATTTACAGATGTTATTTCTAGTTCGCCACGAGCGGAGGGTTTTACGTTTTTGGCAACTTGGATGACATCGTTGGTATAAAAGTATAAGCCAACTACTGCATAGCTGCTTTTTGGTGCTTGTGGCTTTTCCTCAATGCTAAGCACTTTACCTTCGTTGTCGAATTCTACTACGCCGTAGCGTTCTGGATCGTTTACATAGTAGCCAAAAACAACGCTTCTACGTTCGTTTTCAACTGTCTTAACGCTTCTGTGGAGCATTCCTGTAAGCCCATATCCATAGAAAATGTTATCGCCAAGAACAAGGCAAACGTCATCGTTCCCAATGAACTCTTCGCCAAGTATAAAGGCCTGTGCCAAACCATCGGGAGATGGCTGTACCTTATACTGAAAATTAACGCCAAACTGGCTTCCATCCCCAAGCAATTCCTGGAAGTGGGGGGTGTCGTGGGGCGTGGATATTATTAGGATATCGCGAATTCCTGCTAGCATCAGCACCGATATCGGATAGTAGACCATAGGCTTATCGTAAATCGGAAGAAGCTGTTTAGATATGGTTTGGGTGATAGGGTAGAGACGGGTTCCACTTCCACCTGCAAGTACGATTCCTTTCATAATTAGGCGATTTAGTAAGGGTTACAACATTCTTACACCACTATAAAAATCTATTTATCAAATTGATAAATGCAGTGCAAAAGTAAGCATTCCATCCGAAAGTTTACTTACGACAAGCTGCATTATTTATCAATAATATGAAAACAAAAGCCTGACCGGTTGACTGTCAGGCTTCTTTCTAGAAAGATATTTTTATCCTATTCTTGGACCTTCTTGTAGTCTAAGAGGAACTGTGCTAAGCCGCTATCGGTAAGCGGATGCTTCAGTAATCCTAGAATTGCGCTCAGCGGACAGGTTGCCACATCGGCGCCTACTGCAACGCAGTCGATAATGTGCTGGCTGCTGCGAATGGAGGCTGCAAGAACTTCGGTAGGGTAGCCATAGATGTTGAACATCTCGACAATTTGACCAACCAGCTCAACGCCATCCGAGCAAATGTCGTCCAATCGGCCAACAAATGGAGAAACGTAGGTGGCGCCCGCTTTGGCTGCAAGAAGCGCTTGTCCTACCGAGAAGATAAGGGTGCAGTTGGTTCTAATCCCGTTTGAGGAAAAGTACTTTACCGCCTTGATGCCATCCTTGGTACAGGGTACTTTAACAACAATGTTTGGATGAAGGTTGGCTAGCTCTTTCCCCTCGCGTATCATACCTTCGTAATCGGTAGAAATAACCTCTGCGCTAACAGGGCCATCAACTATATTGCAGATTTTAACGTAGTGGGCCTTTACGTTTTCTTCGCCTTTAATTCCTTCTTTGGCCATTAGTGAAGGGTTGGTAGTTACCCCATCCAGTACGCCTAAATCGTTTGCTTCTTGTATTTGAGCTAGATTTGCTGTGTCAATAAAGAACTTCATTTCCTTGAAAATTTAGTAGGTTTAAACACCATTTAGTTTGCTCGCAAGTTAGAAATTGTTTATGCATCTCAAAAAAGAATATGCATAATTACCGTAATCCCTCCGCTTTTCTTTTCGGTTTGGTTGGGGTAAGGTCTTTGCTTTTAGCCTTTTTTGCCTATCGAAAAGGTCTATATGAATTTTACGTCGAGGCTATTTCTGCCTACTAACCGCTTAAAGTAGTACTTCGGATAGCCCACCATCAGCGCGCCAACCACCATTTGCTCTTCGGTTAATCCGAGCAGGTCGTACACCTCCTTGTGGTAGGCCGACGAGCACATCTCGAAGAAGCCAGCCCAGCAGGAACCCAGCCCAAGCGTTGGGGCAAAGAGCTCGGCATAGGCAAGGCTAAACCGGGCGTTGTCGCGTACAATGGGCATCTTGCGAGGACCTACGGCGACCACCAGCGCAGGTGCTCCTCTAAATATGACATCGGCCCCCGATTCGCGGCTAATGCTTACCAGGTTGCTGTACGAGCGCATCGAGGCGTTTACCTTCGACATCTCCGCGATCCAATCGAGCGTTAGCGCCGACAGCTTATCAAGTATTTCGCGCTTGTTGACTACCACGTACGATACGCTCTGGGTATTCCCTCCCGATGGGGCGTAGTGGGCAACCTCCAGCAGGCGCGTTAGGTCGTCGTTGGCAACCTCCTTCTTTCGGTAGTTGCGAATGGATCGGCGCGAACGAAGGAACTGTTCTGCTTTCTCCGAATCTATAGTGAGGGCGCCATCTATTCTTTTCTGATTGGCAAGCGGGGTAAGGCTGAAGTCGAGCGCATCGACTGGGCAAACCGCCACGCAGTGCCCGCAACGGATGCAGATCTTGGCATTGGGCAGGGTGGGGCCATCGGCGGTCATTACAATAATCCCCGAAGGGCATACATGCGAGCAGGCGCTGCACTTGGTGCAATTTGGTGCTACTTTAAAGGTGTACTCCGATGATGACATAGCTACATATTTACGATTAATGGAAGCAAAGATAGCTCAAATACGGCTGAGTAGCGTACCCTAGCGGTGAGGCCCGAAGGGTACAAAACTCAGTAGTGTACCCCAACGGCGAGACCCGGAGGGTACAAAACTCAGTAGCGTACCCCAGCGGTGAGACCCGGAGGGTACAAAACTCAGTAGCGTACCCCAGCGGTGAGACCTGGAGGGTACAAAACTCAGTAGCGTACCCTAGCGGTGAGACCTGGAGGGTACAAAACTCAGTAGCGTACCCCAACGGCGAGACCCGGAGGGTACAAAACTCAGTAGCGTACCCCAGCGGTGAGACCTGGAGGGTACAAAACTCGGTAGCGTACCCTAGCGGTGAGACCTGGAGGGTACAAAACTCAGTAGCGTACCCCAACGGCGAGACCTGGAGAGTACAAAACTCGGTAGCGTACCCGAACTTAGCATCCCAGTTCCATTATTCCGGTGGGCTGCATAAAAACGAACCGCCCGAAGATTGCTTCGGGCGGTTCGCATATCAAAAAGGGAAAAATCTTCTATGGATACTTTGGGTACTTGTGGAAGTCGGGCTTGCGCTTCTCGAGGAAGGCGTGCTTTCCTTCCTGAGCCTCTTCGGTGAGGTAGTATAGAAGGGTTGCGTTGCCGGCAAACTCCTGTAGGCCTACCTGCCCGTCAAGATCGGCGTTCATACCCAGCTTAAGCATGCGAAGCGCCATTGGGCTGTGCTGCATCATTATTTGGCACCACTCTACAACCTCGTCTTCGAGCTTATCGAAGGGAACGACCTTATTTACCAAGCCCATTTCCAGAGCCTCTTGTGCGCTGTACTGGCGGCATAGCAGCCAAATTTCGCGAGCCTTCTTCTGGCCTACGATCGAAGCGAGGTACGACGAGCCCAATCCGGCATCGAAGCTGCCCACCTTAGGACCTGTTTGCCCGAAGATGGCATTCTCCGAAGCGATGCTTAGGTCGCACACAACGTGTAGCACGTGTCCGCCGCCAATTGCGTACCCGTTTACCATTGCCACAACTGGCTTTGGCATCGAGCGGATTTGGCGCTGAACCTCGAGCACGTTCAGACGAGGTACCCCGTCCTTACCCACGTAACCTCCAACACCCTTAACGTTTTGGTCGCCACCCGAGCAGAACGCCTTATCGCCGGCGCCGGTAAGCACGATAACGTTTATCTGCTGATCTTCGCGGCAGATGCGTAGCGCATCGCTAATCTCGCTAACCGTTGTTGGGGTAAACGCATTGTAGTAGCGCGGACGGTTGATGGTAATTTTTGCGATACCTTCGAAGTAGTCGAAAAGAATCTCTTCGTACTCCTTAATGGTTGACCATTCTCTTTTCTCAGCCATAGTCGTAGCCTTTATTTAGTTTTTAAATATTCGAAATAACCTTTGTAAACCTCCGAGTTCAGCTCCGAAGGTGTAAATACTTCCAGTAGCATCGGCATGTTGATGCTCTCATCCATCAGCCTTTCGAGCGAGCATTCCAGCTCCTTCTCGTTAGATGCAGATAGGTACTCTACGCCAAATGCAGTTGCTATATTTTCGACCGATTGCCCGTGGCGATACTCGATGTGCTGCTCTAATGCTTCTGATTTTGATGGACCATCGATCAGCCTAAAGATGCCACCGCCGCCATTGTTGATGACGATGATGCGAGCCTTGGGCGAAAGGTATCGGTTCCAAAGCCCGTTGGAGTCGTACAGGAACGAGAGTTCGCCAACTAAAAGCAACGACAGCCTATCGTTTTGCGAGGCAAACCCTGTAAAGGTAGATACAACGCCATCTATGCCGCTGGTTCCCCTGTTGCTGTACACATCGACATTGCTTGGAAGCGAGAAGAGCTGCGCGTAGCGCACTGGGGTGCTATTCCCCAAATGAAGGGAGATCCCCGAAGGCATTTGCTCGAATACGGTCCTGTAGACGAGCATATCCGAGTAAGGAACGCCCTTTAGGTACTCTTTTCCTGCTGATATAGCTTGTTCACTCCGATTAGCCCAGAGATTATGGTATTCTTTAGCCCCAACCTCGGTTTTCGCAATCCCCTCAACAAACGAAGGAGCATCAACGTCAAGCAAATCGGTAAGCGCCTGGTAGGTGTCAACCACATCGCAGCCAATACGCCAGTGCCTCGAAGGCTGATGCCTACGAATAAGCTGCTTAAAGCGCTTCGACACGATGTGCCCACCAAGGGTTAACAGGATATCGGGGGCAAACTGAGCCTTCTCGCTATCGGTAAGCGACACCAGCACCTGCTCGAGCTGCTGCACGCTAGCTGCCGAGGGCAGATTTGCCGTATGCTCGGCGATGATTACGGTATCGCCACGCAGCGCCAGCTTCTCGACAGCGCTCGTTAGCTCCTTACTTGGGAGATGCTGCCCTACAACCACCATTTTCTTGGTGAAGGAGCTCCATTCCTCAACGTAGGATGAAGGAACACTAGGGTTACCCTCTACTAGTTGAATTTTCCTTACCGCAGGAATGGAATCCTTGGTAAACTCGTAAAGCGGCTCGGAAAGGGGGATGTTTACATGAACAGGACCAGCATCGGTGCGGGTAAGGGCAATTAGCGCTTCGTTTACCAATCGGTTGCAGAGCCACAGATCGTCTGCATTGTTAATCTCGGGAAGTGTAACGCTACGCCTCACAAAGTTGGCGAGCACGTTCTTTTGGTTGATGGTTTGCCCGTCAGCCTGCCCTACCCAATGGGTGGGACGATCGGCGGAGATAACCATTAGCGGAAGCTTCTGGTAGTAGGCTTCGGCGGTTGCCGAACTATAGTTGAGCAGCGCAGTTCCCGACGTGCAGCAAACTGCTACTGGCTTTTGGGTCTTAAGGATTAATCCAAGGGCAAAGTAGGCAGCGCTTCGCTCGTCCACAATGGTGTAGCACGTAAGCTGCGGGTGCTGGCTGAAGGTGTGTATCAGCGGTGCATTGCGCGACCCCGGAGAGAGAACCACATTGGTTACGCCATGCTCGAGCATGAGCGACAAAAGTTGCTGAATACTTTTCTTGTTGGAGTACATCTAATAGTCTGCTTCAATTATAGATTGAAGGGTTCGAAGCTTATGGTTGGTTTCCTTCCATTCTCTTTCTCCTTCGGATTTGGCGGTGATACCACCACCCGCAAAAAGCGAGAGCTGCTGCGCCTCCACCTTCATGCAGCGCAAATTTACGTATAATTCGGTTTCCTTGTTCGAGCTAACAATTCCTGCAAAACCGGTGTAGTACTCCCTATTGTGCTGCTCCGTTTCGATAATGTACTGCCGAGCTTCCTCTTTGGGTAATCCACATACAGCAGGAGTTGGATGGAGCGTATCAACAAGCCTTCCTACACCAATATTGCCATCAGTAGCAAACTTAAAGGTTGTTTTTAGATGAACTATATTACCTGCTTTAATGGTAATTGGCCCATTCTTCTCAACGTTTGCTACCCCACAAAGGGCCAGTCGGTCCGAAATATAGTCGGCCACGAGCTGCTGCTCCTCGCAGTCCTTTTCGCTCCAGCTATAATCGGTACTATCTCCCGAAACGGGCATAGTTCCTGCAAGTGCAACGGTTTGAAAGGAATCGCCATCTCCTTTTAGAAGGAGTTCGGGCGTTGCACCAAGCCATAAACCCGATTTTGGTGCATTCACCAAGTAGGTAAATGCTGACGGATAGGCCTTGTTTGCGTTCAGAAAAACCTTTCCGATGCTCTTTATATGCCGATCGATAACCAGCTTGCGGGAAAGCACTAGCTTGGCGAACCGACCACTTTTTAGCAGATCCATAAAGCAGCGAAAAGTGCTATCGTACAGTTCCTGTGTTGTAGAATAGGCTGAATTATTTCCGTTCACGGCAACGCCACTAATCGGCATCGAAATATCATCTACAAAACCGCTATAGATGTTTTTCGATCTAAAAAGAAGAAGAGGTTTTTCGTTGCTTATCGTAAATGGGGCAAACACAAAGCCATTCTCACCATCAAGATCGCCATATGAAAGCAGCTCTGCAGGCTCGTTATTTTCCACAATAAGCGTAGGCTTAGCGTTGAATGGCAAAAAGTAGCAGGCAAATGCTATTCCTCGAGCAATGAGTTCATCTAGTAAACGGGCATATTGAGTAGGTACTATAGACATTACTATCGGCGTTCAATAATCATATTGGTAACACGTATTGATGAGATGAGGCGTTCGCCCTGAAACACATCAACATTCCACAGATGGGTAGAACTACCTTGGTGAATTATGGTTCCAACTCCTTTCACCTCGCCATCGCGAGCTCCTGAGATGTGGCTGGTGCTTAGCTGCATCCCGCGAACATCATGAGTAGCCGTATCTATTAAAAGAAAGGATCCATGCCCGGCAATTGTTTCGGCAAGTGCAATGGTTGCCCCTCCGTGAAGTATTCCAACTGGCTGTACAGTTCGATGATCTACTGGCATGGTGGCTTCAACCCGTCCCTTCCCAATCTTTGTAATTACGATTCCAAGATTCTCCATAAGAGTTCCCTTGAACGACTCATTGATCTCCTCCAACGAAGAATCAATGCTTATGCTCTTCATATCCATCTATTCGTTTCTTTTCGTTAACAAGGGGAATTTGTAAACAACCCTTACGAGATTGCAAACTGAAGGGTTTTCACCTTGTGAATTTAAGCGGACCAAAAATAGCTCCTTGTTTTGAATAATTCTTTGCAAAAAAGCAGATAATTGACATAAGGCTCTAAGTAACCCGCTCTATTTTGGAGCAATAACAGATAAAAAGGATGCAAAAAAGCAGCAGCATATAGCGTATTAACGTGAGGAATTGAAAACCTAAATATGACTAACAAAAGGTAAAATCAGCGGATTCCCCTCCTTAAAAGGAGGGGAATCCGCCTTTATAACAGCCTTTACTGTTTACATTGACTTGCTACATCGAACTGACATCGTATTAACGCAAAAGAGACGCGCTTCTAGCACGTCTCTTTAATCGATTTAAGGCACTGTAAAATCTACAAAACGATGCTACTTAACGAAGTAGTCAATCATACGCGATATAGCCTGTTGGCAAACAGGGCAGAAGCCATCCTTGGTATTTACGCGCATTTGGCACTTGTCAATTGGGCGATAAATGCCTTTAGCCATATATCCGCCACCCTCGTAAACACCCAGATCACGGGGCTTGTTAGGGTCGGAAATGGTTGGGATTGGCGTGCCAGCAGGGAGCATCGACTTCCACTTGGCATCGAAGTTCACCAGCGTGGTGATGTTGGGCTCCCAAGGCTCCAACTTAAGGTTGTAGAAATCTTCGTAGGCGGTTTCGGAGTTGAAGTATTCGTCGGCTAGTCCTGCGAATGAATGGCCAAACTCGTGGATCATCACCTCCCCCTTATACTTGTTATCCGACGAAGCCATTGCATAGTAGTTGTAAATACCACCACCTCCGTAAACGTTGGTATTGGTTAAAATAAAAATGGCATCGGTAGGAACATCCCAAATGGCGTCGCGTACGGCTTTATAGTCGGAAGTAGTCAGGTAGCGATCAGTCCCAAAGGTATAGAAGGTGGATGCAAGTGGCGTACGGCTCCAATAGCCTTTTCCCGGGTTATCGGGCCCTGCATTCTCCGATGGAGCCATTACCGCATAGATGTTGAAATCGCTCTTGCGCGACTTGTAGGGCTCGCGTTGGAACATATAATCGACCATTTCGCGAACATCCTTTTCGAACTTGCCCATTTGATCTTTGGTGTATCCTTCTGCTATAAAAACCATATCAACCTTACCTGCAGGAGAACCATTATCCAAGATTTTCTTTCTTGGGTAGCTTGGTTTAGCCTCACGGCTGATGAACATGCTCGTAGGATCGATCGACGTCTTCAGCAGCGAGTTCCACCCTCCAGTAGTACGGTTACGCTCGAAAAATTCAACATCTACTGATGCCTTTGGGAAAGGCATGGTTACCACTTGCGGATAGGCTCGTGGCAGCATCTTGGCTTCGGCAGTAGTGCGCCACTCAAAAAATAGAGTGCTAAAGCCAACTTTAAATATTTCCTTTCCGGTAGCTTTATCGAAGGCCTTAAAAAGGTATTCGCCATACTCGAAAGGCGCCACCAGATTGGAGCGTGTTCCTGCCCAAATAGGCTCTTCCGAGTACTTGTCGATATACACATGCTGCGCAGAGGCATCGCCTGCCAGTAGAAAATCAATTCGTAACGACTTATCCGTAAAGTAGCTACTGTATGCATCCTGCGCCTTGACTACTGGCGTTAAAAAGATGCAAAAGAACAAGAGTATAGCTTGGATTCTTTTCATTTTAATAATTTTGTGATGAGGATAAAAGTAGGAAAAAAAAGAACCCCGCATAGCGTGTTGAATATTTCGGATGATGAAAAATGCTACGCGGATTTTATTTGAAATTGCTAAAAACAAATCACTTCGTATGAATTCGATTGAACAGCAGGCAAAAATTGCCACTCACCATGGGGAACAGCTTATCCATGAATTCCAGAATCTTCTATTGAACTGGGGTGTTCCCGAGAACATCATCGTCTTTACGCGCGTAGCCATAAGCGTTGTTGTTATTATGCTGTTGGCATATGTTGCTAAAAAGATCATAGATGCCATTATTCTAAAAGTAATCCATCAAATTGCTAAGCGAACGAAATCGCTTTGGGACGACTTTTTGGTTGATCGCCATGTGTTTAAGCGATTAAGCAACCTTATTCCTGCTCTTATTGCTTACCATCTTTTTGAGATAGCCCTTTCGGATTTCAGTAGCACCTACTACGAGGTTATTCAAGTCTTGCTCAAGGGATACTCCGTATTCGTGGTTGTTTGGACGCTCGATGCCTTTTTGAGCGCGGCTAACGACATGTACAATACCACCGAAATGGCCAAAGATCGTTCCATAAAGGGGTATATTCAAGTTGCCAAGATTATTGCCTACTTCTTTGGAACCATTGTAATAATTGGCATTTTGGCCGATAAAGATCCAGCAAAGATCCTTTTTGGTTTAGGAACCTTTGCTGCTGTTCTGATGTTGGTGTTCAAGGATACCATTCTTGGGCTGGTAGCATCGGTTCAGTTATCAGCCAACGATTTGGTGAAAATTGGTGATTGGATTGAAATGCCTAACCGAAATATCGATGGTAAGGTGATGGATATTAGTCTAACCTCGGTTAAGGTACAAAATTGGGACTTTACGATTAACTCTATTCCAACCTACTCGCTGGTAACCGAATCGTTTCAAAATTGGCGAGGTATGGAGTTGGCTCAAGGACGTCGTTTGAAGAATAGCATCTACATCGATGTGAATTCGGTCCGCCTTTGCTCCGACGATTTGCTTGAGAAACTAGAAAAGTTTCCAATCCTTAAGGATTATCTTAGCGATATTAGGACAAGCTTGAAGAATGAGGGCTTGGTAGGCAACGGGGAGCACGATATTGCCATGGGCGTTCGTCCTTCAAACCTAAACCTATTTAGGAACTACGTAGAACTGTCGCTTCGTAGCAATGAGGACATCAATCAAGATCTTAGCTTAATAGTTCGCTACTTACCTGCAATTGACAAGGGGGTTCCTGTAGAGTACATCTGCTTTTCTCGAAAGAAGGATGCCAACGAGTTTGAAAATGTGAAGGCCAGTCTTCTAGAACATTTTTGGTCGGTACTTCCCGAGTTTAACCTAACGCCATTCCAAAATCCATCGGGGAGCGATTTTAGGATGATATTGAATGAAAGACAATAGTCGATAGTCGATAGATATTGGATAAGTACCTGTTAGTTTGGCTGGCAGGTACTTTTTATTATACCCTAAATTACGAGCCGAGTTTGCTGTAAACTTGGTGGATAACAGGCGATATGTGCCATCTGTTATCTCAAATCCTTACCATTATTTCTTCAATAGCGAATTAAATCATAGTTTTGTAGTACTTACAAAAGATTCTCTCGAAATGCTGGAGTTTATTAAACGCGATACCAATAGGACTGGGATTGTTGCAGCAATTGTTGTGCCTTCTATTATTTTCATTACTGCGCTATTGCTTATGTCGGGGACTATAAAGTTGGTCAACTATGTGCAAACTATGCTGATTTTTGGAACGTTCTCGAAGATTCTGAGCTTATGCGTTTATCCCAATCTTATTATTTTTTACCTGTATCTACACTTCGATCGCAATCGTAGTGCTAAAGGTGTTGTTTGGGGAACTATGATTATGGCGAGTATTGTTCTAGTCATTTATTTGATACAAAAGATTTACTAAAAATGAAATACTACTTGGTTGCAGGCGAGGCTTCTGGCGATTTGCACGGTTCGAATCTTATGAAAGGGCTTAAAATACATGATTCCAATGCCGAATTCCGCTTCTTTGGTGGCGATTTAATGGCTGCCGTAGGAGGAACGCTTGCAAAGCACTATCGTGATATGGCCTTTATGGGATTTTTGGAGGTTGTTAAGAATTTAAGAACCATATCGCACAACTTTAAAGATTGCCAGAACGATATTGAACAATACCAGCCCGATGTCATTATCTTAATCGATTATCCGGGTTTCAACTTTAGAATTGCCAAGTGGGCCAAAGAACGAGGAATTAAGGTTTTCTACTATATCGCGCCAAAGGTTTGGGCGTGGAAGGAAGGTCGTGTAAAACGGTTGCAACAAAACGTAGATAAACTGTTCACTATATTCCCTTTTGAAACAGAATACTTCCGCAGATTTGGAATAGAGGTCTGCTACGAGGGCAATCCTCTTATTGACGCACTTGATCAGAAGAGAGATAGGCTGCCTTCGTTTGATGAGTTTGTGGCTAAAAATCAGCTGGCGAATAAACGTATTGTAGCAGTGCTTGCTGGCAGCCGAAAGCAGGAGGTGGAGAAGTGTCTTCCGCTAATGAAACAGGTGGCTGCTCATTTTCCAAACTATCAGTTTGTAGTTGCAGGAGCACCCTCGCTTTCGCGTGAATTTTATGCGCCATTTTTAATTGATGGAGTGGTGAAAATGGTTTACAATCAAACCTACGAACTCTTTAATGTTTCAGAAGTTGCGCTGGTGACCTCGGGAACAGCGACACTGGAGGCTGCTCTATATAACATTCCGCAAGCAGTATGCTACCGTACAAGCCATATATCGGCAACTATTGCGAAGGCATTTATTAAAGTAAAGTGGGTGTCGTTGGTGAATATAATTATGAACCGAGAGGTGGTTCGTGAGCTACTGCAGTACGACATGACGGTTGAAAAGATGGTTCAGGAGCTAGTGTCATTGCTTCCGGGTGGTGCAAGGCGCGATCAGGTGTTGCACGATTATGCCGAATTGAAGGGCATGCTAGGAGAGGTAGGCTCTTCGGCGCGTACTGCAAAAAAAATGGTTGAACTTTTATCTGAGTAGAGTAGGTGAGGCAGGTTGAGCTTTCATTATTTCTGATTTGGATGCTGGTGTTAGGAGTAGGATCTTCTAACCTTTTTGCTCAACCCTATGCTCCAAGCGGATCGACAAAGATCCTTATCTCGGTTTATGCGCAGCAGCACCCTCAAAGCCTCATCTTAAAGCCTCATAAGGAAAGTTTTAGGGTTTTTGGAGGGGGAATAATGTTGGCAGAACTCAAGAAAAATGATTTGTTGTACATTACTTCTTCGAAAGGTAAAATTCGTATTCGTACAATTGATCGGGCATTGGGAACGTTTAGCCGCGTGCTGGTTAAACCGTCGACTGATTCGAATATGTTTAGCCTTAATCCTGCTAATCCGTCCTTAAAAAATCTTCGAAAGTACTCAGGAAATATTGCATTTACGGCCAAGGGTGGCGGCATTGAATCTATTCTGGAAACAGACTTTGAGCAGTACATTGCGGGAGTTGTTGAGGCTGAAATAGGAGGAAAACAGCCATTAGAAATGTATAAGGTTCAGGCAATTATTGCACGTACATATGCAATTGGGCATATGAATAAGCATAAAGGGGAAAAGTTTAACCTCTGCGACGATGTTCATTGCCAAGCTTACAAGGGAGTTGCCTGCTCAAATTCTGAGATAGTGAAGGGATGTGAGCAAACCCGAGATTTAGTAGTTGTAAATCGTAACAATGAGCTTATAACGGCTGTTTTTCATGCCAACTGTGGGGGACAAACTGTAAACTCGGAGGATGTATGGCCAAAGTATAAAAGCTACCTTCGTTCGTGCTCTTGTCCCTATTGCTCAAATTCTAAGAGCTACAAGTGGCGAATGTCTGTTGCCGTATCTAAATGGGATAAATATCTAGAAGGTAATGGTGTGACCGTGTCTCCTGATCAGCTACCTAAAGGTTTTGAGCAGCCGCGCCGGCAGTCTATCTTGGAAGTGGGCAATGTAACTTTCCCTCTGTACAAAGTGCGTAAGGATTTAGGTTTGCGTTCTACCTTTTTCAGCTATTCTCAGTTTGGTGATAGCATAGTTTTTTCGGGAAAGGGTTTTGGACATGGGGTAGGCCTTTGTCAGGATGGCGCATCGAGTATGGCTCAGCTGCATATGTCGTACCAGCACATCATTAGCTACTACTATAGGGGCTGCAAAATTATTCATAGGCAAAATGCAATTCCCGAAAAGAATGAGGATGCTGAAATGGTAGACGAAAATGCTAATACTAATACGCTTGCTACATCAAAATCTTCTTTTACTGGAGGTGATTATTTTGTTCCCGATTCGACATTGATTTCTCCTTAAGAGGATATTCTATTAATAGAAAAGGCCCCTACGAACTTTGTTTTAGGGGCCTTTTTCATCTAGGATCTAGACTACTATTATTCTTTTTCAGCATTTATAGCATGCACGTAATCCTTCTCTGTGTAAAGAATTCCATTTGCAACGTAGTATGCTTTAGCTTTATCTCGCATGTTGTACTTCGAACTCATAACCTGTCCGTAGGCACCGGTGGTGTAGATGGCAACAAGGTCGCCACGGTAGCTGGTTGATAGCACAAGGTTTTCTCCAAAGCAATCTGTCGATTCGCAAATCGGTCCAACCACATCGTAGGTTTCAGAAACTTCTTCACGGCTGATGTTTTCGGTAAGGTGAAAAGCTTGGTAAAGTGCTGGACGTATGAGATCGGTCATCCCTCCATCGAGGATGAGGAATTTCTTTGTGAGCCCTTTTTTTACAAAAACAACCTTTGTAATTAGAATTCCACTTTGGGCAACGAGTGCTCTTCCCAGTTCAAAGTGAACCTTCATGCCTTGGGGGAGGCTTAGGTTCTCTTCGAATACCTTAAAGAATGCCTCGAAATCAACGATAGATTCATTGCTTGGATTCTTGTACGAAACACCTAGCCCGCCCCCCATGTTAATGTGTTTGAACTTGAATCCTTGGTTATAGAAGTAGTGGTTAAGCTGCGAGGCCTTTTGTGCGAGTTCCTTAAACACGTTGAGATCTAGTATCTGCGATCCTACGTGGAAGTGCAACCCTTTTAATTCTACATTTTTGAATGCATGTAGCCTGTCAACAAGTTTAGGGAGCATTGTTAGGTCGAGCCCAAACTTATTCTCGCTTAATCCGGTGGTGATGTTTTTATGGGTGTGCGCATCGATGTTGGGATTGATGCGGAGCGATACGTTGGCTATCTTGCCTATCTTTCCTGCAATTTCATCGATTACTTCCAGCTCCTCAATCGACTCCACATTAAGGCTGAAGATCTCGGCATTAAGTGCCGTTTCAATTTCTTCGTCTGTTTTACCAATACCTGCAAAGTCTATTGTATCGGGGGAAAACCCCATTTCCAGCGCCTTGCTTACCTCGTTGCCGCTCACACAATCTACCCCAAAACCGCGCTCGCGTATGGCTATTAGCAGCGGGTTATTGTTATTTGCTTTTAGCGCGTAGTGGATAAAGTAGCCGCGCTTGTCGGCTGCTTCCTTAGCCTTGTTGAGGGTGCGGTTGAGCAGATTCATGTCATATAGATAGAAAGGTGTCTCGATTGCATTAAGCTCCTCGAAAAGGCTGATATGTGGAAAGTTCTTCATTTAGTTGTTCAGAAATAGATGTTGGTGTAGTAGCTGCAATGCCTCGCTCTTATATTCGCTGCGGATTAGTACCGAAATGTTGTACTCGCTTCCACCGTACGAGATCATTCGAAGAGGGATGGACGAAAGCGCTTCGGTAACTTGTGCAGCCATACCGTGCTTATCGGCTACAAGATTTCCAACAATGCAAATAATAGTTTGTTCGGAATCAACCTCTACCGTAGCGAAAGACTCAATTTCCTTGATGATACCCTCGAGTTCGCTGTCGTTGTCGATGGTGAGCGATACGGCTACTTCCGAGGTGGTTATCATATCGATAGGGGTTCTATGGCGGTCGAATATCTCGAATACCTTTTTTAGGAAACCGTAGGCCATCAGCATTCTGCTGCTCTTAATCTTTATCGCTGTAATGTTGTCTTTTGCGGCAACCGCTTTAAACCCTCTCGAAATAATAGTTTTGCTAATGTATGTTCCTTCAGCAGCTGGCTCCATTGTGTTTTTTAGGAGAACAGGTATGTTGAATTCCTGTGCAGGGAAGATGCAGAATGGATGAAGAATCTTTGCTCCAAAGTATGCAAGTTCGGCTGCTTCGTCAAACGATAGCTGACGAATTGGAGTTGTATTCTCAACATATCGAGGGTCGTTGTTGTGCATTCCGTCGATATCGGTCCAAATTTCGATGCAGTCGGCATTGGCTGCGGCTCCAATAAGCGATGCGCTGTAATCGCTTCCGCCACGCTTTAGGTTTGCAATCTTTTCTTCGTGATTGCGGCAGATAAAGCCTTGTGTAATAAGAATGTTTTTGTCCTTGTTTTGTTCAAGGAATGGTTTTAGCCTTTCTTTGATTACCTCTATTTGAGGATCGCCTTCTTCATTGATGTACATGAACTCGAGGGCAGGAATTAGCGCTGTGCTTAGGCCTTCCTGTAACTGGTAGAAGTACACCAAATGGGTAGAAAGCAGCTCGCCTTTCGAAAGCAGCTCGTATTCTACATCGGTGCTGTAGTCTGTATTTATTGCAGTATCGATCTCTTCAAATATTTGAGTAATGTAGGCATTGGCTTTTGTCCTATACTCTTCGTTAGCAAACAGCTCGCTAGCAACCTCCTTGTACTTCTCGTGGAGCTTTAGGCTTTTTTCTTTTGCGGCTTTAAGGTTATTATCTTTAAGCAATTCGCTGATTTCGACTAGTGCATTGGTGGTGCCCGACATTGCCGAAAGTACTACAATCTTACTGTTGCCATCATTTACAAGGGATGTTACATGCTGCATGTTGCTCGGACTGCCTACAGATGTGCCTCCAAACTTTTGAACGATCATTGGGATTACGATGATAAAATTTGACAGAATTGTTCTAGTAAACACACAAAGGGGGGACCTTTAGAAAAGTTGCTCGGGGTATGGTCATTGGCTATCTAGGAGAGGCCCAAGAATCGTAGACAGCCTTAGAGCTTAGCAGAGCGTTTTATTCCCTTAGTGGAATGCATAGAGCGCATGCCCGCAAGAGTTGCGAGGTGCATCCGTTTTATGCTGTAAGAGAATCCGCTCATTTCTTTTGAAGTTCGATGGTGACAAATCTATCTATTTTTTGATGCCACGAAATTTAAGAAGGCTTTGGTATTGTTAAACTTTAACAACGGGTGCTCGAATAGAGGTGCAAAAAGAGATTCTTTTGCACGAATTGCGAAACTAAGGAGCAAAGTTGATGTACGAGTTTGCTTGCTGGTCCAACTTTTTGTGTAGCTTGTGGCATTCTTAATTGGTTATATTTGCAAGCTAACATCCCATTTGGTTGTTTAGTAAAGAAAACACACGTACATGAAAAATAAGTTGAAAAAACTCTATCTGGCAGCAATGATGCTTATGCTTTCGGTGCCATTTGCTTCGGCGCAAGACCAGCAGCTGAATGAGCAGCTTTTTAAGCTGAACAAGTTCCTTTTCATGCTGAAAACGGAATATGTGGACACCATTGATACTCCCGATATAGTAGAGAAGTCGATAGTAAACATTCTGAGTAAGCTCGATCCTCACTCGGTTTACATCTCAAAGGAAGAGGTAAAGAAGATGAGCGAACCGCTCGAGGGTAACTTTGAAGGGATCGGAATCGAATTCAACATTCTCGAGGATACGCTAATTGTGGTTAACACCATTCCAGGAGGTCCTTCGCAAAAGGTTGGGCTTTTCCCCGGCGATCGTATTCTTAAAATCGATGGGAAAATGGTTGCCAATATTGGCCTAAAGAATTCGGATGTTTTCTCCTACTTGCGCGGAGCAAAGGGTACTAAAGTTGAGCTTCAGATTAGGCGTAGGGGCGTTGAAGAGCTGCTAGACTTTATGATCATTCGCGATAAAATCCCAATTTACAGCGTTGATGCTGCTTATAACCTTACTCCTACAGTAGGCTACATTAAAGTTTCTCGTTTTGCTCAAAACACATACGATGAATTTCAGAAGGCTTTCGCGAAGCTGAAAACGGGAACAGAGGCGCTAATCTTGGACCTTCGAGGTAATTCGGGTGGGTATCTCGGTACTGCAATTGGGCTTTCGGATCAGTTTTTAGGTATCGGAAAGAAAATTGTTTATACCGAAGGAACAAATCAGCCTCGACGTGATTTTACGGCCACAGAGAAGGGCTTATTCGAAAAAGGGAAGCTGGTGGTGCTTGTCGACGAAGGCTCTGCCTCTGCTTCGGAGATTGTTGCTGGTGCTATTCAGGATTGGGATAGAGGGTTAATCGTTGGACGCAGAACGTTTGGTAAAGGGTTGGTACAAAGCCAGCAAATGCTTCCTGATGGCTCAATGGTAAGGCTTACTGTTGCTCGTTATCACACCCCAACAGGTCGTGTTATCCAGCGCCCGTTTAAAAACGGCGATGCTGAAGGCTACTATATGGATCTGTATAAGCGCGAGGCCAAAGGTGAGCTAACCAACAAGGATAGCATCCACTTTAGCGATTCGCTAAAGTTTAGCACCCTCGCCAAAAAGCGAGTGGTGTACGGTGGAGGAGGCATTATGCCCGATATTTTTATCCCTCTTGATACAACATGGTACACCAAGTACTACGGAAACCTATCGCGCAAGGGCGTCTTTCAGCAGTTTGTGGTAAACTACGTCGATCAGCATAGAAAGAAGCTTGAGGCAAAGTATCCAACATTCGAGAGCTACAGCAAGTCGTTCGTGGTTAGCGACGAAATTCAGAACGATTTTATGCAGTACGGCAAGAAGATGGGGGTAGAGCCAAATATGGAAGAGTATGGCAAATCGGCTAAGGAAATCAACATGATACTGAAAGGACTCATTGCGCAAAAGCTCTGGGATACCTCCGAGTACTTTCAGATAATCAACAACGAAGACGAGACCGTCAGAAAGGCGCTCAATGCCCTTTCCGATTGGCGTAAGTACGGCTTATAGCGAGAATCTATTTTTTACTAATAGATAGGAGAGATGCTTCTTTTGAGGCATCTCTCTTTCTTTTTTTGCTAAGCAGCGAAATGCGTAGCAGCTACACCATGATTGAAAGGCTACCACTTCTTCCGACGAGGCAAAAAGTATGCAGGAAGGCTTCCCAACACTTTGGGCAATACTAAACGTTCGCCGGATGGCGTTCTCTTATCGGCACGCCGCAGAGGCTATCGTTCCATTTCTTAGGTGCCCGAAGCTTTAAGGATATTTAAGAGGCTTAAAGGGGGCGCGTTCCTATTTGCCTATAAATCTTTCATTTATTTACGTACCTTTGCCAACCGTGGGATAACTCGTTTACTCCCATATTAGACTAATAAAATTTTTTAATGGACAAATTGGATGAATTCAGAGTTTTAGGGCTCTCGGAGAGCACCCTTAAGGCTCTTGATGAAAAGGGGTTTGAAACCCCAACACCAATCCAAGCACTGGCGATTCCGGCCTTACTTAATGGCGAACGCGATGTCATCGGACAGGCGCAGACAGGAACCGGGAAAACGGCAGCATTTGGATTACCGATCCTCGAGAGGGTACAACCTGGGAAAGGAGTTCAAGCGTTGGTTTTGGTTCCTACGCGCGAATTGGCGATACAGGTGACAGAAGAAATGGCTTCGTTTAAAGGCGACAAGAAGCTTTTTATCATCTCCATTTATGGAGGACAATCTATAAGCGAGCAGCTTCGTAGGTTGAAAAAGGGCGTAGAGGTGGTAGTTGGAACTCCAGGTAGAGTGCTCGATCACCTAGGTCGTGGCAGCTTGGTTCTCGACAACCTGCAGTACGTTATCCTTGATGAGGCCGACGAAATGCTCAACATGGGTTTTGTTGACGATATCGAAGAGATTCTTCAGCATGCACCCGAGGAGCGCAGAATGCTCCTATTCTCTGCAACAATGCCTCAGCGCATTGCTAAGCTGGCTAAGCACTACATGAAGGAGCCAGAGCTACTAAAGGTGGAGTCGAAGCAGGTTACTGCAGATCTAACCGATCAGATCTACTTCGAGCTTCGCGATTCCGACCGCTTTGATGCGCTAACCCGCATCATCGATGTGGAACCCGAGTTCTACGGACTGGTATTCTGCCGCACCAAAAATGGGGTAGATGAGGTTACCTCTAAGCTTATCGAGCGTGGTTACGATGCAGATGGGCTTCACGGAGATATTTCTCAGGCGCTGCGTGAGAAGATCCTTCGCAAGTTCCGCAACAAGCACATCAACATTTTGGTGGCTACCGATGTGGCCGCTCGTGGTATCGACATTAACGACCTTACCCACGTAATTAACTACTCGTTACCTCAAGATCCCGAATCGTACGTACACCGTATCGGACGTACCGGTCGTGCAGGGAAGCAGGGCACGGCGATTACTTTCATTACTCCTTCGGAGTACCGTCAGTTTGTTGCCATGCAGCGCAACGTAAACGTTAAGATCCGCAAGGAGAAGTTGCCTACTGCCAACGACGTAATCAGCATAAAGAAGAATAAGATTAAGACAGACCTTGAGGAGATTGTAGGAAACGAAAGCTACATGGAATACTTGGGTATGGCCGAAGATCTTATTGCAGTGAATGGGCCTGATATTGCCCTTGCTTCTCTTCTTAAATTGGCATTTAAGGATGAGCTGGATGAGAACAGCTACTCTGAGATCCGTACCGTATCTGTAGACACCAAGGGTAAGGCTCGCCTTTTCATCGCTCTTGGAAAGTTTGACGGCTACAATTCGAAAATGATTGTTGATCTGCTTAAGGATAAGGCTCACCTACCTGATGCAGTTATCGACGATGTAAAGGTAATGGATGCCTTCTCGTTTGTAACCATTCCGTTTAAGGAGGCAGAGCATACGCTCGAAGTTCTTAACACCATGCGTCGTGGCGGTGGTCGTCCTCTTGCCGAGATTGCTGGCGACAGCAAGGGCGGTAATGGCGGTGGTCGTGGCGATCGTCGTGGAGGCGGTGGCGGCTTTGGCGGCGGTTACCGTGGAGAACGTGGTGATAGAGGAGAGCGCCGAGGTGATCGTAGAAGCGGTGGAGATCGTGATCGTGGTGATCGTGGTTTCCGCGACCGTGGAGACAGACCTCGTCGTGATAGAGATTCGCGTTCACGCAGATCGTAAATCATCAAACGCAATAAAACAAGTAGGGTGTCCATTCGGATACCCTCTTTTTTTGCTAGTTTTGGAACATAAATATTTGTTATGGGATCGATTAAAGCAGTGGTGTTTAATACCCTTTACCAGTTCTGGTGGTTTGTTGGCGTAATGGCCGTAATGGGGCTGGTGCTGTACCTTTTGGCTCGTACAGCCCGTCGAAACTACTCGCAGTCGGTAGGCCCAAAGTTCGACACCTACTTTACGGGGTGGATAGGAACTCCGGTTCACGAGTTTGGCCATTGGATATTCTGCCTTATTTTTATGCATAAGGTAAAAGAGGTGCGCTTCTTTAAGTCCGACCCAAAATCGGGAACGCTGGGCTATGTTTCGCATTCATACAATAAGAAAAGCATCTACCAAAAGATCGGGAACTTTTTTATCGGGATTGGGCCCATTTTAGTTGGAGGAGGAATCCTAATGGCTTTAGCCTACTTTATGCTCCCAAGCCATATCCGAATGGTTAACCTGTTTCAGGATTTTACAGAAAGCTGGCCTATTGAGGTGTCGTACGGGTGGAAATCGGGCTTAGCTGCCATTGCCGATAGCTTTTGGGTATTTGTGAAGCTGTTGGTTACTAAGGCTAACTTGTATTCGCCGCTCTTTTGGGTGTTTATTTACATATCGCTATGCATTTCGTCTCATATGATGCTTAGCATGTCTGATATTAAAACTGCGCTGCTTGGTGCACTAATGGTTTTGGCCGTTCTACTGCTTGCCAATGTGCTGTCTGAGCTGATTGCTGCATTTGGCAAGAATACCTTTCAGGCAACAGTATCGAACCGAATAAATCTTATTAGCATGCGATTTGGTGCTGCCTCTATTTTCCTTCTTACCTTTTCTGTGGTTTTGTCGTTTTTTAATATGCTTATTTCGCTTATGGTTAATAATCTCGGAGGTTTAATGAAAAAGTAGGGATAGGCGAATCGGAGAGGATTAATCCATCGGTAAAAAATGTCAAATTTTGTTTGGTAAGGATGTCGATTTTTGGGATAAAAAAAATATATTGCGAGAGTTAAAGACTCTAAGAAGCGTTGTCGGTGAAAAGCGCAAAAGGGAATGAAATCATCGATTGACGTGCGACTTACTTAAAAAATTGGCTGATGGAAATGTTTAAATTGGAGAGGACTTCCAGAACACCGTTTGTGTTGATGGATCCCGCAAATGGGCTTATTGAAATCAAAGGGATATCAATCCCCAACAACTCGTACGAATTCTTTATGCCGCTTTTCGAAAGAATCGAGCGCTATGTTCAGACTCCAACATCTAAGACTGTTGTAAACTTGGAGCTGGAATACTTCAACACTAGCACCTCGAAGGCTTTACTGGAGTTGTTTAAGAAGTTGTCGGTTCTTTCGAATGTTCAGTTTAACTGGCACTACGATAACGACGACGAGGAGATGCTCGAATTTGGGAAGAACTACGAAACCCTTTTAGGGCGCCAGTTTAACTTCTACCAGCTTGTTTAAAGGTTCTTCTGAAAAGTATACAATACGGGGCGTAGCAATTCATTTGTTACGCCTTTTTTATTTCTTTGCGCACAATTTACCACCGCTGCCGGTGTCAAATTACCATTGCTAATAATAAAAACTAAAGCATAAATCCGAATGAAACGCCCACGTTTCTCGAAAACAACTACCGCTGAAAAGCGCTTTCAACATGGGCGTTCCATCTGGTCGTTTTAAATAAAAATTTATTCTGATGAAACGAGCTATTTTACCGTTGCTGCTGCTGTTGGGTATTGGGGCTTTTGCACAGCCTAAAGATTTTAGCATCGAGCAGGCTACAATGGGACAGGGGCGCGAGTTTGCCCCTAAAACGCTTCGAGGTCTTGCATGGCACGGATCGTGTGCCACCTACGTTGAGGATGGGAAAATTAAGGAGATCGATCCCAAGACCGGTACGGTTACCGAGCTTGCTGCTTTTGATGCTCTTGGCAAGGCCATCGACAAGGATTTTAAGGTTTCGCGCACCGAATGGCTTGATGCCAGCACTCTTCTGCTTTTAGGTAACAATAGCGCTGCTAGCTACGATTTGGTGTCGAAGCAGGTTAAAAGTAGCGTTATTGCTCCGAAGGATGCGGAGAACTTTACGCTTGCACCATATAACGCTATGGCTGCCTATACCATTGGCGATAACCTCTACTTTACGAATGGTTCTACTCCCGTGCAGGTTACTGCCGACGGTGGCAAGGGTATTGTGAACGGTAAATCGGTTCACCGTAACGAGTTTGGCATTAAGGGGGGCATCTTCTGGTCGCCAAAGAGCAATGCCATTGCCTTCTACCGAATGGACGAAAGCATGGTAACCGAGTATCCTGTTGTGGATATCACCAAGCGCGTTGCAGAGCTGCGCCCCGAGCGCTACCCTATGGCCGGAATGACGAGCCATCAGGTGAAGGTGGGCATCTACAATATCAAAACAGGGAAGACGGTATTCCTCGAAACTGGTGCTCCATACGATCGCTTCTTCACCAACATCAGCTGGTCGCCCGACGAGCGCTACCTTTTAGTTGCCGAGATTAACCGCGGACAGAACGAGATGAAGCTGAACAAGTACGATGCCCGTAACGGTATGTTCGTTGCTACCCTCTTCGAGGAAAAGAGCAATAGCTGGACCGAGCCTGAGCATTCTGCCCAGTTCCTTACCAAAAATCCAAACCATTTTATTTGGCAAAGTCCACGCGATGGCTGGAACCATCTATACCTTTACGATATCAACGGAAAGCTGATTAAACAGCTTACCAAGGGCAATTGGGAGGTTTCCGACATCAAGGCTGCCACCCCAGACGATCGCTACATCTACTACACATCAACGGCTGTTAGCCCGCTTGAGCGTCATCTGTACCGCTTGGATGTTAAGAGCGGCAAGACCGTTCAGCTAACCAGCGAGAAGGGTACGCATAACGTTATCGTTAACCATGCGGCAGGGCTGTTCATCGATCAGTACAGCAGCCTCGATGTGCCCAATGTGATAAGTATAAAATCAATCGACAAGCCAGCGGGTATCCGAAATTTGATTACCGCAAAGAACCCCTACGAGGGCTTTCGCATGGGGCAGGAGCGCTTTGTAAAGACCAAAACGTCGGACGGCAAGTTCGACCTTTACGGTCGCATCATCCTTCCTGCCGATTTCGATTCTACCAAGAAGTACCCCGTTATCGTGTACGTGTACGGCGGTCCTCATGCGCAGCTGGTAACCGATAGCTGGCTGGGCGGTGCTCGCCTGTGGGAGTTCTACATGGCCCAAAAAGGGTACATCATGTTTACGATGGATAACCGCGGTACGCCTGCCCGTGGAAACGAGTTCTACCAGGCTATTCACCGTAAGCTGGGAAATGTTGATGTTGACGACCAGATGCAGGGCATTGCCTACCTTAAGTCGCTACCCTACGTGGATGCCGACCGTATTGGCGTGCACGGCTGGAGCTACGGCGGCTTTATGACAACCTCGCTGATGTGCAAGCACCCCGAGACCTTTAAGGTGGGCGTGGCCGGTGCGCCGGTTATTGACTGGAAGTACTACGAGGTGATGTACGGCGAGCGCTACATGGATACCCCACAGGAGAACCCCGAGGGCTACGCCAGCGCCAGCTTGCTAAACAACGTAAAGGGTTTGAAGGGCGATCTGCTCATCATCCACAGCGACTACGACGTAACCGTGCTTTGGCAGAACACGCTTACCTTTATCCGCGAGTGCGTGAGCAACAACATTCCGGTTGACTACTTTGTGTATCCTCAGCACGAGCACAACGTGCGCGGCAAGGACCGCATACACCTGATGACCAAGATCACCAAGTACTTTGACGACAATCTGAAGAAGTAGTTTTTCTTCTAACTTTATCTACTCCTGACAGAGTTTTAAACCCTGTCAAGGGTAGATGTTAAGCGAAGAGTCTTTAGAACTGTGAATTTGGAAGAGAAGGATAAGGACTAAATACCAGTGCATGAATGAAACTGGTTATCCCCTCCTTGGGAGGGGTTGGGGTGGGTGATAACGACTTTACCCACCCCTGCCCCTCCCAAGGAGGGGATAACCTACTACGATTATGCATTTCTGCTTTTGAAATTATCCTTAGTTTGACGGCTATGCTTATCACTAAGGCACAAAAAAGCTGCAGCAATTCCGCTGCGGCTTTTCTTTTTTTGATGACGTATGGCGGTTTGGCAAAACAATGGCTCTTTTTGGGGCTATCGTACCCTATTTAACCTATATTTGTAGGCACTAAAACTTTTCTCTATGATAAACATAGCTCTATTTGGTGCTCCAGGTGCGGGTAAGGGAACCCAGTCGGAGCATCTTATAAAGAAGTATAAGCTGCACTACATCTCTACCGGCGACCTGCTGCGCCAGGAGCTGAAGGCGGGAACGAAGATTGGCCTCGAGGCAAAGAATATTATTGCCGAGGGCGGCTTGGTGTCCGACGAGATCATCGTTCAGATCATCGAAAAAACCATCAAGCAGAACCCTGATGCCAACGGATTCCTATTCGACGGGTTTCCGCGTACCTACGTGCAGGGCTACATCCTAGAAGGGCTGATGATTAACCTAAATACGAGCCTCAACTGCCTCATCAACATCGAGGTTTCGGAGGAGGTGAGTACCCAACGACTTTTGGGTCGTGCCAAGGAGCAGAGCCGTAGCGACGATAACGAGGTGGTAATCCGTAAGCGCTTGCGCGAGTACCAGGAGAAAACGCTACCGGTGCTCGACTTCTTTAGGGAGCGGGGCATCTGCAAGTCGGTGAACGGCGAGCAGCCCATCGACACGATTACCCACGATATAGAGCTTATCGTAAACGAGGAGATGAGCAAGCAGATGCTCAATGTTCTAATAATGGGCTATCCGGGAGCAGGACGCGGATCGTTGGGCCTTGCGCTCGCTAAAAAGTACGGGCTGGAGCATTTGTCTACCGGAAAGATGCTCGAGGAGGAGATCAAGAATGGTACCGAGGTGGGCGTTAAGGTGAAGGAGCTGTTCGAGAATGGGCAGATGGCGCCCGACGACATCGTGGTTCCGCTGATCGAAAAGAAGATTAAGGCCTGCAAGAACTCGAAGGGCTTCGTGTTTACGGGATTCCCCCGTACGCTGGTGCAGTCGTACATCCTGGAGGGTGTCCTAAAGAAGCATGGCATGAAGATCTCCCACTTTATAGAGCTGGAGGTGCCTACCCTCGAGCTGGTGAGGCGCCTTGATGCCCGCAGCAAAACCGACCGATGCATGCCCTACGATACCACTACGCAAAAGATTATCCAGCGCCTAATCGACCACGAAACCAAAACCATCCCCGTGCTGGAGCGCTATAGGCAGCGCCACGAGGTATCGGTGATTGATGGAACCGGCACCCGCGAGGAGGTGGCCGATCGTGCCTATAACGATATTGAGAACCGGTTTAAGCACCTGAGGTAGCCTCTGTGCGCTTACTGGTGTAGAATAAATAGGCAAGCCGAAGCATTCACGCTGCGGCTTGCTCGTTATTGAAGTTGCTGATTAGGCGCTACTAGCTAGTTTGTAAGCTTTGTCATAAACGAAACGTCGCCTTCTTTGGTAACCTTAACCACAATGCGACTGCTGCCCTTGTTTAGCTCTACAAAGTAGTGGTCGAGGTGCTCGAAGGGTGTTCCGTATAGCTCCATCTCTTCGGTGTTTTCGTAGGCCTCATTTTCGTTAAAGAAGAAAACCTTACCAATTGAATAGTCCTTATACTTTGCTTTAAGCCTTTTTTGGCCGGTCATTGGCAGGTAGTCGAAGGTGGTGGGGGTAGTTGTTCCTAGAAGTTTCGACTCGGAATCGTAGTAGGCCTTCGTCGTTTCTCCATCTTTGGTAAAGGTTGCTACGTCAAACGTCTTAGATTTTGACCACTGAACATCCGGCATTTCGCCGAAGTCTGCGGCAAATTGGGTCTTGGATGCATTTCGGACTTCGCTTGCTTTAAGCGTTCGTAGGGTTTTCTTCTCCGTTTTTAGATCGGACTTGAGCTCCTTCTTTCTCATTTGGCTTTCGCGTATTGCCGCTTGTCCTTGTGCACCAACCTGAACTGTTGCCAGTGCAAAAAGTGCTGTTGCTGATAGAATCGCTAACTTTTTCATGGCCTCCTGTTTTTGGGGTTATTAATTAGTAGCGGGAGAAACAGGCGCCTCGCGGGGATGTTTAGGAGCAAGCGGGCCGTTTACCATAAATAGGTACTCTTTAGCTGCTATTACAAGCGGGGGTGCGGCGAAGGTGTCTGCCCATAGCCGTAGCGGTAAAAAGCTACGAAGTAGCTACCCCTTAGTAACCGCGGATGAAATCCGTGGACGCAGAACGCCCCCCTCTTTAGCAGCCCCGAATGGGGCTGACCCTTTGGGCAAACGAGCTGCATTGGGGTCGCCCCTTCGGGGCTGATTTTTCTCCACCCAATGGCCGTGGGCTTACGCCCACGGTTACTAAGGTGGCGCTACGTTGTAGCGCGTTAATGCAACCTTGGCCTACGCTTTTGCAGCTTGCGGCCTCCGGCCGCTTCAAAAACAGGCCAGAGGCCTTGTTGATCCGAGTGTAGCGAGGACGCTACACATAGCGGGGGCGATAGCTTCAGCCGAACATAGCCGCTATGCTCAGCAGGGGATTTTCCACTTTTTTCGGTGAAAAAATTAACAAAAAAGCTTGCGAAATAGAAAAATCGTTAATTTAGGGGTGCTGTTCTTTGAAGGTTGAACCATCTAAGCTTAAGGCTGCTGCCCATCGGAGCTCCAAAACGGCGTTTCCTCCCGGAATTTTTCACACCGTTGCGCCCGGACGCAAATTTCCTCCCGGAATTTTCACTCCGGCACGGCGGCACGCAAATTTCCGCTCGGAATTTTCCACGGCGGCGCAGCGGGACGCAAAATTCCTCCCTGAATTTTCCACGCCAGCGCAGCGGAATGCAAATTTCCGCACGGAATTTTTCACGCCGGTGTAGCGGGATGCAAAATTCCGATCGGAATCGATCGTGCCGGAGCAGCGGCGTACAATTTTCCTCTCGGAAATTCCCTTAAAGGTGGATGGGCGCAATTTTCGAAGCGCAGCTTTTGAATCATACGAAGAGAGTTTTTGGAAGTAGTTAGTAACGAAAAAAATTTTTGTATGAGTTTGTATTTTTCAACGAGCAAGATGCTCTTAAAAGACGTGGTTGACTACGGCAAAAAGCTGGACAGCCAAGTTATTGGATCGGGTATTGAGGGGCTAACCACCTCTAAGCCTTACTTACGCTTTAAGGAGGCTAATGCTAATTTAGGACAAGGCTACATGCTGTCGCGTAAAAGTGAGTTTACGGAGAAGCTTTTTGAGCTGGACCAGAAGAGAGGGAACTCGTACCGAGGACTCTACCACGGGGTTCAGAGCTTCCTCTACTCCGATGTTCCTGCCGAGGTGTTGGCCGCCAAGCGGCTCAACGTGCTCTTCGAGCACTATGGTTTCGACTTCCTCGAAGGCTCCTACTCGGGCGAATCGAGCACCCTCGCCAGCTTTATTGACGACCTGAAGAAGCCCGAGAATGCGGCAGCCATTGTAACGCTGAAGTTCGAGCCTAAGCAGGCGCAGCTGGTTAACGATGTTACCACCTTCGACACCACCTACAACCAAAAGGTTGACGACAAGGACAGCAAGGCTGATTTTGTGGCTGCAACAAGGGTTCGTAGGGAGTTTGAACAGGCCACCAAGAACTTCTTGGCCTACGTGCAGGGCAAGCTGCTGGAGGATTCCGATCCGAAGTGGGAAACGCTTTGCTCAAAGATTCTCCTCCTTAATCAGGATGTGATGAAGACCGAGGCGCTGCACCAGGCCGCCTTAAAGAACAAGCGCGAAGAGGAGCAGAAGAAGAGCGAAGGGCAGAAGTAGCCCCTTCGAGAGCAGAATAGCATAACGGGAGTCGATCGTCGGCTCCCTTTTTTATTCCTCTCCGCCGAGCTGCCTACGGATGTACTGCTGCTTGGCCATATGGTCGAGCGATACCGAGCGGCGAATGCCCGAGATGTGCTCGATAAGCGTGTTTACCGTGGTAAGGCGTCGGCGCTGCACCTCGGGTTCGGGGGCCACCACGCCGGCCTCAAAGAGCAGCATGGCCACCATCTCCACCTTTTCGGTGGGGTAGGGGTCGTCCTTAAAAAAGGCGACGATCTCTTCGGGCGTCATGGCCTCGAAGAAGGCGAGGTTGCGCTCGAAGAAGGCCATAAAGGTGACCTCCAGCTCGGAGTACACCTGCTCGTACTCCTGGTTACGGCGGGCGTTTACGATGCGGTCGAGCGCCAGAAAGAAGTTCTGCATTAGCCGCATCAGGTAGTCTTTCTCGTAGCGAATAGCCATAGCTTCGTGTTTCTTGTGTCAAACATCTCCCAAATAACAAGAAGTTAAACGGAAATAAACGGAAGTTAGTCTGAAGTTAAACGGAAAAAAGATTAATAATGAAGTCAAAGGAGTTGAAGAATCTGGAGAGCTCACCATCAACGCTCCTTATCCTCCCGTTTGGATGGGAGGTAAGGGGTGGATTTTTACGTAATTTCTAATTGGTAGTCGTTATCGAATGGTTCGCGACTAACGACTAACATCTCCCTCCCTAGAACTTCACCCCAAACTCTACCCGTACCCCTACGTTGTAGGGCTGCACCTTCGACGAGGTTAGCTGCTCGAAGAAGCCAACGGCGAGCGAGATGCCGCTGTACTGGTTCGACATTACCCGGATGCTCTGCGTTAGGCATATCCCGGCAATGAAGGTCTCGGATTCGTTGCCGTCGAGGTCGGCCAGCCGTTCGGTGCCAAGGGGGATTTGCACCCCACCGTTAAGCCAAAAGTACTTGTTGATGGGGTAGAACGCCTCGGCTCCAATTTTGGAGTAGTAAATGGAGGAGGTTTGGTACTTCTTGGCGTCGCTGCTGCTAAGGTTATCGATGTACTCTACCCCTGCGGTAAGCGGTATGCTGATGCGTCCGTCGGCAAAAATGCTGTTGAGGTAGTAGGTGGCTGTCCATCCGCTGCCGTTCGTACCTACCAGCAGCGATAGGGTAGACATCTCCTCGAGCCTGAGGTAGCTCTCCTCCTCTTCCATTTTCCGTTTCTTATCCATCGGCATGGTTGGGGCTTCGGATTCGGGGTTCTTTGTCGCTTCCGTTTTGTTGCCGCCGATGTTTAGCAGCTGGTCTACGTTGATGGAGTCGGGGAGTACCCGTGCTCTTGCCTCCTCCTTTTTCAGCTTCTTTATGGCCGAAGCATCGGCCGTAAGCTTGTCGATATCCTTGCTGTTGAGCTGCTCGAGGCACTCCTCTACGGCACGACGGATCAGCCGTTCGTAGATGGAGGTGGCATCGTTGCCGCTCTCGCTAACGGTTGCCGATGTTCGGTAGATCTCAACGCTGCCGCCATCGCCCGACTTGGCCTCGAAGCTGGTCACTACCGTTACGGTGGCCTTTTCGTAGCCGTTGTTGGGCTGCTCGTTGGCCGATAGCACCATGATGCGCATGGTAACGGGTTTCCTCCCCGCGCTTGGCGGAAGGATGTAGTCGGTGTGGCGCTTAATGGCTGTGGCTACACCTCCGGCCAAATTGAGCTTGCTCTGCTTCCGGTTGCCGGTTTTGGTGGTTACAATCCACTCCTTAAAGTCGCGGTTGTCCACCACGCTATCCACGTAAATTTTGGGGTTGATGAACTTTACCGGCTGGCTCTTAAGCTCAATGTCGAGGGTTTGGGCCAATCCTGCCGTTGCCAGAAGGAAAAGAAGAATCAAAAGGGTAAGCGTTCTATTCATCGTTGCTAGATGTTATTTCGTTCAGGATTAGATTACCTTGTTCCGCCACTTCCCAAAGCGAAGGTAGAGCGAGCACACCAGCAGCATGTACCCGGCGTAGAACGTTTCTACAAACCAGATGTTGGTAACGTTGATGTTGGTATACTCGGTAAGGATAAAGGTGATGGCGATGTAAAGGGCGATGTCCGAGAGCTCGAGTCCAAACGCGGTGAGGGTGTTTCCCGTTCCCGAAACGGCCATAAAGGTGATAAAGCCCAGCGACATGGTGGTGGCGCCAATCATCACCACCTTGGCAACGGGGATGGTGTCGGCCACCAGCGAGGCATCGGGGCTGTAGAAGCCGATAACCTGGGGCAGCATTAGGTAGAAGCACGCAACCACCAGCACCACGCTGCAGAAGCTCAGCAGCATCGAGCGCGTTACCACCGTGGCAATACGGTCGAAGTGGCGCTCGCCCATCAGGTAGCTCACCAAGCTGTTGGTGGCCTCGGCAAATCCCCAAATGGGCATCATCATGGCAATGTAGAGGCTGCGCACGATGTTCGAGATGGCCAGCGAGCGCTCGCCCATCCGCTCAATTATCAGAAAGATTACGAACCAGGCGCTAAACGAGATGAGGTGCTGCAGCATCACCGGCGATGCCAGCTTGAGCGTTTCGCCCGCCACCCGCATGTCGAAGCTGCGGATGTTGAACAGCCCAAACGCCTTTGGGTATTTCCGGTAGATGGTGTACCCAAGGATGATGGCAAAGCCAGCCATCTCCGAGATTACCGAGGCTATAGCCGCCCCGTTGAACCCCAATGCCGGAAACCCGAACTTGCCAAAGATCAGGAGGTAGTTTAGGACGATGTTTAGCCCAACGGTAGTAGTGGTTACCGATATCAGCACCTTGGTGTTGGCGGTTGCAACGTAGAACGAGCGGAACAGCAGCGTAAATGCCGCCGCATATACGCCCCAAATGCGGTACTGAACAAAGTCGCCCACCTGAAGGGCAATCATCTCGTTGCTCACCAGGGTTGGAATTAGGTTGCTGGCAAATAGCTTTACGGCAGCAAATACGGTAATGGTGATGGCCAGCAGCAGCAGCGTAGAGCTGGCAAAGGTTTTCCCGATATCGGCAGGGCGCTCCTCGCCAAAGCGGCGGGCCATAATGATTTGGTTTCCGATGGTGAATCCGGTAATCACCATCATAATGGTGAGGTAGAAGAGCGTGCCAAGTGCCCCGGCTGCCAGCTCCTGTTCGCCTAGATGCCCTAGAAAGATGGTGTCGGTGATGTTAAGCACGTTTTGGCTGATGCTCCCAACGATAATTGGGTAGGCAATTCTCCAAATATTCCGGTACGAGGTCTCCTCTCTCATACAGCAAAGGTAGCAAGATCTGTGGTTTGAGATACTTGAATTTAATGTGAGTTCGATTTGAGGCTATAATATCAAAAGTAAAAGGTAGCCAAAGGTGTAATTCCCTCCTTGAAAAGGAGGGCGACGAAGCCAGAGATGTGCGCACTAGCATATAAATGAAAAGACGAGTGCTCTACTCGTCTTTTCATTTTGTTTCTATTTCTCCTTAATGCAGTACTTCTTTAGGGTGGCGTAGGCATCTCGGATGCCAAGTTCTCCAGCCTTGCTGATGTCTAGGCAACCCTTGTTGGTATCCTTCAGGTAGATTTGGATAAGACCTCGGTTGTAGTAGGCATCGGCGAGGTTGGGGTACTCCTCTATAGCCTTGGTGTAGCTCTGGATGGCCTCAGGCATACGGTTCGAGAGCGCGTAGATGTTGCCTAAGTTGTAGTCTATGTAGGCGTAGTTGGGCAGCAGCTTGGCCGCCTTATTTAGGTCGTCAATTGCCTGATCGTAGTTGTACACGGTAACGTCAATTTTTTGCTTGGCCATAGTTGGTCCCTTTTCGTCGAGAAGGGTAGGCTGCATGCTATTCTCTATCGACTTGGTGAAGTCGATCATCTCGGCCTGTACGGTAGCTCGGTTGATGAAGGTAAATCCATTTTTAGGATCAGCATCTATTGCCTTTCCGTAGGTGCCAATCGATTTGGTGTACTGATTCTGGCTGCTCTCTGCAATAGCCATTATCATGCTCGCTAGTGCAGGCTTGCCGTTTACAAGCAGCTGGGCAATTGCCTTTAAGCTGTCTATTGCCGCAGGTGTTTGCTTTTGTGGCTGGTTGGTGAGCGTAAGCTGCTGCTTGTTGTTAAGGCTGTTCCTGAATCTATCGTATGCTGGGTAGTAGTAGGCATTTTGCAGCTGAGGTAGCGTATCGGCAGCAGTAACCTCAATGCGGTAGAGCGGACGTAGCTTAATATCCACCTGGCTGTTGATGAGCATGTCGTTTTCGTCGAAGTTGGCATCGAACGACATCATGGCGTTGAACTTCTTGCTGGTATCGGCATACACCGAGAAAGTGCTATCGTTAAGCTTCGAACGGTATTCCTTGATTTTTTTTGTAGCAATGTCGAAGTCGGCTTTTGCGCTCTTCATATCGTTGAGCCTACGCTTGATGTACGAGCGATTCATGTAGGCGTTGGCGAAGTCGGGGTAAAGAGCAATGGCGCGAGTGTAGTCCTTCAGCGCTTCGCGGAGCATTCCAAGCTCAACAAGTACAGCGGCACGATTGTAGTACACCAGCACGTTCTTAGGCGTAAGCTTTGCTACTTGGTCGTAGTCCTTTACGGCATTGTTTAGGTCTCTAACCTGAGCTCGGAGTATGGCTCGGTTGTATAGGATTACAGGGTTGTTTGGTTCTAAGCGTATCGACTTGTTAAAGTCGGCCATGGTGTTGTTGTACTTCTTCATTTCGTAGTACACAAGTCCACGGTTAAAGTAGGCCATAAAATTTGTAGAATCAAGCTCTATCGCTTTGTTGAAATCGGTCAGAGCCTCTTTCAGCTTCTTTTGGACCATCTGCAAATGGCCACGTTTTAAGTAGGCATCTACATTGGAAAAGTCTAGCGAGATGGCCTTATTGTAGTCGTTTAGAGCAGCTGTAGTATCCTTCATAAAGAGGTAGGTAATACCTCTGTTTACGTATACATCGCTAACCTTAGGTTCCTTCTGTATAAACTTGTTGTAGTCATCTAGGGCCTTTTCGAACTGTTTAGACATGAAGTGGGTTACACCTCGGCTATAGTAGATTCCTGGATATTCGGGTCGTAGAAGGGAGGCGTTGTTAAGGTCGGCTATTGCGGCATCGGTGTTGCCCATTCGTGCCGATGTAATTGCCCTGTAGTGGTAGGCCTGAGTGTAAACAGGGTTTAACTTTATGGCCTCCGAAAAATCATGATTGGCACCAATCAGGTCGTCGAGATTGTACTTGGCGATACCCCTCAGGAAGAAGGCCTCGTGGAGCGTATGGTCGGTTTTTATGAGTACGTTGAAGTAGTCCAACGATTCGGCATACTTCTTGTCAATTAGGCATTGCCTACCGTTGTTAAAGAAGTATTCTTTATCGATTTGGGCAAACGTAGAGAATGGGTTAACGAGTAAAACCAGAATTACTATGGCTATTCTACGGAGTGTATTCACAGAGGTTCTTGTTAAGGTTTTGGTTTGATACTCTTGCAAGGTTACAGGTTTACCTCGCGAAGCTTTCTCATAATTCGGAGTATTAACTCCTGCTTATGCCTCATTGCTGCGTTGGGATTGCCCGGATTACGCTTTAGTGGGCTCGGAAGCGTAGCGGCAAGCAGTGCCGATTGGCGCTTGGTAAGGTTCTTTGCATCCTTCTCGAAGTAGAATTCCGATGCAGCTTGTACGCCATAAATGCCATTTCCGAGCTCTACTATATTTAGGTACGTTTCCATTATTCTCTTTTTCGACCATGTTGCTTCGATTAAAATGGTAAAATAGGTTTCAAACCCTTTTCGAATCCAGTTACGAGCAGGTACAAGAAAGACATTTTTGCCGGTTTGTTGCGATATGGTGCTTCCACCTCGAATTTTTTTCTTCTTCGTATTGTGCTTTAGTGCACGCTCTATAGCAACAAAGTCAAATCCGTAGTGTTCTGGAAACTTATTATCCTCCGATGATACCACCGCCAGCACCATATTCTTGCTGATATTACCGTAGGAGGTCCAGCTTCTTTTAGCCTTAGGAAAATCTCCATCGATAGCCTGCTCTACGCTTCGAATCAGCATAAGAGGGGTGAAGGTAATGGGAACAAGCCTCATTATAAGAACCGAGAAAATGGATGATGTGAAAAAGAGTAGGGTAAAGAACTTTACGCCACGCTTAAACTTAATCATCGGTCTTATCTTTTGGCTCATTTTATTCTAGTTTTTGTATTCGTTCACAAAAATATAAAATCGATATTTTAGTGAAAACGTTTAGCCGCTTATCCTACAAAATAAGTGCCCTTTTTGTTTCTTTGTTCCTAAAAAGCCCTAGAATAAAGCCCCACTCTCTGCATCTTTGCCGATATCGAGCGCTTCTCAATCTAAACGTACCATAGGTGTTGTTTATTGCCTTTGGTAGAGTTGGCCTTTCTAGAATGCAATATGCTATTGTATTCTAGATGCTGTATTGCACATGCAGATCTTGTGAGCATTCTTTTATCAAGTGATCTTCATCTAATTTCAAGATGATCTTTTGATCATCTTGTTGCTGTTTCGGATACTTTATAATGCTGCTTTTCTAGAATAGGAGTAGGCTTGTATGCATGTCTTGCCGTAAAAACGGCAATGTCCTCTACTGTTACCTTGTCAGCCACCTTAAATGCTTTGCTGCATGCAGGACAGCTGGTTATTAGATGGCTAACGTTCGAAGGAATGCTGTTTAGGGTTAAACTGGCAATATCTGCTTTTTGATTGTAGCTTAGAGAACTGTGGGCCATTGAATTTCCACAGCACATACCTCTTGCTTCTTTGGGAAGTTCTGTGAATGTCGAAGATTTCTTTAGAATATAGCGAGGTTCTTTTGTTATACCACATCCTCGTGCAAGTTCGCAAGGATCGTGATATACCGTAATGGCGTCCGATTTATTTAGGGCTATTCTCTCATTTTTGATCAGACGATTAATGTATTCGGTATGGTGGATAACAGGAATACTTAGTTGGTAATCATCCCTAAATGTTTTGAGGCATATAGGGCACGATGTAACGATCATTTCAACTCCGCTTTCACGGAATAGGGCAGTGTTCTTTGCCATTAACTCTTGCGAAGCGGCCAGCTGTCCTGCCAACTTCTGAGGACGACCACAGCAAATACCTCCATCCTTGTCCAGGTGAACTAGTTTTTCGCCTGCGGTTTCGGCAATTTTTTCAAGACTCTTTGTAGTTGCTGGTGTTAGCTTACCCATGCATCCCGAGAAGTAACCAACCTTTGCTTTAGGATATTCTGCCAACGAGGTATAGCCGAAGTCTGTTTCATGCTCTATTTGCTTCTTCAGCGACATCCTTAGCGGTTCTATGGTGATGCCAACTGGACAGCTTTCTTCGCAGCGTCGGCAGTTAAGGCAACTTTCAACCATTTCTGGTGATAAGCTTCCACGCTTTAATGCATCGAGTAGGTATATGGGTTGAGGCTTGCCGCTGATGCTGGCTTTAGTTAATGGACATGAGGAAAGGCATACTCCACACTTCGAGCAGCTTTTGGCTTGTATCTGATTAAATATTGGTTGGAATTTGCTCGCGTCCACTTTTGCTTTTCGCAAAAAGATGAAGAATGGCTCGGTAAGGATGTGCATGTAGCGGGTAAATGGCACTGCTACAAAGAAAATTCCTAACGATATTGAGTATGCCCACCATGCGGCATAGGCGCTGCTCTCGCCAACGCCAAGGCTAAAAAGTAGCTCTCCTGTTGGTTCGGTAATAAAACTTCCTGTTTGGTGGATGCCAGAGTTGATGCTTTCGGCTAAGAAACGAAGGGGAAATATCAGCCAAAGTGAGTAAAGTCCAATCTTGTCAATGGCGGTTAGCTTTGGCTTTTTGATGATGCTGAATCTTCTAGAAACAAATCGTTTGGTAAACGCAAGGAACGTCCCCGTTAGTACCATTAGTAGAAAGAAGTCCATAAGGAACGAGAACTCCTGATGATACTTAAAACTTCCCATGTCGGGAATAAAATACTCTAAAAATATGGGAAAGTAGGGGGGATTTATATGTGTGGACGTGTAGACCTTCGATTCTAGGTTGCCTATAACGATTAGCATAAACCAGCCAAACGCAAGGCTCATGTGCATGAATCCTAGCAGCAGGTTGGTTCTAAAAAGGTTTATGTGAAGAAGACTCTCCTTGACGATCTCGATGCAGCACTTAGCAAGTCGGATTGGCGATACTAAAAGCCCCTTTAGCTTTCCTTTTTCATCTTTAGGCATTTGGCGAAGCCAATAAATGAGCTGCGCTATGTATGCAAAAACAACAAATACAAGTCCAACTGTAAATGGGAGTACAAATATGTCAAATCTATCCATGCTGTTCTTGAAGGTGTTTGTTGATTAAAAGAACGATTTTACGATTGCTCACGTTTTTAGGGCAAATCATTTCGCATTTTCCGCAGATCATGCATTTGGCAATCTCATTCTTAAGACTAACTGTTTGGCCTCTGTCTATGTTCAACTTTACTTCTCGAATGTTGAACGATGTTAGCTGTGCGGCTGTGCATACAGCAGAACAGGCTCCGCAGTTAATGCAGAGCTGGTATTCCGGATATTCTGATATAAGGGTGCGGCGAAGGCTTAAATCGGCTTTGTCGAGCATAATCATGCTATCCTTTCGTGTCGTAAATCCAAATTTCACCATGGCTAAAGGTTCGTTTGGTTTAAGTAGAAGTGAACATTCAAGGCTACCGATTTTGCATCTGCGAGTGTTTCTTTAACGGTTAAGGGGCTTTTTGCTGTTCCTGCTGCAAAAATACCTTTGCTTATTCCGGTATTCTGCTCTACAAGGATTTGGTTGTTGTCAATAATAAAGCGGTCTTCTTCCGATTTTGTGCTAAGTTGGCTGGCAAATCGTTGTGTGTCTTCCGATGGAACCATGCCAACCATTAGCACCAACAAGTCGAGCGAAAGCTTCATGGGACGACGCGAAAGGGTGTCTTCAATGCGAACAATAAGTTTTCCTTTGATGTCTTCGTTTACCTCCGACATTCTTCCTCTAATAAACAGAATGCCCCATTTTTCTTGCGCTTCGCGGTAGATGCTTTCAAAGTGGCGATCGAATAGGCGTAGATCCATGTAAAAGCAGTAAACGTCGAGGTTGGGATGCTGTTTTTTTACCTCAATGGCTTGCTTTATTGCAGTAATACAGCAAACCTTAGAGCAGTAACCGTTGCACACCTTTTCATCGCGCGAGCCTACGCAGTGTACAAAGCCAACCTTGCCCGATTTACCATGGACATATCGGCTTAGCTGATTCTGCTTTTCAACCTTTTCGAGTTCGACTGATGTGATTACATGGTTGTAAATTCCGTAACCATACTCTTCCTTTTTAGTGGCATCGAAGGGGGTGAAGCCAGATGCTATGATGGCCGCATCAAAAGAGTACTCCCTTTCAGGAGTTGTTATTGATACGCTATTCTGTTTGTTAGCTATATTTAAGACGGTTGTGCTTGGTGCAATGCTTATGTTTGACTGTGATTCGAGCGTGGTGTTAAGCGCACTAATCATATCTGTAGCATTCTCATTGTGGGGGAATAAATGATTCCAATTAGCTACGTTTCCTCCGAGTCGCTCCGATTTTTCGAAAATAGTAACCTGATAGCCTAAGCGACCAAGGACGCTGGCAGACTGCATTCCTGCGATGCCGCCACCTATAACTGCTATTTTTTTGCTTTCTTCGTTAATCATAACTATGTGCACAAGCTAATTTTAAAATTCTAGTATTTGAGGACTTCCGGTTTTTCGGGTTTCCCTAAATCTTTACCGTCCTTTGAACTAAATTTTGCATCGGGATCGTATTCTACCCCAATTTTTTTTAGAAGAGGCTCCACGTTTACCTGGTGTAGCTGAAGCCCCAAATCCCAAGGATCGTAGCCTAGTACTAAGCCTGCTAGCTCCTCGTAGGTTAGCGATGGAATTCCGTACCCTTTATCGTCGTAGGTGGTTCCTTCCATATCGGCTATAACATATTGCCATCTATCAAGAAAGTAGGCACAGCCAGGGCAGTTGCTTAGGATAAAGTCGGGCTTGTAGGGGGCCATCGATTCGAACTTCTTTTTTGATGCCGATACCGAGTAGCCTCTATTGGCTTTTACCAAGTACTGGCGGAATCCAAATCCACAGCAGTGCCTGCGTTCGGGGTAGTCCACAACATCTCCACCCCACGATTCGATCATTCCTACGAGCACGTGAGGGTATTCTGCCCCACCGACACCCTTGTGTGGAAACATTTTGGCATAGTGGCATCCGATGTGCTCTACCACTTTTAGCGGTTCACCGGTTTCTTTGTTTATTAGCCTATACTTAGACTTTTGGGCTATTTCTTCCCGAAACTTATAGATGATGTCGCTGGTGTGAACCAGATTTTTAGGCTTGATAAACTCTCTCTTTGTAGCCTTGTATAGTAGCTCGTGAGCTTTTTCTTCCATCTCTGGATTGTGATGCCATAGATCCAGAATCTCTGTATAGATTCCAAACGAAGTTACACAGCTGGCAACGTAGTTTTCGAGCCCGGCTTCGTGCATTAGCGCAAACTGGCGGGCCACAACCGTCATCGTTGTCTCTATAGGGACTAAGTCGGTGTGGTAGGCAATTCCAGTACAGGTTGTATGGCGGGGATCATCAAGTATCGATTTCCCCAATTCGCCTTTCAAAATGCGAAGAAATGTTGATTCTGAGCCGGGAAAGAAGTTTTGACGGATGCAGCTACGTGCGTAGTAGTAGTAGTCCTCCGCAATTTCCTTCTGATATTTGGCCCAAAGCTTTTTCTTTCCTTCTGGTATCATTTCGTTTCTGATTTATATCGAGTGGTCTTCTTCGTTACTAAAATTGTATATGTGCTGAACGTAGTCCGATTCAATTCCCGATTCATCTAATTCAAGATTCATCTCTTTAGCCTTGACTGCGGAGACTTTCTCTATATGCTGAAATTGGCGGTGCGCTCCGGTAACTTCGAAGATGCTGCTAATCTCATCGAGGGCTTCTTGGGGAATTTTACGGAGCGCACCTGGCTTATCCTGATGGTAGCTAGCGCCAACACGTTCCATAAACGCATCTATATGCTTTTTCTCAAAATCGAAAATCGGACCTAATTCTGGAAACATCTCTGTATTAAGATGGTCTACATGAACGCAGTAGCCGTATTTATATGACCATTCGCCAATGGTTCGCTTGAGTACGAGTTGTTGCCTTCCCTTCTCTGATTCAACGAAAAGGCCTTTTTTTATAGAAAGGGCACGAAGCGCCATAATGATTAATCCCGGGGCATTGCCTCGCGGACAACGGGTTTTGCATGACATACATTCTCCGCAGTACCAAATAGTTTCGCTCTTTAGCAGCTCTTCTATGAGCTTGTCGTCTTTTGTTGAAACTGTTTCTGCTATTGCGCGTGGTTGGTAAGGATACACCTGAGCGGCAGGACATATTGCGGTACATGTACCACAGCTAATGCACGAGTTAATGCCTTCTTCAAATCTGATGTCCTTGTTTAACTCTTCGTACAACATTAATTATATAATTGATGTGAAGTAAGTTTGCAAATTCTGTCATTTAACACATGTTACGGTAAAAGTAAAGATTTAATTGGAGAAATCGAAGAAAAAAGGTCGTGTAATAGTACGTTTTTGTGGCTTTTAAGGTAAGATGCAGCAAGGAATAGTGTACTTTTTTAAACGATAAAGGCGATTATTCTCTTAATAATCGCCTTTATCGTTTTTATTGTTAATGTGTTATAACCATTTTTTTCGTTTGAAGATAAATAGGGTGATTCCAGATGCGAAAAGCATAAAGAATATTGCGAAAAGGTAACCATACTTCCAGTGAAGCTCGGGTATAAAGTCGAAGTTCATACCGTACATGCTGGCAATAAGGGTAGGAGGCATGAAGATTACCGAAACCACGGTAAAGATCTTGATGATCTTATTTTGCTCGATGTTGATAAGACCAAGGAAGGTATTCTGTAGGTACTCCAAACGCTCGAAGCTAAAGTCGGTGTGGTTGATAAGTGAACCAACGTCCTTTAGCATGATGGTAACCTTTGGGTAGAGGTCGTTGGGGAATCGCTCGCTTTTGAGGATTCCGGAGAGTACGCGCTGTTTGTCGATGATGTTTTCACGGAGCAGCATCGAGTTTTCCTGAAGCTGGTTGATGTCCAACAGTACCTCTTCGTCAACGCTGCCCGATAGGGTGATCTCCTTGCTAACTTTGGCAATGTCTCGTGCAATTTGCTCAACCATGTCGGCATCGAGGTCGATCCGGGTTTCCAAAATTGCCACCATTAGGTGAAACGACGTTGGAAAGGCGCGGTTATTGAGCAAAAAGCGGCGAATCGTATCGGAAAACACCTTAAGATCTATATTGCGAACCGTTACGAGGATTCCCTCCTTAAGTATAAAGGATACGGCTTCGTAGGTAAACTCTTCGTCTTCCTGGATAAGGAAGTTCGAGTTGGCCATTATGGTCGTTTCGGATTCTGAGTAGCGCGATGAGCTCTCGATCTCTTCTGCCTGCTGTCGGGTAGTAAGGTTTACGTGTAGAAAGTTCTCAATTGCCTTTTTCTCCTTAAGGCTTGGATTGTTCATGTCAATCCAAATGATATCGTCAAAGCTGAACTCTTCGAGCAGCTCTATCTCTGTTTCCTGAATGATTTTGTTGTCGCCACGAACGAATAAGGTTACCATCGACCCTTGGTTTTTACCGGTTATACAATGGGTTGTTTAGCTCTGGAGAAGTGAGTTGGCTAGTGTTAGCCCTCTTCAGCGCAAAGGGATGTCGGCAAGTCGCACAATCGAAAGCCCGATTGCGTCGACCATCGTCGTCGTTTGTGGTTGGAAATTTGTTGGAGAAACTTGGAGTAATTCAGAAAGGAACGTTGTGCCGATAATCGGTAAAGACTTGTACGGCCGATCGCTGATGTTGCTACCGACAATTTCGCGCGTTTAAACCCTTTTACGATGGGGGTAGTGCTTTTTAGAAGCACCGCCGAAACTTTTATACAAATCATTCAACTATCAAATTTATCCCGAGGGCATTTGTTCGAATTACTTTGATTATCGGGGCAAAGGTACTATTTTATTTACAAACCAAAACAAAAATGTCTTTAATTGGCCTTTGAGGGGGTGGACTGGCTGTCGAAACCATCATTTTTTTGGTAAATTTGTCCGTCAAAATAAACCCTTAAAGATGGAATTACAGAAGCTAACAGCCATTTCTCCTATCGATGGAAGGTACAGAGGCCAAGTTGATGAGCTTGGAGATTACTTCTCGGAATTTGCCCTAATCCGTTATCGTGTAAAAGTTGAAGTTGAGTATTTTATCGCGCTATGCGAGATTCCTCTTCCTCAGCTTGCCGATGTTGACAAAGCCGTTTACTCGAAGCTTCGCGACATCTATACGAACTTTACCTTGGAGGATGCTCAAAAGATTAAGGATATTGAGAAGGTAACCAACCATGATGTAAAAGCTGTAGAGTACTTCCTTAAGGAAAAGATGGAGGCGCTTGGGCTTACAAAGTATCTCGAGTTTATTCATTTTGGGTTAACCTCGCAGGATGTAAACAATACTGCAACGCCACTCTTACTTCGCGATGCAATCAGCGAAATCTACTACCCTCTTTTGGACGAGGTTGTAGATCAGCTCGAGCAGCTTACACGTGAGTGGGCCGAGGTCCCTCTTTTAGCGCGTACCCACGGTCAGCCTGCATCGCCAACCAAGCTGGGTAAGGAGATCATGGTGTTTGTGGAGCGTATCCAAAAGCAGGTTGACTTGCTACAGGAAATTCCTGTAAGCGCAAAGTTTGGTGGAGCAACCGGTAACTTTAACGCCCACCATGTTGCTTATCCTGAAATTAACTGGGTTGATTTTGGTAACGACTTTGTAAATAACGTGCTTGGCCTTACCCGTTCGCAGTACACCACCCAAATTGAGCACTACGATAATCTTGCCGCTATCTTCGATACGCTTAAGCGCATAAATACCATCCTTATCGACCTTTCGCGCGATTTCTGGACCTATATTTCGATGGACTACTTCAAGCAAAAGGTAAAAGAGGGAGAGGTTGGCTCGTCGGCTATGCCGCATAAGGTGAATCCTATCGACTACGAGAACGCCGAAGGTAACCTTGGTATTGCCAATGCGCTTTACGAGCATCTTGCTGCTAAGCTTCCAATTTCGCGCCTACAACGCGACCTGACCGACTCTACAGTGCTTCGTAATATTGGGGTGCCAATGGGGCATACCGTTATTGCATTTAAGTCTATCCTAAAGGGGTTGGGCAAGGTTTACATTAACCACGAGGCTATCAACAACGACCTTGAGGAGAACTGGGCTGTGGTTGCCGAGGCAATTCAAACCATTCTTCGTCGTGAGGGCTATCCTAAGCCTTACGAGGCGCTAAAGGAGCTAACTCGTGGTAAGTCGGGGATAACCAAAGAGGCTATTTGCGAGTTTGTGGGTACGCTTAAGGTTAGCGATTCGGTTAAGGCGGAGATTCTTACGATTACGCCTCAGAATTACACAGGAATATTCTAATAGTTACACATATAAAATGCAAAAGAGCAGGGTTTAACCCTGCTTTTTGCTATTTTTGGCCGGACTTCCCTTTGGGTAAGTGTTCCTTACAATTCTCGTGCTGGGATGTTGTGGGGCCGTTGAAATAAAAACAACCGTCTTTTAATGAAGAATATCTTTAAGATTTTTAGGTTCATGATACCCTACAAGGGGAGAATCATTGCCTTTGTTATTTTATCCATCCTGTTAGCTATTTTCTCGGTGGCCTCCATTACGGCCGTGCTACCGTTCTTACAAATCCTTTTTAAGCAGTCGCCCGTTGTAGCCAGCGCTGTACCTTGGGAGATGAACGCTACTGCTATCGTGCATAATATCTCGTACCTCATTAGCCAGTACATCGTAACCCATGGGCAAATTGCCACGCTTGGATTGCTAAGCATCATGGTTGCGCTGCTCTTCCTATTCAAAAATCTTTTCGAGTATCTTACCAGCTTTGTGATGATTCCGCTTCGCAACGGCGTGGTGATGGATATTCGTATGACGCTTTACCGCAAGGTGCTCGATCTGCCTTTGGGCTACTACAGCAACGAGCGTAAGGGCGATATCCTATCGAAGATGACCAACGACGTTAACGAGATTGAGGTGTCGGTGGTGCGCTCGTTGGAGCTGCTCTTTAAGGATCCGCTACTGCTTATTGCCTACCTGACAACGCTGATTATAATTAGCCCACAGCTTTCGCTTTTTGTGCTGGGGATGATCTTTGTTGCCGTATTCGTACTAGGCCGTATTGGCCGTTCGCTTCGTAAATCATCGTACCGTGCGCAAAACAGCTTGGGCGATATCCTCTCGGCAATTGAGGAAACCCTTAGCGGGCTAAGGGTGGTTAAGGGCTTTACGGCTGAAAAGCACATGACCAATAAGTTTAAGGGGCTTAACGATAAGTACCGCAAGCTTTGCAACCACGCCTCGTGGCGCCGCGATTTGGCCTCGCCGCTGAGCGAGTTCCTTGGCGTGGGCGTTGTTGTTGCCGTGCTCATGTATGGTGGTCGTTTGGTGCTAATGGATAACCCAACCCTGTCGGCAGCAGCGCTGATAACCTACCTGGCCGCATTCTCGCAGCTGCTAAATCCGGCCAAGCGATTCTCGCAATCATACTATAATATTGTAAAAGGGATGGCCTCTGCCGACCGTATCGACGCCATTCTTTCGGCCGAAAATCCTATTAAGGATGGGCCAAACGCACAGCCAATAGCCGAGTTCAAGAGCAAGATCGAGTTCCGCAACGTCAGCTTTAAGTATATCGACGATTGGGTGCTGCGCAACGTGAGCTTTACCGTGGAGAAGGGGAAAACCATCGCGCTGGTTGGCCAATCGGGATCGGGTAAATCGACCATTGTTGACCTGTTGCCCCGCTTCTGGGACGTGCAGGAGGGCGAGATTCTGGTTGACGGCGTAAACGTGAAGAGCTACAAGCTTCGCGAGCTTCGATCGCTGATGGGCATCGTAAACCAGGAGCCTATCCTGTTTAACGATACCTACTTCAACAATATCGCTTTTAGCGTAGAAGGAGCAACCGCCGATGACGTGGAGGCTGCGGCAAAGGTGGCCAACGCCCACGAGTTTATCTCTACATCGCCCGAAGGCTACCAAACGGTGGTGGGCGATAGGGGAAGCAAGATGTCGGGCGGACAGCGTCAGCGCGTATCCATTGCGCGTGCGGTGCTGGCCAACCCTCCAATCCTTATCCTCGACGAGGCAACCTCGGCGCTCGATACCGAGAGCGAGAAGATCGTTCAATCGGCCTTGGATAACCTGATGCAGAACCGAACCTCCATCGTTATTGCCCACCGCCTGTCGACAATTAAGAATGCCGACGAGATTCTCGTTATAAACGAGGGCGAGATTGCCGAGCGCGGAACGCACGATGAGCTTCTTGCCAAGAAGGGCATCTACCATAAGCTTCACACCATGCAGCAGTAGCCTTTAATAGCATACCCGCAAAGCCCCGCTAGCTAAGCCAGCGGGGCTTTTTTGTTGGCCGATTTTCTGTGCTAAAGTTGCTAAAGAATATTTTTTTGCTTGGATACTATTGCTTCCTTTGGCGTGCTGATGCTCATTGGGCGAAAGACGCCTTTGGCTCAACGCTGGTTGGGCATTTGGGCACCATTGGCTAATTCTAAATTCTTGAATAATGAAGAGATTACTGCTGCTAACCCTATTTTTTGTTGGGGCTATTTTTGCTCAGGCCGGCAAGGTGGAGCTTGCCGATATGGCCAAGAACACCTCGAAGTTTACAGGTAAGAGCGTGGAGTTTACGGGTATGGTTTACTCGGTTTGCCCTAAGAGCGATAGCCGAATTTTTGTTTCGCCCGAGAACGACAAAACCGTGCGCATGGCCGTTGTGCTAAAGAGCGGTTCGGCTGCCAGCTTTAGGGGGAAAAAGGTAACCGTTAAGGGGATTCTCAAAAAGGTGGCCTACGTCGATCAAAAGCCCTGCGGTCGCTGCGATGGCAAGGATTGCGCCAAGAGCGTATCCGAAGCTAGCGCTGCTTCGTACTACGTAGAGGCTACTTCGGTGAAGTAGGTGTGCTAAAAGGGGCTATGCTAGAATTGTAGGTTCTTCTGGAAGATAGCGCGCTCTTGGTGCTATTCCCCTAGAGGCACTTCCGTTTGGATGCATAGCCTTTGCCTACGCCAGATGGCCTTCCTGTAGCTTGTAAGGTTCTCGAGAGCTCTTCTTCGCCATGAAGAGGCTGAACGGTGGAATTTGTAGCTCTCCGCAGCTGTGAAGAGGCTGAAATGTGAAATTTGTAGCTCTCCGCAGCTGTGAAGAGGCTAAAATGTGAAATTTGTAGCCCTCCGCAGCTGTAAAGAGGCTGAAATGCCAAATTCGTTGGCCTCCGCAGCTGTGAAGAGGTTGAAATGCCAAATTCGTTGGCCTCCGCAGCTGTGAAGAGGTTGAAATGCCAAATTCGTTGGCTTCCGTACCGTAAAATAGCCGAAAATGCTAAATATATTAGCCTTTTTGCTGTAAAATAGCCGCAAATGCCAAAAAACATGCCCTAAAAAGGGCGAAAGCGAGCTCCCTTATAAATTTCCAAAAAATACTGGTAAATATCAGATCAAATGCCCAACTTCAGGTTGAAATTCAACCCCAATGAGCTACTCAATTCAACCGCTAGAGCTAACGCCCGACTACGAGGGTAGGGTAGTGGCAACCATCATATCGAAAAGGGCCAGCCAGCCCTCTAAAAGCGCCGTGCTGTACGTCCACGGCTTCATCGACTACTTTTTTCAGGATCACCTCGCAGATCGGTTTGCCGATGCGGGCTACAGCTTCTACGCGCTAGAGCTCCGCAAGTACGGGCGCTCGCTGCTGCCGCATCAGCACCCGAACTACTGTAGGAACATTCGCGAATACTTCGAGGAGATCGACCAGGCCATCGAGAGGATATGCGAGGATGGCAATACGAAGCTGCTGCTGATGGGCCACTCCACCGGCGGGCTTATCACCTCGCTCTACGCCTCGAATGGAAAGTATGCCGACAAGGTTAGCGCCCTTTTGCTCAACAGCCCGTTCCTCGAGTTCAACGTTAGCCGCAGCACCCGCTTGGCAACGCTGGTGGTTTCGACGATTTGCCGACCATTCCCGTACGCCAACATCTGCGGGGTGCTCTCGCCCCTCTACGCGCAAAGCGTTCATAGCAGCCACAAGGGCGAGTGGGATTTCGACCTTGCCTGGAAGCCCATCGAGGGATTTCCATCGTACTACCGATGGATCTTGGCCATTCGCGATGGGCATAAGGAGGTGAAAAAAGGGTTGGGCATCAAATGCCCCATCCTGCTGATGCACTCCGCCCGATCGTTCGTCCCCAAAAGCTGGTCGGATGACATCCAGCGGGCCGACGTGGTGCTCAACATCGAGCACATGAAGCGCTACGGCAGGCTGCTGGGCCGTAACATCACCTTCCACGAGGTGCCCGATGGCATGCACGACCTGACGCTATCGCGAAAGGATGTCCGCGACCGCGTACTCGATACGATGGTGGCCTGGGCCGATGAGGTAATGGGGTAAACGTTATTTAGAATAGGGAGGATGCCTTATGGAGACGAGCAGGAAAAGAAAAATACCGCCTATCTGGCTGCTGATTTTGATTTTCTTTACCACCTATCTGCTGATCTCAATCGGCATAACCCACTTCCTACACCTTCCGGGTCATATACGCTTACCCGATTATTGGAGTATAGCCATTGGCTCCATTCTTTTGCTGGTTGGATTCTGCGTTTTGGGTAGCGCCATCAAAACGCTAACCATTCGGCGGGCTTCCGGAAAGGATGTCTACAAGCCAAAATCGGAAAGCAAGCTGGTAACAACCGGCATTTACGCGCACGTACGCAATCCGGTGTACCTAGGGAACACCCTGATGCTTTGGGGCTGGTTCTTCGTCCTTCAGCTCACCGTTGTCCTTTTTCTGACCATCCTGTTTATGATCCACTTCTACCTTGTGGCCAAGTGGGAGGAACGGGAACTCACCGAACGATTTGGAGAGGAATACTTGGAGTATAAAAGGCGAGTGCCCTTCATTATTCCTTCGCTTAAAAAGCGATAGGAAGATTACGGTGTGGAGTAAGCTTAGAATGTAAAGGAAACCGGAACCTTCCCTGTCGTCCCTCTTTACTGCGGCATTGCACTCTCATCCATAAAGAATACCTCCCACAGGTGTCCGTCACCATCCTGAAAGCTGCGGCCGTACATAAAGTCGTACACCTGAGGTTCGCGGGGCTCAATGCCACCTGCGCTCAGTACCTTTGCCATGAACTCATCCACCTCCTGCTTGCTGCTTAGCTGGATTGAGAGAATCACCTCCGAGTGCGTTGCCGTATTGCAAACCTCCTTAACCGTAAAGCCCTTGTAGAATTTTTCAACAAGCAGCATCACGAAAATATTCTCACTGACAATCATGCATGTGGCATTCTCGTCGGTGAACTTAGGATTAAAGGAGAATCCAAGGCTGGTGAAAAACGCTATCGAGGCTTCCAAGCTCTTTACAGGAAGGTTCACAAAGATTTTCTTTTCCATAACCTGATGTTTTAGTTTGCTAGTAAACATCGCGGGTTTAGGGTATGTTCATTCATCGAAACACTTGAACAAAAGAAAAAGGGGATGGTTGTTATACCATCCCCTTTTTATATCTAATATCTAACGTCTAAAATCTTGTATCTATTACAGCCCCTTCATCGAGAGCTGGATGCGCTTGCGAGTCTTATCCACCTCTACCACCTTTACCTTTACGTGCTGATGCAGCTTAACCACATCGAGCGGATTGGAAACGTAGCGGTCGGCCAGCTGCGAGATGTGTACCAGGCCATCCTGCTTTACGCCCACATCGACAAACGCACCGAAGTTGGTGATGTTGGTTACGATGCCCGGCAGCACCATCCCCTCGCGGAGGTCGTCGATGGTGTGGATGTCGGGAGCAAACTCGAACACCTTGGCGGCCGAGCGTGGGTCGCGCCCCGGCTTGGCGAGCTCCTGCATGATGTCGTTTAGGGTTGGAAGCCCCACCTTATCGTCGACGTACTTGCTTAGCTGGATAGACTTGCGCAGCTGCTCGTTTTCGAGCAGGTCCTTTACCTTGCAGCCCAAATCCTTGGCGATCTTCTCCACCACGTAGTAGGCCTCGGGGTGTACGGCCGAGTTATCAAGAGGATTCTTGGCGTTGTCGATGCGGAGAAAGCCGGCGCACTGCTCGAACGCCTTTGGCCCCAGCTTGGGCACCTTCTTTAGCTCGGCACGACTGGCGAATGGGCCATTCTCGGTGCGGTAGTCCACGATACCTTGCGCCAGCTTAGGTCCAAGCCCCGACACGTAGGTAAGCAGGTGCTTGCTGGCAGTATTCACGTTTACGCCCACGCTGTTCACGCAGCTCTCCACCACCATATCTAGCCCGTTCTTGAGCTTGGTCTGGTCTACATCGTGCTGGTACTGCCCAACGCCGATAGACTTAGGATCGATCTTTACCAGTTCGGCCAGCGGATCCATCAGGCGACGACCTATAGATACAGCACCACGTACGGTAACATCGTACTCAGGGAACTCCTCGCGGGCAACGGGCGATGCCGAGTAGATGGATGCCCCATCCTCGCTCACCACAAACACCTGAATATCGCGGGGGAAGCGGATGCGCTTCACGAAAGCCTCCGTTTCGCGGCTGGCGGTGCCGTTACCAATGGCGATGGCCTCTATCTTGTACATCTCAACGAGCGTCTCCACCTTCTTCATGGCAGCCACGGTCTCGTTTTGGGGTTGATGCGGGTAGATGGTTTCGTTGTGAACCAGGTTGCCCTGCCTATCGAGGCAAACCAGCTTGCAGCCCGTTCTAAAACCTGGATCGAGCGCCAGCACGCTCTTCTGCCCAAGCGGCGACGAGAGCAGCAACTGACGAAGGTTCTCGGCAAATACGCGGATGGCCTCCTCGTCGGCCTTCTCCTTCGAGATGCCCATAAATTCGGTTTCGATGGATGGCCCTAGGAGCCTTTTGTAGCTGTCGGCAACCGCATCGCGCACGATTTCGGCAGCGGGGGTGCGGTTTACCACAAATATTCGTTCCAGATCGGCAATGGCCACATCATCATCCGGTCCAATGCTGATCTTAAGGATGCCCTCCTCCTGCCCGCGGCGCATGGCCATCAGGCGGTGCGAGGCGCAGCGCTTAAGCGGTTCCGAGAAGGCAAAGTAGTCGGAGTACTTTGCGCCCTCCTCCTCCTTGCCCTTGGCCACCTTCGACGAGATGATGGCATCGCGGCCGTACACGCGGCGCATGGCGTTGCGGGCACGGGTATCCTCGTTCACCCACTCGGCAATGATATCCTTAGCCCCTTCGATGGCCTCGTCGGACGATTCGACCTTATCGTTGATGTATTTTAGCGCCAGCGACTCTACATCGCCGGGGAATTGCTTTATCAGTGTTGATGCGAGCGGCTCCAGCCCCTTTTCCTTGGCGATGGTGGCACGCGTGCGGCGCTTCTGCTTGTATGGTAGGTAAAGGTCTTCGAGCTCCGACAGGACGTAGGAACCTTCGATCTTCTTCTTGAGTTCATCGGTAAGCTTGCCCTGCTCCTCAATCGACTTAAGGATGGTTTCGCGACGCTTCTCCACCTCATCGAGCTTGCCCTTTTGCTCGGCAATGCTGCCGATAGCTACCTCATCGAGGGTGCCGGTGCGCTCCTTACGGTATCGGCTTATAAAGGGAATGGTTGCCCCTTCGGCCAAAAGCGCGAGGGTATTCTCCACCTGCCACTTCTGCAATCCTAGGGCAGCGGTAATCAGGCTGACGTGCTTTTCGTTAGTATCAGACATTCGTTTTTCGTATTTGAACCCAAGTTTACCAAGATTTATTGAGATGGACAAAAAGTAGACACAAGATGAAAGATGAAAGATTCTATTCCCTATTCACTACTTACTACTCCCTACTTCAAGATAATGCTCGATAACAGCAACCCAACAGCAACAGCCACAACCGTAGCCACCAGTCCGGGGATCATGAAGCTGTGGTTAAGCACCCATCGGCCAATGCGGGTTGTACCCGTTCGGTCGAAGTTGATGGCGGCCACAACGGTTGGGTAGTTGGGGATAAAGAAGTACCCGTTTACCGATGGAAACATCCCGATGATAGATGTTGCAGGAATACCAAGTCCCAAGCCAAAAGGAATCAACGCTCTTACGGTTGCCGCTTGGCTGTATAGTAGAATAGATAGAACAAAAAGCGCCACAGCGAACAGCCATGGATAGGCAATAACCATACTCTTTAGCCCTCCTTCGAGGAATTCCATATTACCTTTAAAGAAAGTATCGCCCATCCAGGCAATACCGAATATGGCAATCACCGCCTGAATCCCTGCCGTAAAAACTGAGCCCTTCACGGTCTTATCAACCGAAGTCTTACAGAAGAGCAGCATCAATCCCGCCATGGTGAGCATCACAATCTCAATAGTCTCTGGCATCCCTAGTTTGGTTGATAAGCCATTTACAGTCCACGAAGGACGAAGGACATCAATCGAGCCAAAGAGTACAATAAGTACGGTTCCTGCAAGAAATAGGTATACAGATAGTTTTGCTGTTAAAGGGACTACTGTTGCTTCTTTTGACTTTTTATCCAAGAAGGAGAATTCCCCCCGTCGTAACTTATTTAGAAATTCTTCATCATCCTTCAACTCCTTACCCATGCCTGATGCTACCAGCGCTCCAATAAATACCCCGATAAGTGTAGCTGGTACGGCAACCATAAGAATATCCAGTAACGTATATCCAAAGGGCGTAAGCATACCAAGGAGGGCAACCGTAGCGGCAGATATAGGACTAGCTGTTATGGCCTGCTGCGAGGCAATTACGGCAATCGACAGCGGACGCTCTGGTCGAACGCGGCTATCGGCAGCTACCTCGGCAATCACCGGAAGCAGCGAATATGAAACGTGTCCTGTGCCGGCAACAAAGGTAAATAAGTAGGTAACCAAAGGCCCAAAGAAGGTTATCCGTTTAGGATTCTTGCGGAGCATCTTTTCGGCCAGGTGCACCATATAGTCGAGCCCACCGGCCGCTTGTAGCGCGCCTGCCGCCGTAATAACAGCAAGGATCATTAGCATGACATCGATAGGTGCTTGCATAGGCTGCAAGCCAAAGCCAAAGACGAGAACAGCCAATCCCATTGTGCCCATAATACCAAGACCTATTCCTCCTAAACGAGCACCTACAAAAATTGCAGTAAGAACAATCGCTAATTCAACCCAAAACATAACGGTACCTTTCTTGGATAATTTGCAACAAAGATAAAATAACCACCCAATTAAGCCGCTCGATATCCTTTCTGTAGAACAATTATTTGATTTGTTCCCCATTTTTTTTCGCTATCCGTTACAAGGGTAGCCTCTTTTTACTACTTTTGTCGCCGGAGAGATGCCAGAGTGGTCGAATGGGCCTGACTCGAAATCAGGTGTACTGCTTGCAGTACCGGGGGTTCGAATCCCTTTCTCTCCGCCAAATGAAAAGCGGTTGTCCAATGTGGGCAACCGCTTTTCATTTATCTTATGTAAGATAAAGTCTCTATATCTGCATAGTTGCTATCACATTTCTACAAGCAACAGTTCACATTCTCGTCTTCTCCAAGATTATATATTTAGCGGTCGAGCCACTCCTTAAACATGCCGCACTTCTCGCGGCTGACGATTACCTCATCGTCCTTAACCCCTTTTACGTTGAGCCTTAAGCGCGAGGAGGAGTATACCACCACATCGGTGATGCCCGAGAGCGCCACGATGTGCTTACGGCTGATGCGGAAAAACTTCGAGGGGTCTACCAGGCTCTCAATCTGGTCGAGCGTATGGTCTACGCTCACCATTTTTCCTTCTAGGGTATAGGCGTAGGTCGACTTCTCCATGCTGGTAAACGCCGCGATGCTGCTAACCGGGAGCATGTGGAGCTTGTCGCCAATGCGGGTGATAAAGCGCTCCTTGTAGGTGCCGGTAAGCATGCGCATGGCTTGGGCAATGGCCTCTGCCGAAACCACCGTTGCCGGGATGCTGCTGGCTAGGTGTCCATTCAGCTTCTTCAGGGCAGCCTCCAGCTCGTCCTTGTCGATGGGCTTAAGCAGGTAGTCGATACTGTTTACCTTGAAGGCCTTAATGGCGTACTCGTTGAATGCCGTGGTGAATATGATGGGGCAGCTTATGGCTACCTGTTCCAGGATCTCGAAGCTGATGCCGTCGCCCAGCTGGATGTCCATTAGCATAAAATCGGGATGGGGATGGCTGCTGAGGTAGGCCACCGTCGAGGATATGGAGTCGGTTAGGGCTGCAACCTCGATGGTTGGATCGTACTGCTCCACCATCTTCTTTAGCCTTTCGGCTGCCGGACGCTCGTCTTCAACAATTATACAGGTCATAGGGTAGATTTTAGATGATAGACATTAGATGTTAGACTTTAGATATTAGACGTTAGATGTTGGTTGTCCTTCCATGTTTTGCTTAATGCTATTTCGAAGAATATTCTCCGCCACTTCGGCTACGCTCAGCGGTCAAGCGGGGGATATAGCACTGAATAGGCGTCGGAGGTTAATCTTTGCGTTCGCATGTCTAATATCTAAAATCTAATGTCTAATATCTTCAGATTTAAACCAACGGTAGCTTAACCACAAACTTGCCGTCCTTTTCGCCAAACTCCATGGGGGTGTGCGTCAGAAATACGTACCGTTCCCTGATGTTGTTTAGGCCGATGGTGTTGGAGTCGGGGAGGGTCGATTTCTTTTGAAGGTTGTTCTCGCATACCAGGTAGCCTCCATTCTCGTATATATCGATGGTTAGCGGTTTATCGGATGATACAACGTTGTGCTTAACGGCATTCTCAATAAGCATTTGGAGTGCTAGAGGAACAATTTGCTTGCTGTCGGGGTTAACGCTGTTGTTTACAATCAGGTTATCGCCGAAGCGGTTCTTCTGCATGTACACGTAGGCCTCAGCTAGCCTCAGCTCTTCGCTTAGCGGCACCAGCTCCTTGTCCTTGATGTCTAAAACGTAGCGGTACACCTCGGCCAGCTTGCGGATAAACTTGGTTGCAGCATCGGGGTCGGTCTCCACCAGCGAGGTGAGCACGTTAAGGCTGTTGAAGAGGAAGTGGGGGTTTACCTGATTCTTCAGCATCTCGTACTGGTAAACGGCGATATCGCGCTTGTACTGCTCCTCTTTTATGACCTGCTCCTTAAACCCTTTGAAGAACTTGCGAAGGAACATGATCGTCCAAACGAAGAAGCTGATAAAGGAGATTATGGTAGAATTTATGATGATATTTTCTGCTTGCTTACCGAAATCGAATTCTCCTTGTGAATAGTAGATGCTGAAAAGCGTATAGATAATAAAGACGGCTATAGTGTTGTAGATGCTGGAAATGGATATGTTCCATCTAAACGCTTTGGCCGGATTCACATCCCAAGGGAACTTACGGTTTATTAAAACCTGTATGCTTTGGTTTCCTTTCCACATCAAAATGCCGATAATTGTGGAGATTAGCGTGGTAGTTCTTAAGCGGTACCAGCTAATGTTGAATATGCTAAATCCATCGAATATGAACGTGATAAAAAATCCGATAGCAACGCTGATAAGTAGCATTACCCCCCAATCGGACGCATTTTTTATTAGGCAATTCTTATTCATCATTAAAAGAGTTTGAAGGGAGTGAATGTAGCAAAAAAGTAGGTTTTGGCTTATCGTTTTCTTAAGATAATACCCGCTAGAGTTAGGGTTAACCCAGCGGGTATTGCTAGGGTGCCAGACTACTTATTGCAGTACGCCAGCATGCCCTCGTTCATTTCGTAGCCCCAAGTTGGATAGATGCTGCTTGGTGCCTTAAAGGAGGTGAATTTCTGTTTAGCCAGCTCGAAGAGAGGCTTTGCCTTGTCTTTCCCGCCTCCAAATACGGCTGGGGTATGAGCTATGCCCATTGCCTTGAGCATGTACGCTCTTGGATTTTCTGGGTTCATCGCAATGGCTTTTTCAAGAAGTTCGGTGGCTATTTGCGTGTACTTCATACCGCGGCTCATTGGCGATACGCTGATGCGAGCCTGGCTAGACATTGCTGCCAACACTAGTATCTCCGATTCGTTCGGATTTGCCTTTTGCAGCTGCGCTAGTACGGGGTCTACCTCGTCTAAAAGGGCATCAATTTGTTCGCCTTTTAGGCTAAACGCTTGCATTATCTTGCAGTAGGCCATATAGTAGCTGGCCTCCCAGCGGTTCGGTTCCGTTTGCGCTAAGCTTTTAAACTGGCTTGCATACAGCGAGTAGTTAACATTTTTCTGATCCTTATTCATTCTTTGAACTAGGGTGTCCACATCGGCCGAGTAATCCTGAGCGTAAGCTCCAACCATAGCCACTAGGGCAATAATCACTGAGAAAAATCTTTTTGCGTTCATTGTTTTTTGTTTTTAAGACGTTAGATATTAGACTTTAAATGTTGGACACAAGACGTTTCCTTGAATTTGGTCTTGATACTTGTGTCTTGATACTTTATTCTTTAGAAGTTCAGAAACACCCCGAAAAAGAACGACTGCTTGGTCGATGCGGTGATCTTAGCGGCTTGGTACTGTCCGTTTGCATCGCGGTAGTAGTTGTAGCCGTAGATGTTCTCGCGGTTGAGCAGGTTGCCCATTTGGGTGTACAGCACCGATGTCTTCCCGAAGAGCTTAAAGATGTAGCTGGCGTTGATGCTCACATCCATGTATTCCTTCGTGAGCTTATCCATGAACAGCGGTGTAGATGGATCGTCGTACGGGCGGCCGGTTGCGTAGCTAAACGTAGCGCCAAGCTGGGTGCTTAGTTTGCTGATCCACCATTTGCCAACTGCCGATACGTTGTGCTTTGGCGCAAATGTTGGGGTAACCTTTTCGGTAAAGTCGCGGTAGAGCCTCTTGCTGTCGATGTAGGAGTACGATACCCAGTAGTCTAGGTTGCGTACGGTTTTTTGGTCGCGCCAAAATACTTCGAGGCCCTTGGCAAACCCGTTGCCGCCGTTGTTGTAGAGGGTTGGATCGTAAAACTTCACCCCATCGAAGCGCACCATGTTGTCGTATTCCTTGTAGTAAACTTCGGTTCTGAAAATTCTGTCGTTCTTGGTTACCTGAAAGTTGGCGATGTAGTGCGTAGCCTTTTCGAACTTCAGATCGTGGGTAAAGCGTAGCAGCTGGTCTTCGGGTGTTTGGTAGAAGATGCCGCTGGCTACCGAAATCTGGCAGCAGGGGGCCAGCAGCCATGCCAACGATGCACGTGGCGCAAGTTTAAAGTCGCCCAGCAGATCGGAGTACTCGCTCCGTACTCCACCTCGTACGGCCAGCTTGTTGAAGAGCATTGCCTCGCCCTCTACGAATGCTGCGGTGTTGTTGTCGGTATAGCTGGTATTGCTCACGGTGCTGCTGTTTACGCTGTAGCTCTGCCTAAAACGGTTGGGGGCTAGCTCGGCACCTCCGGTTATGTTGAAGATGCTGCTGAACTCCTTCTTCACCGAAACCTTAGATTGGAAGTAGGTATTCGTTTCATCTACCTTGCTCATGCCCGGCTTCACGTTGTTCTTATCCAACGATAGGGCCACTCCGGTTTTGATGCTCCAGCCTTTCCCCCACGAATCGGAGTAGGTAAGGTTGGTGTATAGGTTGCTATTCTTTAGGTCGATGGCCATAGCGCGTGCCTGGTTGTTGTAATCGGGATAGTCGAGGTTGAAGTGGCTGCTTTGGAAGGTTGCCATCAGCTTAAGCAGCCCATCGTTGCCAATTTTTTGGCGGCCAGCCACGGTTGTCCCAAAGGTTTCGGGGTACTTGTTCCATTTGTGCTGCTGCTTTACGGCGCTTAAGTAGGGCTTCAGGTTGTAGTAGTCTACCTGAACGGAAATGGACGAGCGCTCGTTTGCGAATGTTTCGGATCCGTTTACGCCAACGCTCATGATTCCTAAGCCCCATTGCGATTTTGGAGCGATGCCCGTGGTTTGGAGGATGAGCGCCGACGAGAGCGCCTGTCCGTACTGGGCCGAGTATCCGCCAGAGCTAAAGGTTGTACCCGTAAACATCTGAGGGGAGTACCTTCCGCGCGAGGGCAGGTCGGGGGTAGTCGACGAGTAGGGCTTCTTTACGCGCAGCCCGTCGATGTAGGTAAGCGACTCGTAGGCATCGCCACCGCGTACGAAGAGCCGTCCATCGTCGGCAATGGTGGCCGTACCCGGCAGGGTGTTAATTGCACCGTAGATATCGCCTGTTGCGCTGGCCGTTGTTAGGATATCAAGCGGCTTTAGGGTAACGCCCTTCTTCTTGTCGCCAGCTTCGAAGGCACCTGCGGTAATCACCACATCCTGTATGGCAGTAGCCTTTTCCTTGAGCACGATGTTGAGCTCTATGGTGCCAGTACTTAAGCTGATCGTTTTCTCGAAGGGCTCGTAGCCAATAAACGAGGCGGCGATGGTTTGCAAGCCCTTTCTGCGCGTTTTTAGGATGTAGCTTCCCGAGGTGTCGGCCGAGGTGCCGTCGATGCTGCCCTTAACTACCACGCTTGTTCCGATGAGCGGGTTGCCCGACTTGTCGGTTATCCTCCCCTTAATGGTTACCTGGGCAAGCGCTGCTGCTGTAAATGCTAAAAATGATGCTGTAAGAAAGAGCTTGTTTATCATAGTCGTATCCGTTTATTTTGGCGGCAAACCTACGTTACCTTATGGTTTTACTGTTTATTGTCCTTGCGATCTGCTTGACGAATCTTGCTATTGTCGCTTGACTACAGTACAAATATCTATAGGTAGCAGCCCCTTATCAATTAAAAGGGGACGAGTGGTAGAACTTGTAGGATGAGGCGTTATTTTCCGCAACCGAGCTGTAGCTTTTACTGGGGCTGTCTTAAAAGGGGAATCACCTATCACGATATGCGTATCGCAACAGGTTAAACCACGTTGCAGTAGGCTTTGGTTGCATTTCGTGATACGTGTGCCGTGATACTTTTTGGATAGCCCCGTTTTAACCAGCCACCAGGCTACACGACACAGAAAATGCATGGTTTTTTTGTTAAAGGGGGCTATCGGTAGAGTAGAATCGCTATATTCGCCTCCTACTAAAGCACAGGCTATTGTAGATGGTATTTCTACAACGCTTTCATAAGCTCCCTTGCAGGGCAACCTCAGGTAGCATTTCAAATCACCAAGAGCATTTAGAAGAGCAGCTAAGTATGCAGTATCGGCAGAAGCATTTTATTGCTTTTGTTGGATTTGTACACGATGGTAAACGGTATGACGGAATCTGTAGCCAACAGCCTACAGGCATAGGGCCTAGCGCTTTTTGGGTTACGGACTATCGCGCATCACAAAATAAAGAACGATGGCCGGCTTACGCCTTTTCTGAAAGGTTGTGGGTGTTGGGGCTGTCGTTTCGGTGTTAATTTTACGTTTTAGAAAGGGATTGCTGAGAAGTATTCCCTTCTTTTTTTGCAGATGGCGATTCTCCTGCTGTCGCTGGTAAATTATCAGCTGTCGCTACCGACTCTTCAGCTGTCGCTGGTCAATTATCAGCTGTCGCTACCGACTCTTCAGCTGTCGCTGGTCAATTATCAGCTGTCGCTACCGGCTCTTCAGCTGTCGCTGGTCAATTATCAGCTGTCGCTACCGACTCTTCAGCTGTTGCTGGTCAATTATCAGCTGTCGCTACCGATTCTTCAGCTGTCGCTGGTCAATTATCAGCTGTCGCTGCCCACTCTTCAGCTGTCGCTAGTCAATTATCAGCTGTCGCTACCGGCTCTTCAGCAGTCGCTAGTCAATTATCAGCGAAGGCCGGTCGTACTAGCCCATCCGTTGGCGTATACGCAGCCGTATCCGGAATCTTGTTCGTTATCTCCTAACCTTTAAATTGAAATGATGATCGTTTAAATCGGTTGCTTTTACCTCTGTTTCGCCATCAAAAAAAGTACTTTGCTGTTTTCCTATAAAAGCATAACTTCAACCTGCTGATAGCCAATTTTTCGCAAACGTTTGCGACAGTATTGGAGTAACAGAAGTGTAGAATAAACCTAAAGCGATAAACACACGCATATGCAGCTAAAACGTCTGATGGGCATTTTAGGGTTTGTTGCCCTTAGCGGGGTGGCCGTAGCTCAGCTGAGTGAAGCAACCTTTTCTAATGCAACTGCCCTTACTTGCCAAAAACAGGAGGGTAAATGGACCTTCCAGAGTATGGGTAACGGAATAGTAAAGGCTACCTATCTGCCAACCGGCTACACCCGTACCCAGCAAATTTCCGATGCCGTAACCACCAAGCCTCAAAAGGTAGCGGTAGTTTCGAAGGGGGATAGGCAAAAAGGTTTTGGCACCATAATGGTTGCCGATAACGGCTCGTCCTTCGCCATTAACGATGGCAGTACGGCCCTTCTAAGCGGCCTTACCGCACTAAAGGAGGGGTTGAACAACGGCTTCAGCTTCGAGCTGATGCCGGGTGAGCAAATCTTTGGAGGCGGCGAGCGTGCCATCCCGATGAACCGTCGCGGGCATCGCCTAAACCTCTACAACCGTCCCAACTACGCTTACGGGATGGGAGAGGAGAACCTCAACTACAGCCTGCCCTTCTTTATGTCGAGCCGCGGCTACGGCATCTTCTTCGACAATCCATCGAAAGGCTTTGCCGACATCGCCAAGGGCGACGCCAAACGCATGAGCGTGGGCTTCGAGAGCGGCGAGCTAACCTTCTACCTCATCCCGGGTAAAAATCCCGAGGAGATTCTGAAGCGCTATACCTCGATGATTGGCACTCAGCCAATCCCCGCACGTTGGGTGTTCGGGAACTTTATGAGCCGCTTTGGCTACCGCAGCGAGGCGCAAATCCGCGACATCAAGGCAAAGATGAAGGCCGATCGCATACCGATGGATGCCATTATCATCGACCTATTCTGGTTTGGCGATAGCATCCAGAACTACGTGGGCAACCTCGAGTGGGTAAACCGCAAGGCATGGCCCAACCCCAAGAAAATGATCGCCGACTTTACCGCCGACAGCATCAACACGGTGCTCATTACCGAACCATACATCGTAAAGGGTACGCTCAACTACGACGAGTCGGTTCCTTACTTGGCTACCGATAGTCTTGGTAAAACCTACACCCTGCAGAATTTCTACTTTGGCAAGGGTGGTATTATTGATATGTTCCGAAATGATGCCAAGGACTGGTTCTGGAGCAAGTATAAGCGACAGATGGATATTGGCGTCTCTGGCTGGTGGGGCGATTTGGGCGAACCCGAGAACCATCCCGAAGATGTTTACCACAACCTAAAGGATTTAGGCTACTCCAACCGTCTTTACGCGGCCAACGAGGTGCACAACATCTTTGGTCATTACTGGAATAAGATGCTTTACACCAAGTTTGAGAAAGAGTATCCCGATGTACGCCTATTCAACCTTAACCGTGCAGGATACGCAAACAGCGCCCGCTACATCATCTTCCCTTGGAGCGGCGATGTGGGGCGTCACTGGCCGGGATTCCGCGCGCAGCTGCCCATCATGCTTACCATGAGCATCAGCAACATCCCCTACATCCACAGCGATGCCGGTGGATTTACCTTTGCCAAGCAGGACAACGAGCTTTACGTGCGCTGGATGCAGATGTCGGCTTTCTCGCCAATTCTACGTCCTCATGGAACTGCCCTAAAGGACTACTTGCCAAATGCCGACAGCTACCCTAGCGAGGCGGCCCTGTTCGATGAGCCCTACAAGAGCATTGCCCGCAAGTACATCCAAATGCGCTACGATTTGCTGCCCTACAACTACACCTTGGGCTACGACCACATGGCCAACGCCGAACCGCTGGTAAAGCCGCTCTTCTTCCGCAGCTTTAAGGATGTTGATGCGCTCAAGGCCGAAGATCAGTATTTATGGGGTGATGCTCTTCTCATTGCCCCTGTGCTTGATAGCGGAGCCACTTCGCGCAAGTTATACCTCCCTACTGGAAGTGAGTGGTACAGCTACCACCATTCGCAGCAGCCGCTTGCCGGAGGCCAATGGATCACCGAAAAGGTAACGCTTGCCGATATGCCAATCTTCGTCAAGGGTGGTTCGTTTATCCCAACAGCGCCGGGGCTGATGAACACCAAGCAGTACAATCCCGCTAAGCTGGTGGTTACCTACTACCCATCGGCCAAACCATCAGCCTATACTTTGTTTGATGACGATGGAAAGACCAACAAGAGCTGGGAGCGCAAGCAGTACGAGCTCATCACCTTTAAGGCCGATGGCAAGCGCACCATCACCATTGCCAGCAACGGCGGGCGCTACCCCGGCAAGCCCATCAGCCGCACTATTACGCTAAGGGTGGTGAATGTTGATAGGGTATCTGCTACAGTTACCGTTAACGGAAAGAAGGCGCAGCCAACGTTCGATGCAGCTAGCCGCACGCTATCTGTAAAGGTTTCATTTAATGGTAGACCAACTACAGTAAAGTATTGATTAGACTCTAAATTACCCCAGACAGGATATAAAACCCTGTCTGGGATAATTTAGAGATAATTTATAGAAAACGCCTACCACTTTTAAGCGGTAGGCGCTTTTGTTTTTGGGAAAAGTCTTGATACCTGATCCTATATCTACATAACGAAGTAAGGACGAAGTATATCCTCGAATCGGTAGAATCCGGTAGTCTTGTCTGTAAGGTTGGTGGCTGCAAAAAGGGCTCCATTGCCAAAGGCTTCGCGCGAGATGGAGTCGTGAACGAGCCGAACCGTTTGGTAGGGGAACCCAAATACGATTTCGTGCCGGCCTACAATACCTCCTACTCGGGTTGTGTTAATATCCTGCTCGTTGATGTCCAGAACGGTTGCAATAATCTTGGCCGTCCCCGATATCCCTTTCTTCTCCTTAAAGTGCTCTTCCGATATCTTAATATCGGCCCAAGGAGCAATCTTCTTAAGGAATTTGGCCGCGTACATAATAAAGTTTACGCCTAGGGTGATGTTGGCCGACCAGAACACTACGGTTCGCTTAGAGAGCTCTTGGAGGTACTCTACTGTTGACTCGGGGTAGTGCGATGCTGCCGATACTATTTTTACGCCTCGCTTGGCTGCCTCTTCTCCGTAGGCTTCAATTCCTGTTTCCGACGAAAAATCGACAATGAAATCGACCGGGTGCTCGTCAAGAAGCGCTGCCACTGGCGTATGTGCTAGTGAATAGATGAGGGAGGGATCGCTTGATTCGATTCCTAAAAATTCTGCAGCCGAACGATTTTCCAGTACGGTACTCCTTCGAAGCACCCACTCTAAGCTGGCGCTCTTATTCTGCAAGATTACAGCCGCTGCTGCTCTGCCGGCCTTTCCAAATCCGATTAATCCTATTTTCATCGTCTACGTTGTTAATGGTTTGTTGAAAAGATAGTAAGTGGCGTAGAAAAGTGCAAACCGTTGGGCTATAGGCACACCCTTGCTACGGGTGTATAAGCGCACCAACGTACATCGAAATCAAAAAAAGTATCAGCCAAATAGCCCAAATTATGAAGCTGTAGGGGATTGCCGTTTTTTCATCCTTTTTCCCATTGTTTAGGAAGATGCGGTTGATCCAAACCGTGTGGAGCAGCATTATCAGGAAGGGTAGAAGCCCCAAGATTGGGTGAATGTAGTTGGGTATCGACGATATGTTTGGGATGGAATCCATAATGATGACCCCGACAAGCTGAAAGAGAAGCCCGAAGTATAGCGCCACTAGGTGCCACTTCTTTATTCGGCTACGGATTCGGATGTTCCAAACAACCGAAGTGTAGATGGCAAGCGATATGATGAGCAGTATCGTTGCCTCGAGCGTTGCGTATTGCCAGCTGCTATCCATTGTTTAGCTTTTTTTATCTACTAACCACAATCGGAAGAATTTGTTCTTTAGCCCTGTTCCTAATCGATATAGGCTGCCACGAGGTCGGGCCGTAGGCGATTGTTGCTAGGTTGAGGCGGTAATGGTGTTTGGAAAACACGGCCGTCCGATTACTTTTATCCGATAATCGTATTTAAACACCTAATCATAGCTTATGAGAGCAACTAACTCTACGCGTTTGCACGTTGTTGATGCCCTGCGCGGCTTCGCCATCGTAACCATCCTTTTGCTGCACAATCTCGAGCACTTCGATGTGTACCATCTGCCCGCCAACCTGCCAGATTGGATGGTGGCGCTGGATAAGGGCATTTGGGATACCCTGTTTTTTATGTTTGCCGGCAAGTCGTACGCAATGTTTGCGCTGCTTTTTGGCCTAACGTTTTTCCTTCAATCCGATAGCCAGGGAAAGAGGGGCAAGGACTTCAGGGGGCGATTTGCCTGGCGACTTCTGCTTTTGTTCGGCTTTGGGCTGCTTAACTCCTGCTTCTACCAGGGCGATATTCTTACCATTTACGCCATTTTGGGCTTTGCGCTGATTCCGGTTGCCCGTTGGAGCGATAGGGCCGTTCTTATTACAGCGGTAGTGCTTTTGCTTCAGCCCTTCGAGTGGGGGCGCTTCTTTGTTGGGCTTAGCGATCCTAGCGCTAAGCTGCCCAATCCGGCCTCGTGGCAGTACTTTGGCAAGATGGGCGAGTACATTACCGGATCATCGTTTATGGCTACGGTAGCCGGAAACCTTACCAACGGCAAGCTGGCGGTGTACAACTGGACCTGGGAGACCGGAAGGGTATTTCAGGCGCCTGCACTTTTCATGCTGGGCATGTTGGCCGGTAGAAATGGGCTTTTTGTAGCATCGGAAAAGAGCTTGCGCTTTTGGAAGAAGACGTTGCTGCTGGCGGTGCTCGGTTACGGAGCTCTTTGGGGCGCAAAGTACGGCATAGAGCATGGCATCGGCAGCGAGGCGCTTCGTAGTCCGTTGCTCTCGATATTCACAACTTGGGTAAGCTTTACCTTTATGCTGGTTTGGGTATCCCTGTTTGTGCTGCTATTCGAGAAGCGCCTCTTCCATCGCTTCCTAAACCTGTTTGCTCCGCTGGGCCGCATGAGCCTTTCGAACTACGTGATGCAGTCCATCATGGGCTCGTTTGTTTACTACGGCTTTGGGCTAGGGCTCTACTTCTACACCGGGGCCACCTACTCGCTGCTGATTGCCCTTGGGCTGGTAGCCATCCAATGGCTCTTCTGCCGCTGGTGGCTAGGGCGCCACAAGCAGGGCCCGCTCGAGTACCTGTGGCATAGGGCCACATGGATTAGGTCGTAGCGGCGAATCCCTTTGTAGAATTTAGTATGACATATCAGAAGCCCCGCAGAGTCTTGATGCTGCGGGGCTTCTTCGTTCAATTTAGCTGGATTGGTATTATTGATTAAAATATTTTATATCTTCAAGGCGTTGTAGCTCTTTTTTTACTGAAAGATTAACAGTGGAGGCTTAAGATTCGCTCGCCGAGCCGTAAGATTGCTCCACCGGGCTTAAGATTCGCTCGCCGAACCGTAAGATTGCTCCACCGGACGTAAGATTTGCTCGCCGAGCCGTAAGATTGCTTCGCCGGGCGTAAGATTTGCTCGCCGAACCTTAAGATTGCTCCGCCGAACCGCAAGGTTGCCCTATGCGCAGCTGGATTTGGGTTAACGGGCCGCAGGTTCAGATTTAGGGAAAGTAGATTCGGGAATTCGCATATACATACAAGGGGAACAGAAGTTTTTGGATGAAATGAGGCTGAAGGCAATGTTTTGTTTGAGAGTTCTTTACTCTATATAGATTTTGTTAATTTAAATGTAAGCATTATGAGTACAAACCGCACTCGAAGAGAATCGGAAGTTCTCGAAAAATGGAGAACATCGCTAGAAAACGTCACCGCTCAGCCCGAGGTTGCTGCAGCCATGGCCGAGCTGGGATACACGCCCGAAGTTGTTGCTACAGGTAAGGCTATATTTGTTAAGGCTCGTGCCGCTTACGATGTTAACCGTAAGGAGAGCGACGAGGCCATTGCGGCCAACCGGATTTTTGTTCAGGAGTCGGAAACGCTGGATACCATGTACTCCCTTCACCGGAAAAAGGCTAAGTACGTATTTCGCAACGATGCCAACGCTGCACGCGAGCTCGATGTGCACGTAGCCGAGCCCGATGCCTACCTTCCTTGGATCGAATCGGTAAAGAAGTTCTACTTTGGGCTATCGGCCAACGAGGCGCTTAGCACCGCCGTGTCGAAGCTAAAGGTGTCTGCGGCCGACATCACTGCCGCTCAGCTGCAGATTGCCAAGGTAGAAAAGGCCCGTACCGAGTACGTGCGCGAGCTCGGCGAATCGAGGGATGCGGTTGCCCTTAAGGATGCCGCATTTGCCGAGGCCGAAAAGTGGATGCGCGACTTCTACACGGTGGCCCGTATCGCCCTCGAAGACCGTCCTCGGCTATTCGCAACGCTGTTTAAGTAGCATGGCTACCCAGCACACTTCCGAAGCTGCGCCACGGGTGCGGCTTTTTTGTTTTGGCTGATGCCGGTTGTCTTAATCGGCATTGGCGTATTGCTGACCATTTTTTGACGAAAACGTAAAAAAAAAACATCACGATCGGGTAGGGTGTACGCCCCATTGGTTGTATACCCTACAAAAAGACAAAGTTCATAACACTGCTCAGTAAATTAATCAATTTTGAATCGTAGGCTGTGAAGCCATTATACCAGAGACGGATTATATATCCGTCTCTTTTTTTGTTGTCTAAGGAGATGCTTAGCGTACTTTTCTGCTCTAATTCGAAGCACAACCACTCGCTTGCTAGTTTTTGGTACATTTGCATTTGCCCGATAGGGTGCAACAACCAATTTTAGGATCAACTATTATTCAAATACTGACAACATGAAACGGAGTATACTACTAGTCGCGCTGGTTGCGATGCAGCTTTGCAGCTTTGCGCAGGCCATCTACGAGGACGAGCGCTACGTGCCCGAAACCGATCCGCTGGCATCGGCGAAGATTAAGCAGTGGCAGGGCCTTAAGTTTGGGCTTCTGATGCACTGGGGAACCTACAGCCAGTGGGGGATTGTGGAAAGCTGGCAGCTTTGCCCCGAGGACGAAGGCTGGTGCCAGCGTACCGCCGGAAAGAACACCCACAGCTACTTCGACTACAAGAAGGAGTACGAGGGGCTAAAGAACACCTTCAATCCATCGAAGTTCGATCCCAACCTTTGGGCAAAGGCCGCTAAGGATGCCGGCATGCGCTACGTGGTATTTACCACCAAGCACCACGACGGCTTCTGCATGTTCGACTCTAAGTACACGAACTACAAGGTAACCGATAAGGATTGCCCTTTCTCGGCTAACCCCAAGGCCAACATCGCTAAGGAGGTCTTCAGCGCCTTCCGTAACCAGGGCCTTTGGGCCGGAGCCTACTTCTCTAAGCCCGACTGGCACTGCGAGTCGTACTGGGATCCCTACTATCCTCCTTTTGATAGAAACGTAAACTACGATCCCGAGGCTTACCCCGAGAAGTGGAACAAGTACGTGGAGTTTACCCACAACCAAATCCTCGAGCTGCTATCGGACTACGGAAAGATCGACATCCTTTGGCTAGATGGCGGCTGGGTTGCCAAGAAGAAGTCGGAGGATATTGCTGCAGCCTACAAGGGAATGGCTGCCGAGGCTAAGAGCGGCTTCCTTAAGCATCGTATCGTAAATCAGGATATAAAGATGGACGAGCTGGTGGTAAAGGCTCGCCAGAAGCAGCCCGGCCTTATTGTGGTAGACCGCGCCGTGCATGGCAAGAACCAGAACTACCTAACCCCCGAGAATAGGGTGCCCGAAAAGTCGCTTCCCTACCCTTGGGAGTCGTGCATCATAGCCGGCGGTGGCTGGTCGTACGTACCTAACGCCAAGTTCATGAGCGGTCGCGAGGGTATTCAACTTTTGGTAGATATCGTAGCAAAGGGTGGTAACCTTCTTCTAAACATAGCACCAGGCCCCGATGGAACTTGGCCAGATGGCGCCTACAACCTTCTTAAGGAGTACGGCAGCTGGATGAAGGTAAACAGCCAGGCTATCTACAATACAAATGCCGTTGCCCCGTTTAAGGAGGGAAACATTTGCCTAACCCAAAAGCCCGATGGAAAAACCTACTTCATCTATATGGCCAAGGAGGGCGAGCGCGAGCTGCCAGCCGAGATTCATGTAACATCTCACCAACCAGCATCGGGAGCCAAGGTAATGCTGCTTGGCTACAAGGGCAACCTCAGTTGGAAGAAGGATGGTGCAGGATTCCGCATTTCAATCCCTGCTAAGCTTCGTAAGAATCCGCCTTGCAGCTACGCATGGTGTTTCGAGGTGTCGAAGCTGAAGTAAAAGAGAATACCGTAAAGTTAGATATTGGCGGCTGCTCCTGATAATCGGAGCAGCCGCTTTGCTTTTATCGCACATCTCAAATCGCAAATCGCAAATCTCACATCTCAAATCGCATCTCGCATATCTCATTAAATAGTTACCTTTGGCCAAAATTTAGTACGTCCATGTCAGCATTTCTACAAGTCGATAACCTATCCAAGTCGTTTGGCGATTTAGTCCTATTCGAAAACCTCTCCTTCGGCATCAACGAGGGCGATCGCGTGGCCCTTATTGCCCGAAATGGGGCAGGGAAGACCACCCTGCTCAGCATGATTGCCGGTAAGGAGGGTATTGATAAAGGATCGGTCATCTTCCGTAACGATATTCGGGTAGGATACCTCGAGCAGAGCCCCGAGTTTAAGGCCGGGATGTCGGTGCTCGATGCGGCTTTCACCTCATCCAGCGAGGCGGTGCACCTGATTGCCCGCTACGAGGAGATGGTAAAGCACAACCAAACCGATGGTCTCGACGAGGTGCTGCACCAGATGGACGTGCTCAAGGCTTGGGATTTGGAGGTAAAGGCTAAGATGATCCTCTCGCAGCTTAAGATCGACGATTTCGAGCAGAAGGTCGAAACCCTTTCGGGAGGGCAGCAGAAGCGCGTGGCGCTGGCCAACGTGCTGCTCAACGAGCCCGATTTCCTCATCCTCGACGAGCCCACCAACCACCTCGATCTCGAGATGGTGGAGTGGTTGGAGGATTACCTCGCCAAAACCCGCATTACCCTGCTAATGGTAACGCACGACCGCTACTTCCTCGATCGTGTCTGTAACACCATCCTCGAATTAGACCATGGCGTTATAATCCCCTACCGCGGCAACTACAGCTACTACCTCGAGAAGCGCGATGAGCGCATCGCCAGTTTCAACGCCGAGGTCGATAAGGCGCAGAACCTTTTCCGCCGCGAGTTGGAGTGGATGCGCCGCCAGCCATCGGCCCGCGGAACCAAGCAGAAGGCTCGTATCGACTCCTTCTATACGCTCAAGGATAAGGCCTCGCAGAAGCGCAACGATGGCTCAGTGCGTTTGGAGGTAGAGGCATCGCGTTTGGGTAGTAAGATTTTCGAGATGCACAACGTCAGCAAGCGCTTTGGCGATAAGGTGATTTTGGATGATCTTACCTATACCTTCTCGCGCTTCGAAAAGTTGGGCGTTATCGGCAAGAATGGAACGGGTAAATCCACCTTCCTTAATACGCTGGTGGGAACCATTAAGCCAGATTCTGGTAAGATTGATATCGGCGAAACCGTTGTGTTTGGCTACTACCGCCAGGAGGGCCTGCAGTTCGACGAGCAGATGAAGGTGATTGATGCCGCCCGTCAGATAGCCGAAGTGGTGAAGCTGGGCGATGGTACCAACCTCACCGTATCGCAGTTCCTAAACCACTTCCTGTTCCCGCCCGAGGTGCAGCACAACTACATCTACAAGCTAAGCGGTGGCGAGAAGCGTCGCCTATACCTCTGCACCATCCTGATGCAGAACCCCAACTTCCTCATCCTCGACGAGCCCACCAACGACCTCGACATTATGACGCTTCAGGTGCTCGAAGATTACCTCCAGAACTTTACCGGCTGTGTAATCGTCGTATCGCACGACCGCTACTTTATGGATAAGGTGGTAGACCACATCTTCGCCTTCGAGGGTGATGGCGAAATAAAGGACTTCCCCGGCAACTACAGCGACTACCGCGAGTGGGCAATCCAGCGCGAGCAGGAGCAGCGTGAAGCTCAAAAGGCCGTACAGCAAGCTGCTGTATCGAAGGATAAGCCTGCTGTTAAGGAAACCAGCCGTCCGCGTAAGATGACCTTCAACGAGAAGCGCGAGTACGAGCGCTTAGAGCAGGAAATTGCCGATTTGGAGACCGAAAAGGCGCTGATCGAGCAGCAGCTTAACTCTGGAGCGCTCAGCGCCGACGAACTTATCGAAAAGTCGAATCGTATAGGTGTGGTTATCGAACTTATCGACGAAAAATCGATGCGTTGGCTGGAACTTTCGGAGCTAGCATAAAAATAAACCATTACATCTTAATGCCAAGTTTCACGCTTGCGTACTCGTGTGCTGGTAACCCTTTTATTTCTGCCGATTGCAGGTGCTCCTGAAATGTTATCGAAAACCATTTATTGACGTAGTGTAACGCCCAACTATAGCCGTATACAAGGCGCTCCATTTGGTCGCGGTTAATATGGTAGTATTTTGATTCAGGTTGTCCCCATGCTCTTCCTGGAGAGTTCGTAGGTCCTCCCTCAAGTAGCGAGTTTCCTTGTACAAACTTTAGGAAAGGCTCTACAGTGAGGTATAGTTGCCTTTTGATGGTGCTCTTATCTCTTACAAATAGCCAGGTGCATGGGTCAAAGAAGGAATAGTGTCTTCCAAATCTGAAAATAGGGCCTAATCTAAAGGTGTTGTGAAGGGTGCCTAACTGTAGTTCTGTATTGCCTATAATTTCTACGCGCGAAGTGCTGTAAATAAGCTTGTCAAAAGCGAACGTATAGCAAATTGCGAGATCGTTCGGTAGCTGGTGTTTCCAGCCCTGAGGAATATTCGTCCCAAATACTTTTCGATGGAGGAACGATTGTATCTCATATCCTAAAGCAGCAGGTCCTTGTACCCCAAGGGTGAGGGTTGAGGTAAACGAGTAATCCTTTTCCAAAAAACGGTTGCCATAGTTTGCTACAAGAAGTGCAGCATAGGGGTAGTCGCCAACCTGTAAGTTCGGATTCCCTATATGGTGGGGTGTGTAAATTTGATGCTCTAGCGAAAACGAGCGAATGCGAAAGGCGTTATCGGATGAGGCAATTGCTATTCTATCAAATAGATTTTTTTTCTTTACCGGAGAGGTGAACCCTAGCAGCATACCTTCCGAGTAGTAACGGTCATTTCCCCTTATCTTGATGCTTATGTAGTCATTTTCGACGTTAAAGTTAAAGGTTGTGGTGTACTTCAGATCCTGACCTTGACCTAAAGAAAATGATAGGTCAAGTAATGTTGCTATAAATAGTTTCTTGAGAAATGGGTTGACTGCCATAAAATGCTGCTGTTATGCATAAAATAGCAAACAGCAAAATGCACCATGGTGTTGCATCCGCTATCGTAAATCACAGCGTAAGTGATACCCTTTAGTGTCGCTTATTGGTGTCCTTTGCCGATTTCTGAATTTGGTTGTTTAGGGCTATCATCTCATCTTTTCTTAAGTTACGCCATTGTCCCTCTTTAAGGTCATTCAGTTCGATATTCATGATGCGGATACGCTTTAGCTTAGTTACCTCGTAGCCGAAATATTCGCACATACGGCGTATCTGCCGATTTAAACCCTGCTTCAGGATGATAATAAACGTGTTTTCGGAGAGTTTTTCGATAACGCACTTGCGAGTATTTACCCCGAGGATAGGTACTCCGCTTGCCATGCGCTTAACGAAGCTTTCGGTGATGGGCTTATTCACCGTTACAATGTACTCCTTTTCGTGGTTGTTGCCGGCGCGTAGTATCTTATTTACAATATCGCCATCGTTAGTTAGCAGGATCAGCCCCTGCGAATCCTTGTCAAGGCGGCCAATGGGAAAGATGCGCTTCTCGTGCGAGATATAGTCTATGATGTTGCTTTTATCCTTTCTGTCGGTGGTGGAGGTGATGCCTACAGGCTTATTAAAGGCAATGTAAACCATCTCTTCATCGCCAGCAATAAGCTGGCCATTAACCTTTACTGCTTGTCCAGGTAGAACTCGGTCGCCCATTCCCGCCTTTACGCCGTTAATGGTAACGCGTCCCTGTTCTACTAGTTTGTCGGCCTCGCGTCGTGAGCAGAATCCTGTTTCACTAATATATTTATTGATGCGCGTATCTTCGCTCTTATCCGTATGAACGATTATTTTTTCTTTTTTTGGGGAATTAGCCTCGCTGCTGCGTTGTGCGGAGCTTTGTTTTTTTGTAGGGCAACTAGTACCCGAACGTTTCGTGATTTTAGACTTGCTATGTCGGTCTGCCGAAGGCTTACCGCTGGTTGTTGCCCTTTTTTTCATCGCGCAAAGGTGTGCTATTATTTGAATGTGGACAATAGCTTTGGGAGAATTTAAACCATTCAGTGAAGAATATTTAGAAGTGGTTTGTTATAGTTGGCAGAGATTAATATTATCTGGTTGGAAAGTTTTTATTGAAGGGTAATGTCACGTCAGACAATTGCATGGAACAACAAAAAGCCCTGCAAACTTAGTTTTTGCAGGGCTTTTGCGGTCCGGACGAGACTCGAACTCGCGACCTCCGCCGTGACAGGGCGGCATTCTAACCAACTGAACTACCGAACCAATAATTTTTAAGAACTTGCTTTTACTTCCGCTTTTCTAGAGCGGTCCGGACGAGACTCGAACTCGCGACCTCCGCCGTGACAGGGCGGCATTCTAACCAACTGAACTACCGAACCAATAATTTTAAGAACTTGCTTTCTTCCGCTTTCTAGAGCGGTCCGGACGAGACTCGAACTCGCGACCTCCGCCGTGACAGGGCGGCATTCTAACCAACTGAACTACCGAACCAAAATTTTTAAGAACTTGCTTTTACTTCCGCTTTTCTAGAGCGGTCCGGACGAGACTCGAACTCGCGACCTCCGCCGTGACAGGGCGGCATTCTAACCAACTGAACTACCGAACCAGGGTTGCTTTTGATTTTTGGCTTTTGCCTTTCCTCAATTGCGTTGCAAAGGTAGTAATTGATTTCTTATCCGCAATAGCTCGGTAAAAAAAATGGCGCTACTCTTTGCCGAAAATGCTAAAATTTACGCTGCCGTAGCTGCGTCTTTCGATGAAAAAGGGCTTGTTGCTGAACTCTCTGTCTTTCGAGTGTTCCAGTATAAACCATCCTTCGTCGGTAAGCAAATTTTTTTCAAAAATGATATCATGAAGCTGTTCAATTCCCTCCATGTCGTAGGGTGGATCGGCAAAAATGAGGTCGAACTTCTGGTTGCACCCCTTAAGAAAAATAAATGCATTTTGCTTTATGGCTCGGATCTGTTCCTTAAATCCTAGTTCCTCGATAGTCTTTTTAATAAACCCATGATGAACAGGGTTAAGCTCAACAGAAACAACGTCGGGGCATCCGCGCGAGGCTAGCTCGTAGCTTATTCCTCCTGTTCCCGAAAATAGGTCTAATGCCGAAATGTTTTCGAAGTTGTAGTTATTCGAAATAATGTTGAATAAGCTTTCTTTGGCAAAATCTGTAGTTGGTCGTGCCTTAAAATTCTTTGGAGGAACGATATGCTTTCCTCTGTACTTTCCGCTAACTATTCGCATTCAACTAGCTTAAAAAGATTGGCAAACTGATGTTCTGCTCTGTATTTAAAAAGGTAGGAGTACTCAAATCCCTTAGGAACCAAGTCTAGCGCTAGGTTTGGCAGGTATTGGCTTAGCTCTGCGAAGCGAGTACTCTGCTTTTCTATGGTTCCGCTTACGTACACCTCTATATCGGCAGGTTTAATATCGTGCTCTTTAAGCAGGAGTAGCGCATAGTATACTAAATCGCTAGTGCTTTCGATGGTGTATGCTGTGTATATTTTTAGCTTGCCTCCATCCATAAGGCTAAAGCCTACCAAATTGTCATGAATAAATACAGATAGCTGGTACTGGCTGGTTGTTTTCTCGGCTAGTTGTTTGGTGATTTGAGGTATGCTTTGGTTGTAGAACGAGACATTGGGATGAGCCTCTCTTGTTGCAGAGGTTATGGGGATGGGGAGTGCATAAACCGAAACTATGCTACTATTTTTTATTCGAGCATGGTGAACTTCTACCTCGCTAGCAGAAAAGGGTATTAGAGCTTTTAGGTATTCGTATGATTTTTCCTTAATGAAGAACTCAGATGGAATAAGCGTAAACATTTGGCTTACGAGCATACATCTAACCTCTTTGTAGGGACGTTTTAGCAGCTCATCTTCCTTAAGAATTCGTTCAATATGGAAGCACAACTCGTCAAATGTTCCCGACAAGTTGGCTATAGCATAGTCTTTTAATGCTACAAATCGTTTAGTTCTGTCATCCATACAGCAAAAAGAAAATCCATTCAGGCTAACCTGAATGGATAACTTATACTGTTCGGTTTGCTCTAGAACTAACTTTTGATCAAGAAGTTCTTGCTTCACCATAGTTTTACTCCCAGTTTCCAGCATTGTTGGTAGCTTCGGTAAGCGAACCTACTTTTAATCCTGGATATTTGTCTGCCTTTTTCTTCCCATAAGTTTTGTTTATAAGGATTTGCTTGAAATCCTCATCATCAATAACAAAGCTTCTGAAAATAATAGAATCTGGCGCTAATGCTTGGAAAACCTTAACAGGCACTTTTGAGGCTGTCATGATTTCTCCAGCACCCATTTCGAATTTAGCACCACCACCATAAGGAATGTATGGGAGAGAGTCTACTCTTGCTGTGTTGCCTTTGAAAAGCGAGTCAAGAACTCGAACCTGTACTTTAATACGCTTTAACAAGCCTTTTGCTACGGCAACAGAGTCGTCTGCCGAACCAATACGCTGCTCTACGTTAAAGTGACCAGTTTTCACAAAGTTAACAAGAGTGTCAAAGCTACCGGTGTACTTGCCAAACTCCGACTTGTATGCTACTTGAGCAGCGCGGATGTCTTTAAGTCTTTCGATAACTTTTCCATTACGTTTTGCTTGCTCATCCTCATATTGAATTGGTTTTGCAATACTCTTGTAAAGCAAATACCCCAATCCTACTATAGCGATCAGGAGGGCAATCTGAAGCACTTTTTTCATTTGACAGAATTAGTTTATGTTTGCAGACAAATATATAAAAAAACTCTAACAGGGGGGGAGTTTTCTTTTTTTATGGTAAAAAAATATATTGAAGAGCTGGTGCTGAAAGAATTCGCCTTTGAACCTACTGTGGGACAGCGCTCCGCTATTGATTCTTTGGCTTCGCTTATTGCTGACGAGCGGCCTTTTTACATCCTTAAAATGCATGGGTATGCTGGTACTGGTAAAACATCTCTGATTGCAGCATTTGTAAAGGTGCTGTTGCGCTTAGAGCAGAAGGTGGTGCTGTTGGGGCCTACCGGTAGAGCTGCAAAGGTGCTCTCTTCCTACTCTGGCGAGCAAGCGTTAACGATTCACAAAAAGATATACCGGCAGAAGACCGCTGACGATTTTGTTGCGAAGTTCTCCCTTGATAGAAACTTGACGGCGGATACCATATATATAGTGGATGAGGCCTCGATGATTGCCGACTCGAACCGTGAGTCTAATGCGTTTGGCAGCGGCAACCTGCTCGAGGATCTCATCTCGTACGTAAAGTCGGGGAGAGGCTGCAAGCTAATCCTGCTTGGCGATAGCGCCCAGCTGCCGCCCGTTGGCAAAGAGAATAGTCCGGCGCTCGACCGAAAGGAGCTTGGCTACTACGCCGATGTCGAGGAGGTGTGGCTTCGAGAGGTGGTTCGCCAGGATCAGGCTTCGGGTATTCTGGAGAATGCTACGGCCATCCGGTCGATGATCGAAGCCGAGGAGATCGTTCAGCCTAAGTTTTGCCTGAATGGGTTTGCCGACATCGAGCGGATTTCGGGTGGCGACCTCATCGAAAAGCTGTCGGACACCTACGATGCGGTTGGCATTGAGGATACCATTGTGGTGTGCCGCTCCAATAAGCTGGCTAATCGATATAATCAAGGAATAAGAAGCCGTATCCTGTACCGCGAGGAGGAGCTGGTGCGCGGCGACCTGCTGATGGTGGTTAAGAATAGCTACTTCTGGACCGAGGGCTTTAAGGAGCTGGAGTTTATCGCCAACGGCGACATCGTGGAGGTGGTGCGCATCCGACGCTACCACGAGCGCTACGACTTCCGCTTTGCCGAGGTGACGGTGCGCCTGGTGGACTACGGCGACCTGGAGGTGGACTGCTACATCATGCTCGATACGCTAACCTCCGATTCGGCTTCGCTGAGCTACGACCAGAGCCGAACCTTCTTCCAGAAGGTGTCGGAGGACTACATGCACATCGGTTCGAAGCAGAAGCGCTACAAGGAGATGCGCCGCGACCCGTTCTACAACGCCCTGCAGGTGAAGTACGCCAACGCGGTGACCTGCCACAAGGCGCAGGGCGGGCAGTGGAAGACGGTGTTCGTCGATCAGGGGTACTTCGTAGACGACATGGTGTCGAAGGAGTACCTGCGCTGGCTATACACCGCCCTTACCCGCGCCACCGAGAGGGTGTACCTGGTTAACTTCCCCGATAAGTTCTTCGAGTAGGCCTACTCCCCAATAATCTTTACCAGCACCCGCTTGCGGCGCATGCCGTCGAACTCGCCGTAGAAGATCTGCTCCCAGGGGCCGAAGTCGAGCTCGCCGTTGGTGATGGCGCACACCACCTCGCGGCCCATCACCTGGCGCTTCAGGTGGGCGTCGGCGTTGTCCTCGTAGCCGTTATGCTTGTACTGGGTGTGGGGCTTCTCGGGGGCCAGCTTCTCGAGCCACACCTCGAAGTCGTGGTGCAGGCCGCTCTCATCATCATTAATGAAAACCGACGAGGTGATGTGCATGGCGTTGCACAGCAGCAGCCCCTCGCGGATGCCGCTCTCGCGCAGGCACTCCTCTATGGTGGGGGTGATGTTGATGAGCTGGCGGCGGCTGTGGGTGTCGAACCAGAGCTCCTTGCGGTACGATTTCATGGTGCTGGATGTTTTTAGGATTATCTTTTGATGGTTTCTCGGCAAATGTACCAAGAAATGGCTTGCCCGCAAGGGGCGTGGGGCCATTATGGGGCTTGTGGGGGCAATCCCTATGGGTATTAGCCTGCCGCAGCGCTGCGGCGACCCAATCCCTATGGGTATTTGCCTGGCGCAGCGTTGCGGCAGCCCTATCCCTATGGGGATTTGCCTGCCGCAGGTTTGCAGCGGCCTTATCCCTATGGGTATTTGCCTGGCGCAGCGTTGCGGCAGCCTTATCCCTATGGGGATTTGCTTGTGGCAGGTATGGGGCTGCCCTTTATGCGTACATATTTACCTGCCGCAGATTTGCAGCACCCCAATCTGCATACATAATTGCCTGCCGCAGTTTTGCAGCGACCCATTATGCATGCATTTTTGCCTGGCGCAGATTTGCGGCAGACCGTTATGCATGCATTTTTTGTCGCCGCAGCGTTGCGGCTGCCTTTTATGCATGCCGATTGGCCTTGTGGGTATCTGTAGCGCCAAGGTATGCGCTGGATCATCAATGTAGAAAAACGAAACAGCCCCACCGCGCTAGGCTGTGGGGCTGTTCTATGTAGGATTTGCTGGTTACTTCAGCTTTAGGTCTGCAACGATCTGCTCGATCTTGGCGTCGAGCTCGGCGTTGGCCTTGCCGTAGTCGGCAACGCTGGCCAGGCTGCCCTTAACGCCAAAGTAGAACTTAATCTTGGGCTCGGTGCCCGATGGGCGCACCGATACGATGGTGCCATCCTGGGTGATGAACTGGAGCACATCCGACTTGGGTAGCGCAATCTCGTAGCGCAGCTCGCTAAGGGTATCGAACGTTTCGCCGGTTTTGTAGTCGTGGATCAGCATCACCTTCGATCCAGCGATGGTTTGCGGTGGGGTGCTGCGGAAGTCGGCCATCATCTTCTTGATCTCCTCCTGCCCGCTGATGCCCTTCTTGGTAACCGACAGCAGGCTCTCCTTAAAGAAGCCGAACTTCACGTAGATCTCCTTCAGCAGCTGGTCGAGGGTCTTGCCCTGCTCCTTGGCCCAGGCGGCGGTTTCGGCGATCAGGGCGCAGGCAATCACGGCATCCTTGTCGCGCACGAACTCGCCGGCCAGGTAGCCGTAGCTCTCCTCGCCGCCCACGATGAACCTCTTCTTGCCCTCGTTTTTCCCGATGATGTCGGCGATGTACTTAAAGCCGGTAAGCACGTTGTACACCTCCACGCCGAAGCTTTGGGCGATTTCGGACAGCAGGTCGGTGGTCACGATCGTCTTAACGATGTACTCCTTGCCCTTTAGCAGCCCGTTCTCCTTCCATCGGTTCAGCACGTAGAAGAAGAGGAGCGAGGCGGTTTGGTTGCCGTTGAGGAGCTCGAAGCTGCCATCGGCGGTTTTTACGGCCACGCCCACGCGGTCGGCATCGGGGTCGGTAGCCAGCACGATGTCGGCATCCTCGGCCTTTGCCTTGGCGATGGCCATCTCCAGGGTGCTGTTCTCCTCGGGGTTGGGCGACTTAACGGTGGGGAAGTTGCCATCAATGATATCCTGCTCGGGTATGCGGATGATGTTCCTAAACCCAAAGCGCTCCAGCGTTCGAGGAACGAGCATAAGGCCGGTTCCGTGGATGGGGGTATAGACGATCTTCAGGTCGGCATGCTTGGCGATGATCTCGGGCGATAGCGATAGCGTTGCCAGCTTGTCGATGTACCTGCGGTCGATCTCCTCGCCGATGATCTCGATACGGCCGTTGCCGCCTTCGAACTTCACCTCGTCCACGCCGCTAATCTTGTTCACCTCGGCGATGATGTTCTTGTCGTGTGGGGCGATGATCTGTGCGCCGTCGCTCCAGTACACCTTGTAGCCGTTGTACTCCTTGGGGTTGTGCGATGCGGTAACCACCACGCCCGCCTTGCAGCCCAGCTCGCGGATGGTAAAGCTCAGCTCGGGTGTAGGGCGTAGGCTCTCGAACAGGTATGCGGTAAGGCCGTTTGCGGCGAAGATCTTGGCGGTAGTTTCGGCAAACAGGCGGCTGTTGTTGCGGCTATCATGCGCGATGGCAACTTTCAGCTCGGCCTCGCTGCCAAACTGCGCCTTTATGTAGTTGGCCAACCCTTGGGTGGCCATGCCAACGGTGTAGATGTTCATGCGGTTGGTACCAACGCCCATGATGCCACGGAGTCCACCCGTTCCAAATTCCAGGTTTTGGTAGAACGATTCCTTTAGCTCCTGAGGATCTTCGTCCATCAGGCGCTTAACCTCTTTCTTGGTGGCCTTGTCGTAGTTGCCGTTTATCCAAACCATTGCCCTTTCGGCAATTTGTGGCTCAATTGCATTGCTCATCGTTACTTACTATTTAGTTTATTCAAACACTCTATTAAGCTATGCTTCCAGTGAGGGATTTCGATACCGAAGGTGGCCTTTATCTTTTTCTTGTTGAAAACGCTGAAGTGGGGGCGCTTGGCAGGGGTGGGGTAGTCCTTCGTTTCGATGGGCGAGAGCTTGCACGCAATTCGTTCGATGTCGAAGATCTCGCGGGTAAAGTCGTACCAGCTGCAAACGCCCTCGTTGCTGTAGTGGTAGATGCCGGCAAGGGTGGTGTCGTTGGTGGCGGTTGCCTTTTCGGCAGCAGCAAGAATGGCCTTGGCCAAGTCGCGCGCATAGGTTGGCGTTCCAACCTGATCGAATACCACGTTAAGGCTCTCGCGCTCGTTACCCAGGCGCAGCATCGTCTTCACGAAGTTGTTGCCGTAGGTGGAGTAAAGCCACGCGGTACGTATTACGATACCTTTACTATATGATGTGGCGTACACCTCGCCCTGTAGCTTCGTTGCCCCATAAACCGATTGCGGATTGGTGGCATCGGTCTCTGCGTAAGGGCGGCACGCGGTACCATCGAACACGTAGTCGGTTGATACGTGGATAAGCCAAGCATCAATCGCTTTGGCCACATCCGCAAGGTTTTTTACGCCGATACCGTTTACGGCAAGCGCTGCATCCTTCTCGGTTTCGGCTTTATCTACTGCCGTATATGCTGCACAGTTGATGATTGCTCCGGGAGCATCCTTCCGTAGGATTTCCAGCAGCTCATCCTTCTTGGTTATGTCGATTTCGGGATAGTCGTAGAACTTGAAATCAATCGGCAGGTTGGCGGAAAGCTCCTTTAGCTCGCTTCCCAGCTGCCCGTTGCATCCTATAACGGCATAGGTTTCTCTATTCATATTGGCTGTTTTGCGGTACAAAAATGACCATTAAATATATGCTATACAATAAGACCAGTAGGCTTATAGCGTGCTTTTAAAGTAGTCGATGGTTTTTCGTAGGCCATCCTCTAGCTGAATTTGAGGCTCCCAACCGGCTAGTAGCGCTTTTGCCCTATCGATGTTGGGCTGTCGCTGGATAGGATCATCGGAAGGAAGCGGCTCAAAAACGATTTTCGACTTGGAGCTGGTTAGCTCGATAACCTTTTGGGCTAGCTCTAGGATGGAGAACTCCGTAGGGTTGCCAAGGTTGATTGGGCCCGTTAGGCTATCGTCGGTAGCCATCATGCGGATCAAACCCTCCACCAAATCGTCGACGTACTGAAAGCTGCGGGTCTGCAGCCCATCGCCGTAAACGGCGATATCCTCGTTGCGCAGCGCCTGAATGATGAAGTTTGATACCACCCTTCCGTCGGCCTCCTTCATTCGCGGACCATAGGTGTTGAATATGCGAACGATCTTAATGCGAACGTCGTTTTGGTAGTGGTAGTTCATGAAGAGGGTTTCGGCGCAGCGCTTTCCCTCGTCGTAGCACGAGCGTTTTCCAATAGGGTTTACGTTACCCCAGTACTCCTCGGGCTGCGGGTGTACGAGCGGATCGCCGTATACCTCGCTGGTAGATGCCTGCAGAATCTTTGCCTTTACCCTTTTTGCCAGTCCCAGCATGTTGATGGCTCCCATTACCGATGTCTTTACCGTTTTAATAGGGTTATACTGGTAGTGGATGGGCGATGCCGGGCAGGCAAGGTTGTAGATCTCGTCTACCTCGGCATAGTAGGGGGCAATAACATCGTGGCGAACCAGCTCGAAAAAGGGGTTATTCAGGAGATGAACCACATTTCCCTTAGTGCCTGTAAAAAAGTTGTCCAGACAGATGACATCGTGCCCGTCGTTTAGCAGGCGCTCGCAAAGGTGCGAGCCTAGAAATCCTGCACCTCCCGTAACTAATACCCTCTTCTTGCTCATCGTGTCCTATTTTATCGGTTTTCTTCCGATGCTGTAGTATACGTATCCTCTTTCGCGCATTTCTTCGGGGTCGTAGATGTTTCGTCCGTCGAAGATTAACTTCTGGTTCATATTCTTCTCCAGTTCCTCGAAGTTGATGATTCTAAACTCCGACCATTCGGTAATCAGGATTAGCGCATCGGCATTCTTGGTTGCCTCGTAGGGTGTAGCGGCGTACTGGATAGCGTCGCCCAAAATTCGTTTTGCCTCATGCATGGCTACGGGGTCGTATGCCGAAACCGTAGCGCCATCCTTTAGCAGGTTTTCGATGATTACCAACGAGGGTGCTTCGCGCATATCGTCGGTGTTTGGCTTAAACGAAAGTCCCCAAAGTGCAATTTTCTTACCTTGCAGATTGCCGTTAAAGAAGTCCTTTACTCTTTGGTAAACAACCTTCTTTTGTCGCTCGTTCACGCTCTCTACCGATTGTAGAATTTCGAGCGTATGGTTATGTTCTTGCGCTGTTTTGATTAGCGCCTTAACGTCCTTTGGGAAGCAGCTTCCTCCATATCCGGCACCTGCGTAAATAAACTTATTCCCGATGCGCGAATCAGAGCCAATACCCTTACGAACAAGGTTTACATCGGCACCTACAATCTCGCATAGGTTGGCGATATCGTTAATGAAGCTGATTTTGGTAGCCAGCATGGCGTTTGCGGCATACTTGGTTAGCTCCGACGAAAGCAGATCCATGAATACAATCGGATGACCGTTTAGCAAGAATGGCTTGTAGAGCTTGCTCATCAGCTTTTGTGCCTCTTCACTTTCTGTTCCAACAACAATTCTGTCGGGTCTTAAGAAATCCTCAATGGCATTTCCTTCTTTCAGGAACTCAGGATTTGATGCTATGTCAAAAGGAACTTCTACGCCTCGCTTTTCGAGTTCTTGCTTAATTGCATTTTTCACCTTTTGCGCGGTACCAACCGGTACGGTGCTCTTGTTTACAACAACAGTGTAGCCTTGAAGATTCCTGCCAATTTCTGAAGCAACGGCAAGTACATGCTTAAGGTCGGCGCTGCCGTCCTCGTCGGGTGGAGTTCCAACGGCAATAAAGATTGCCTCGGCACCAACCATGGCTTCTTTAAGGCTGGTGGTAAAGAATAGGCGCTGTTTTTCAACGTTTCTCTTCACCATATCCTCAAGTCCAGGTTCGTAGATTGGAATAATGCCATTGTTGAGCTGCGAAATTTTCTCCTCGTTGACGTCAACACAGGTAACAATGGTTCCGGTTTCTGCAAAGCAAGTTCCGCTTACCAAGCCAACGTATCCGGTTCCTACAACTGCTATTTTCATTTAGCGTAAATTTGTTTCTTCGATTCGGTTAACAGCCCAAGGTTTTAATATGGTAGTATCTTCAAAGAAACCTTTTTATTTTTAAAAGAAGAGGGTTCTTTACTTCTACTAAACACCTGTAAGCCGTTTAAAAGATTTCAAAATTACAAAAAACAGCGTTCTTAAAGCGTCTGATGAGGCAGTTTTTAAAAAATGGGATGGATGTTTTGTATTCTTGACCGTTTGGTTGATGTATCTTTCGGGTTGAACCCAATAAAGAGTGCTATAATTGCTTAAAAAAATACTGATAATCTATTCCTTGTATGAAAAGAAAGAGTACCTTTGCGGGCTGAGAGTTTTCTATAAATAATGTCTAACCCATTAGTTGCTTTAAAATTAATTTAAATGGCAAACAATGAAGAAATCCTTCGCGAAGAAGGTAATGCAAAGCAATTTGCAACAAAGAACGCTTCTATTCCTGTAGATCAATTCGATTGGGATGCGTTCGAATCAGAAAAAGGTTTGTACGATGACACCAAGGAAAATATCCTAGGTAAGTACGACCAAACTTTATCTAACGTTGCTGTTAACGAGGTTGTTGATGGTACCGTTATCTCTATGAACAAGCGCGAAGTTGTAGTTAACATTGGCTACAAGTCGGATGGCGTTGTATCGCTAAACGAATTCCGCTACAACCCAGAGCTTAAAGTTGGCGATATCGTAGAAGTTTACGTAGAAAGCCAAGAAGACAAGAAGGGTCAGCTAAACCTTTCGCACAAGAAAGCAAGAGTTCTTCGCTCTTGGGATCGTGTTAACGAGGCTCTTGACAAAGACGAAGTTATCAAGGGTTACATTAAGTGCCGCACCCGTGGTGGTATGATCGTTGACGTATTTGGTATTGAGGCATTCCTTCCAGGTTCTCAAATCGATGTTAAGCCAATCCGCGACTACGATGTTTACGTTGGTAAGACTATGGAATTCAAGGTTGTTAAGATCAACCACGAGTTCAAGAACGTAGTTGTTTCTCACAAGGCTCTTATCGAGGAAGAACTTGAACAACAAAAGAAAGACATCATCGCTAAGCTTGAAAAGGGTCAAGTACTTGAAGGAACCGTTAAGAACATTACTTCTTACGGTGTATTCATCGACCTTGGTGGCGTAGATGGTCTTATCCATATTACCGACCTTTCTTGGGGTCGTGTTAATCACCCAGAAGAAGTTGTTGAGCTAGATCAAAAGCTTAACGTTGTTATCCTTGACTTTGATGACGCTAAGAAGCGTATCGCCCTAGGTCTTAAGCAGCTTACTGCTCACCCATGGGATTCACTTGATGCTAACCTTAAGGTTGGTGACAAGGTTAAGGGTAAAGTTGTGGTTATGGCTGACTACGGTGCATTTGTTGAAATTGCAACCGGCGTTGAAGGTCTTATCCACGTATCTGAAATGTCTTGGTCTCAGCACCTACGTAGCGCTCAAGAATTCCTTAAGGTGGGCGACGAAGTTGAGGCTGTTATCCTTACCCTCGATCGCGAAGAGCGCAAGATGTCGCTTGGTATCAAGCAGCTTCGCCAAGATCCATGGGAAAACATCGAAGAGAAGTACGCTGTTAACTCTAAGCATACCGCTCGCGTTCGCAACTTCACCAACTTTGGTGTATTCGTTGAAATCGAAGAGGGCGTAGATGGCTTAATCCATATCTCTGACCTTTCTTGGACTAAGAAGGTTAAGCACCCATCTGAGTTCACCTCAATTGGCGCTGAAATCGAAGTTGTAGTTCTAGAAATCGACAAGGAAAACCGTCGTTTGAGCCTTGGCCACAAGCAGCTTGAAGAAAACCCATGGGATGTATTCGAAACTGTATTTACCGTTGATTCTATCCACGAAGGTACTATCGTTGAGCTAGAAGATAAGGGTGCTCGTATTGCACTTCCTTACGGTGTTGATGGTTTCGCTACTCCTAAGCACCTTGTAAAGGAAGATGGAAGCCAAGCTAAGCTTGAAGAGAAGCTTGATTTCAAGGTAATCGAGTTCAACAAGGGCGCTAAGAGAATCATCGTTTCTCACAGCCGCACTTTCGAAGATGCAAAGAAATCGGAAGCCGCTGCTGAGAAGAAGGCTAAGACTGCAGCTACTCAAAAGGCTGTAAAGAAGGTTAAGACTAGCATCGAAAAGACCACCCTTGGTGATATCGACGCTCTTGCCGCTCTTAAGTCTGAGATGGAAGGTAAAGCTAATACTGAGGAGTAATCCTTTAATGCTTGTACGATGAATTTGAATATTGAAAAATTGCCTGAATATACCCTTATTAAAGTGGTAGATTCTAAGCTCGATACCAACATAGCGCCTGATTTAAAGTCGGAGCTGGTTGTTATTGCAGGCAGTGGAGAATCTAATCTAGTTCTCGATCTAAGCAATTGCCAGTATTGCGATTCGTCGGGGTTAAGCGCTATTCTCGTTGCTAACCGTTTGTGCAAAAACGCAAATGGAACCTTCGTTTTGACAGGATTAACCGAAACGGTAGATCAGCTTGTAAAGCTATCGCAGCTCGATACTGTACTTAATATTGCTGCAACTCCCGAAGAGGTTAAGTCGTTCTTTCAAAACCCAGCAGTTTAGTGGAGTTTAGCGTCACTATCCTTGGAACAAGTTCGGCTCTGCCGACTTTAGACCGATATCCAACCGCTCATGCGCTCAATGTGCATGAGCGGTTTTTTTTAATCGATTGCGGAGAGGGAACTCAGGCTCAGCTACGTCGCAACCATTTTAAGATGGTGCGGATAAATCACATATTTATCACCCATCTACATGGCGACCATGTTTTTGGCATCTTCGGGTTGCTATCGACCATGAACCTGCTCGGGCGCAAGTCCAATTTGCACATCTACGGGCATCGCCTACTAAAGAGTATTCTTGATGATCACCTGAAGTACTTCGGACAGGATTTTCAGTATAAGATAGAATTCCACGAGGTAGCGGTGAAATCAAAGGAGATCATTTATGAGGATGATTCGTTGCTGGTAGAGGCTTTTCCTCTAAAGCACCGGGTGTCGTGCTTTGGATACCTGTTTAGGGAGAGGGCTCCGCACCGTAACATCCACAAGTGGATGATCGAGAAGTATAAGCTTTCGTTGGCCGAGGTGGTGCGAATAAGGAATGGCGCCGATCTTACGCTCGAGGATGGTGAGGTGATACCCAACGAGGTGCTAACCTACATCCCTTACGAACCCCGTTCGTACGCTTTCTGCTCGGATACTGCCTATTCGAACAGGATACACGAGTACGTAAAGGATGTGGATTTGCTCTACCACGAGGCAACCTTCACCGAGGAACTTAAGAAGATGGCTGCCCAAACCGGACATTCTACGGCAAAGCAGGCGGGTAAGATTGCCCGACTGGCAAATGCTAAAAAGCTCATAGTTGGCCATTTCTCTTCCAGATATAAGGATTATTCGGTATTTTTGCGCGAGGCTAAAGAAGAGTTCGATAATGTCGAACTGGCAAAGGAAGGCTCAACCTTTTCTATTGAACTGAAACGATTTAAGGATTAAGCATCCACACTAATATGCAAGAGAAAATTTTAATTCTTGATTTTGGATCGCAGTACACCCAGCTTATTGCACGTCGCGTGCGCGAGCTCAACGTTTACTGCGAAATCCATCCTTACAACCACTTTCCTGCGCTCGATTCGTCGGTAAAGGGGGTGATTCTGTCGGGAAGCCCATTCTCGGTGCGCGATAAAGATGCGCCAGTGCCCGATTTGGAAACCATAAAAGGTAAGGTGCCGCTTCTGGGCGTTTGCTACGGAGCGCAGTTCCTATCGCACTACTACGGTGGCGAGGTTAAGGCTTCGAACAGCCGCGAGTATGGACGTGCTAAGCTTACCCATGTGGTTGATGACGATCCTCTTTTCCATACCATCAGCCACCAATCGCAGGTGTGGATGTCGCATGGCGATACCATCGTATCGATACCTGATAGCTACAGCATTGTTGCCAGCACTCACGATGTGAAGGTTGCTGGGTACAAGATTGCTGATGAGCAAACTTGGGGTATCCAGTTCCACCCCGAGGTGTACCATAGCACCGAAGGCTTACAGCTACTCAAGAACTTTGTGGCTGGTATCTGCGGCTGCTCTATGGATTGGACTCCTGCTTCGTACGTTGAAACAACGGTAAACTCGCTTCGCGAGCAGCTGGGTAACGATAAGGTTATCCTTGCGCTTTCGGGTGGGGTAGATTCTACCGTTGCCGGCGTTCTTCTTCAAAAGGCTATTGGCGATAACCTCACCTGTATCTTTGTTGATAACGGTTTGCTCCGTAAGGATGAGTTTAATAACGTAATGGAGGCCTACAAGATTCTTGGGCTTAACGTTATTGGTGTTGATGCTCGCCACAAGTTCTGGAACGACCTTAAGGGCGAAACCGATCCCGAAGGAAAGCGTAAGATTATTGGTCGCGACTTCATCGAGGTGTTCGATGTAGAGGCGCACAAAATACAAGATGTAAAGTGGCTGGCTCAGGGCACCATCTACCCCGACGTTATCGAGTCGGTGTCGGTAAATGGCCCATCGGCTACCATTAAGTCGCACCACAACGTGGGTGGACTACCCGAGAAGATGAACCTTAAGGTGGTTGAGCCGCTTCGCCTTCTATTTAAGGACGAGGTTCGCCGCGTAGGCCGTCAGCTGGAGATTCCTGCCATGTTCCTCGATCGCCATCCTTTTCCAGGTCCAGGCCTTGGAATTCGTATTCTTGGCGAAGTTACCGAAGAGAAGGTTGCCCTACTTCAGGAGGCTGACCACATCTTTATCCAAGGATTGCGCGACGCCGATCTTTACAAGGATGTTTGGCAGGCTGGCGTAATGCTGCTTCCCGTTCAATCGGTAGGGGTAATGGGCGACGAGCGTACCTACGAGTACGTGGTAGCGCTTCGTGCGGTAACATCAACCGACGGTATGACTGCCGACTGGGCTCACCTTCCATACGAGTTCCTTGCCAAGGTATCCAACGATATCATCAACAAGGTGCGTGGGATTAACCGCGTAGTGTACGATATCAGCTCGAAACCACCAGCAACTATCGAGTGGGAGTAAGGAAAAGATATTAGACGCTAGATGTTAGATTTTAGATTCTGGCGTTAGAACAAATAGAAAGGTCGCCTCGGTTTCGGGGTGACCTTTTATTTTTGCTGTCTTGTTTGACGAAGGCAAATGCTTGCCTGTTATTTCTGTTATTTCCCATTTTGCGGCACCTGCCTATCGGTGATTGACAGTATCAATTTTTGTGCGCTCTAAGACTCTAGGTGCTTCTTAAACTTAACGTTATCTTAATATACTGAAAAAGCTGCCTTAACTTTCCTCATCTCCGATTTGGTACCTTTGCAACCTAAAATTTAAAATTATGTTTGGACTGAGTGATGGCATGACCGTCCTGCTTGTAGTAAGCATTATAGCAGCTTTGGCCTTTGAGTTCATCAACGGCTTTCACGATACCGCTAATGCGGTGGCTACGGTTATTTACACCAAATCGTTGAAGCCTCGTACTGCCGTTATTTGGTCGGGGATTTGGAATTTCTTAGGCGTATACTTTGGCGGCCTAGCGGTGGCCATGGCTATCATTAACCTGCTCCCCCTCGAGATGCTCGTGGATCAAAACTTGGCCCATAATATGGCGATGGTCTTTGCGCTTATACTGACCGCCATATTTTGGAATCTCGGAACTTGGTATTTTGGTATCCCCTGCTCGAGCTCGCACACGCTGCTCGGATCTATCTTTGGGGTGGGCATCGCCTTTATGTTCATCAACGTAGATGGCAATGTGGCCCTTAACTGGAAGAAGGTGGTTGATGCTGGTCTTGCGTTGCTGATCTCACCTTTGCTGGGTTTCGGGTTGGCCATGCTTATGATGTTTATCTTTAAAAAAGTAGTTAAGAAAAAACGATTTTTTAGAGAGCCTGATCCTAATAAGAAACCTCCGTTCTGGATTCGTAGCATCCTGGTTCTTACCTGCACCAGCGTAAGCTACTTCCACGGCTCGAACGATGGACAGAAGGGTGTAGGGCTTATCATGATAATCCTTATCAGCTTGGCGCCAGCATATTTTGCCCTCGATAAATCCAAGAGCATAAGTAATATGTACGGTAACATCCATGCCATTGAGTCGTACACCAACAAGATGAATGTTAACGCTCTTAGCGCTGAGCATCAGAAGAAGCTAGCAGCTATTAAGCTTGAGGTGGCCGAAATTAAAGCTGAGATCGAAAAATCGGAGGTGAAGGATGAGATTAAGGCGGAAAACCGTTTAAAGGTTCGCAACGACATCGTGCTAATGAGCAAATCGTACGAAACCATCCTTAAGGCCAATAAGGATAATGCCGCAATTGGTTTAACGGAGCGCGAATATAAGGGGTTAACCAAGAATATAAAGGCGTTGAAGGAGTTTACCGAGTACGCCCCTTGGCCGGTAATACTAATGGTGTCGATGGCGCTAGGTTTGGGTACGATGATCGGGTGGAAGCGTATTGTGGTGACCATCGGGGAGAAGATTGGCAAATCGCACCTTTCCTATGCTCAGGGTGCTAGTGCCGAGATCGTGGCATCCAGTACTATTGGCCTATCCTCTGTGTTAGGGCTTCCGGTAAGTACCACCCATGTCCTCTCTTCGGGTATTGCGGGTACTATGGTTTCGCAGGGAGGCTTAAAGAATCTACAGCAAAAAACCATAAAGAACATCCTTATTGCTTGGGTGATAACCATCCCGGTTACCGTAATCCTTTCGTGTGGGATATTCTTAGGGCTGTACTACCTGTTGGGCTAGGTAGAATGTGATGTTAGACGCTGGAAGTAAGACGCTAGACGTTAGATTTTAGATGTTAGACTTTGGCGTTAGAAAAATAGCAAGGTCGCCTCGGTTTTGGGGCGACCTTGCTATTGTGCGTAAAGGCTATCTAAAAAGGGTATTACGTATTACGATATGCGTATCACGACAGGTTAGACCACATTGCAGTAGGCTTTGGTACCATTTCGTGATACGTTTTAGACATCCTATTATTCTAGGTCACATTTCACCGTGCCTAAATGAAATCCGAAACGCGGCATACTAGCATTTCCCAAGCGCTAGCTTAACGTGCGTAGGGTTCTTCAGGTTGTCGCAAACAGGGCAGCGTTCGCCAATGGCCTCTAGCCATTTCTGAAGGGTTTCGGCATCGGCATCGCAGTCGGGGCGCATTTTTACGGTAATCTCCTTATATCCCGCACGGTCTTCGGTGGGCTGTCCAAAAAGCTTTTCAGGATTTAGCGTTCCGGCAATATCGATGCTTACGCTGCGAAGCGTAAAGTTGAGCTCGCGGGCAACCACGTGCGCCATCACGTTAAGGCATCCGGCGAAAGCCGCCAGCACGTATTCTACCGGATTGGCCGCAGAGTCGGAGCCTCCAAGGTCTTCTGGCTCGTCGATGGTGATCTGAAAGTTGCGAGCCTTTACAACGGTCTTGGTTGGTGTTTCGCTATTCGCGCTTATTCTAAATCGTAAATCTGCCATAACTTTTAGGTTTTGTTATACCGACAAACCTACATCCTTACCCGTAATCGTAAAAGAAAACAACGAACCAGTTTTAAGCCGCCCGTGGTGTACTATTACAACGTTAAAGATGTAATTTTACGCTATTCCTAAAATCAGATATATGAACCCATGCAAGTGCGATGCCCAATACTGCTTCGATGCCCTTAGCGATAGGGAGCGCGATGTGCTATTCTCGAGCATCACCACCGTAAAGTACAAGAAGGGCGAGACCATCGTTAAGCAGGGCTTTGCCATGTCGAGCATCCTATTTCTCGAAAAGGGTATCGTAAAGCTAGACGTTGCTGCCGACAACCAGAATACTACCATCAGCATCGTATCCGCCAAGGCGTTTGTGGGGCTGATGTGCTCGTTTGTCGATCGTCAGGTGGATTTTTCGGTGGTTGCGCTGGTGGATTCGGAGGTTAGCCTTATCGATAAGAATATTGTGGATGGGCTAATCCGTACCAATGGCGAGTTTGCCAGCCGAATGGTGCACCTAATGTCGCTAATGACCAAGGATATGGTGGGCGAGCTCTCGCGAAAGAACACCAAGAACTCGTTGGGCGCCATTGCGCTTACCCTGCTGGAGCTGATGAAGCACTTCGGAAGCACCCGGTATACCCTTCCGTTTACCAGAACCGAGCTGGCCGAGGTGGTGGGATTCTCGAAGGAGAGCGTAAACCTGTCGTTGGCATCGCTGAGCAAGGATGAGCTGATTGCCCTATCGGGTAAGCACGTCGAAATTGTGGACGAGGCGCGCTTGCGTACTATCGCGCAGCGGGGGTAGAACACCGTAGAATTGCATAGGTAGAGCCGCAATTAATAGCGGCTCTACGACAAACCAAAAAGGTCGCCTCAGCTTCGGGGCGACCTTTGGTGCTTGTAGACCTGACAGGTTTTTAAAACCTGTCAGGTCTGGTTTGCGCAAAACGTTCTATTGCGGTTTAAAACGCGCCGAACTTTATGCTTTGATTTAGACTACGGAAAACTAGGGGTGTTTTTCCTCCCTGCTCAGTTTTGCGCTTAACTGCATTGAAGTTTTTCACCCGGCGACCCGGTTATGCTCTCCGAAGCCTTCGTTTTGCTCCCAGCTTGGTTTTGGGCTTAACTGCATTGCGGTTTTCCTCCCAGCGGTTCTGTGGGCTTAACTCCGTCGTCGTTTTCTCCACAGCTCGGTTTTGGGCTTAACGCCGTCGTCGTTTTACTCCCAGCTCAGTTTTGGGCTTAACGCCGTCGTCGTTTTACTCCCAGCTTGGTTTTGCGTTAAACTTCGTCGTCGTTTTCCTCCCAGCGGTTCTGTGGGCTTAACTCCGTCGTCGTTTTCCTCCCAGCGGTTCTGTGGGCTAAACTCCGTTGAATTTTTTCTCCCGACATGGCTTTTATGAATAGCCTCGCCCTCGACTTCGCTCGGGCTGCAGCCGGTCTTCGAGCGGAGCCGAGAAGAACGGCAAAAGAGAGTAGAGCGCTCTTCGAGCGAGAGTCGGGAATACCTATTGGGGTGGTTCGTGTAGGCGTATCCTTTTCCTCTGTTAAACTTTAGGCTATTGCCTTGATATGTACGCATAAAGTTCAGTAAATTGGCGTATACTCAACACGTGATGGCTATGAATAAGTATTTTGCAGAGTTTATTGGAACCTTTGTTCTCGTTCTTATTGGCTGCGGTAGTGCTGTCGTTGCAGGCTCGCAGATTGGGTTCTTGGGTATCTCTATGGCATTTGGGCTTGCCGTTTTGGTGATGGTGTACGCTATCGGTAACATCTCGGGTTGCCACATTAACCCAGCCATAACTATTTCGATGCTGGTAGCCGGTAAGATCTCGGGGAAGGATACTGTAGGCTACCTTATAGCCCAATTTCTAGGAGGTATCGTAGGTGCGCTTATCCTATACTTAATAGCATCGGGCAAGGCCGACTACTCGTTGGCGGCAAACGGTCTGGGGCAAAATGGCTACGGCGAGCTATCGCCCATGAAGTATGGCATAGGGGCAGCGTTCCTAGCCGAGGTGGTGCTTACCTTTATTTTCCTTATCGTGATTTTTGGTGCTACTAGTCCCAAAGCACCCTCCGGGTTTGCAGGCATAGCCATTGGGTGGTCGCTGGCCATAATTCACATGGTAGGCATTCCTATTACAGGAACATCGGTGAATCCTGCGCGTAGCTTTGGCCCTGCATTAATTGTAGGTGGAGAGGCGCTTAGCCAGGTATGGTTATTCCTTCTGGCTCCAATTATTGGCGGTATAGTTGCAGCATTGGTATGGAACTACATTATAAAACCCAAAGAAACGTAGCAATTGGGCTTTACGATACAAGGGCAGCTGTAGCTGCCCTTTTTTGAGCGAGGTTGTGCGTGCTCGGGTTTATACAAAAGCTCCGTCTCAAATTTCGCCTGATACAATTTCGCTTTTTTAGATGGCTTTGATACCTTTGGATTCAGAAAATGTAGAGTGATGAGTATTGTAGAAAATTTACGCTTGGTACAAAACGAGATCCCAAGCCATGTAAAGCTGATTGCCGTATCGAAGACCAAGCCCAACGAGGCTATCATGGAGTGCTACGAGGCCGGACAGCGCGTTTTTGGCGAGAATAAGCCGCAGGAGCTAACCCAGAAGTGGAACGACCTGCCCAAGGATATCGAGTGGCACATGATTGGCCACCTGCAAACCAACAAGGTGAAGTACATCGCGCCGTTTGTGTCGCTAATTCACTCGGTCGATTCGCCCAAGCTGCTGGCGGTAATCGACAAGGAGGCCGCCAAGAACAATCGCGTAATCGACTGCCTCTTCCAGATGCACATTGCCCAGGAGGAGACCAAGTTCGGCTTCGACTACGCCGAGCTGGCGGAGTTCCTCGATTCGGGCGCCATCGACGAATTCAAGAACGTTTGCATGGTGGGCGTTATGGGCATGGCCACCTTTACCGACGATGTGGAGCAGGTGCGCGGCGAGTTTCACGACCTAAAGGAAATCTTTATAAAGATAAAGCAGAAGTACTACGCCAGCGAGCCCTCGTTTAAGGAGGTGTCGATGGGCATGTCGGACGATTTCCGCATCGCCATCGAGGAGGGGAGCACTATGGTGCGCGTAGGCTCGGCAATCTTTGGCGAGAGGGTGTATTTATAGATGAATAAAATTGGAAATTAAAATTGAAGAACAACGAATAGTCGGTATAGATTGGTGAAAAGAGTTGTAAGGTTATTCCGTAAACACCATGGCGAAGCCATACCAAACAGGCACGAAATCTGTCCGAGTGAGCGGAGCATCTACAATTTTGATTAGCCGAAAAACCATCAACTAGCTGCAACGCACAAAATAGGGGTAGCGTTAAGCAGCGACCGAACGAGTTATTTCGTGCAGGATTTTTCTTTGTTTCGTTTCTTTTCATCCCTGAAAAGAAATGAAAATTGGAATTTACCACTTTCCAATTATTAGTCCTGACAGAAAATGGGTTAGGGGTGGGTAATATGTCTTAACCCACCCCTAACCCCTCCCAAGGAGGGGAAAAACAGTTTCAATCTTGCGCTGGTGTTTACTCTCAATCTTCTTTCAAAAATCATATTGGTTTACGGACTTTGGGTATAATGCTCCACCTTTAGGTGTATTCTTCCAAATGATTTTATATATTGGCTAATGTTTCAACATAACTAAAATAACCTACCATGAAATCGTTGGAAGTAAAATATCTTGGACTAACCCTCAAAAATCCGGTAGTGGTAAGCAGCTCGGGTTTAACGTCGACGGTCGACAATATTAAAAAGATGGAGGCCGCCGGAGCTGGAGCCGTTGTGCTAAAGTCGCTCTTCCAGGAGCAGATTACGCACGAAGCTCAGGCATACGAGCACGAGGGCGACTACCCCGAGGCGCACGACTACATTATGAGCTACGCCGTGAACAACTCGGTGGAGGAGTACCTTAAGCTTATCCGCGAGGCCAAGCAGGCGGTGTCTATTCCGATTATTGCCAGCATCAACTGCACCTCGGTTGGTGAGTGGGTAAGCTTTGCCAAGCGCATAGAGGCCGCTGGTGCCGATGCGCTGGAGCTGAACATCTACTTTTTGGCATCGAATAAGGATATGAACGCTGCAGCATGCGAGGCGCAGTACCTCGGAATTGCTGCTAAGCTGCGAAGCATTGTAACCATACCGATATCCGTAAAGATGCCCAAAACCTTTACCAATATCCCCCATATGGTCGATCAGCTCTACTACCGTAAGATCAACGGCGTGGTGCTCTTCAACCGCTTCTACGAGCCCGACATCAACGTTGAGACGATGAAGGTAGAGTCGGCTAGCGTGTTCAGCTCGCCATCCGATATCCGTGAGTCGCTGCGCTGGGTAGGCATCGTTTCGGCTGCCGTTCCTTTAGTAGATGTTGCCGCATCTACCGGCATCCATAGCGGCGAGGCGGCCATCAAGCAGCTGCTGGCCGGGGCTGCCGTAGTGGAGGTGTGCTCGGTGCTCTACAAGAAGGGGCCTAAGGCCATCAACGAAATCCTAGAGTTTATTAACGGGTGGATGGGCAAGCATCACTACAAGTCGATCGAAGAATTTAGAGGAAAGATGAACCCTAAGAATCTGGGCTCGCTCGACGTTTACGAGCGCTCGCAGTTTATGCGCTACTACAGCAGCCACGAGTAGGGAGTCGGGCCCCAATCGCACATCACACATCGAATATCGCATATCCTGCTTTCTTATCGAAACGGTATCGAACTTACATATTGAAACCTGAAAGATTTACTTCTTTCAGGTTTTTTATTTTAAAAGGGGTGTTTAATTAGGGAGTGTTGCTGAAATGAATTGAGTTTTTTATTTGGAATGCCCCTTTAAGTTGAGGGGTGTTGTTAAAGAATAGTAATAAAAATATAGGTGCGGTATCAATTGTAGAATTAGTTTCTATATTGCCCTCGAATCGTGTAGCAATCTTCATGTATGATTAACCATTGTCATCAATATTACCCGGAAAGATTTACACGGCGCTTTTGGCAAAAAGTGCGGTAGCAACCGCACGTACCTACCTCCCCCTAGGTAAATAGACTTTTCATCCTTTATTATTTTTTTCGTTATGGAACTTTGCATTAACCAATCGCTAAGGCGTATTGTGGATTTTGCTGAGATGGGGTCGGTACACACCTCTAAGGCGATATCCAAGGAGCAGAAGGTAAAAGCTCAAGCAGTATCAATAGGAGCCTACTTTGGCATCTTTAACCGCAAGTATAAGATTGAGAGGGTTGGTCTTCCCGAATCGGCTACGCTTAGCCACGAGCAGGCGGGCTCGTTGGCCAATGCGCTAGAGAATGCCTTTAATGCGTTGGGCAAAATTGTGGCGTTTCCTGCAAATTTGCCGTTGCATATGCGCTACACCTTTCTTCGCGATTTGTGGCTCGACGATTCGAAGGCGCTGTACTATTCGCCTAGGATTATTGAACCCTGTACTACCCACGAGCTGGCTTGCCCTTACAAGGGAATTTGCGATCTTTGCCGAAAGTACGATCAAGAGATAGACTAACAAAAATGCGGACTATGAACGAAAAAAAAGTTGCCATTATTGGCGGGGGGAATTTGGGTACGGCTCTTGTTGAGGGGATTCTTCATACTCAAACAATGGCTGCCGAGAACGTGTACATCACTCGGCGGAGAACCCATCTGCTCGACCATCTAAAGGAGAAAAAGGTAAATGTGCTATCGAGCAATGTCGAAGCGGTAGAAGCTTGCGATATCGTTATCCTTGCCATAAAGCCCTACCAGGTGATTGATATTTTGGCTGAGGTAAAAGGCGCTCTTAATCCAGATAAAATTGTGGTGTCGTTTGTTGCCGGAGTAAATATTGCCGAGCTTCAGAAAGCCGCAGGTGCTGATATCCCTGTTTTCAGGGCCATGCCCAACACCGCTATCGCCCTTGGCGAGTCGATGACCTGTATTGCCTTCGATAAGAGATGGAGCGATAAGCAGGATCTTGTTGAGTCGCTGTTTAAAGGTTTAGGTTCTACGGCAATTATTAACGAGGAGCTGATGGCGGCGGCTACGGTGCTGGGATCGTGCGGTATTGCCTATGCGCTTCGCTTTATGCGCGCTGCTACGCAGGGTGGTATCGAGATTGGCTTTAGCGCCGAGATGGCACAGTTTATCACCGCTCAAACCATGAAGGGAGCAAGCGAGCTTATCCTTCGATCGGGGCACCATCCCGAGAGGGAGATCGATAAGGTAACCACACCAATGGGTATTACCATATCGGGACTCAACGAGATGGAGCATCAGGGGTTCAGCTCGTCGCTTATTCAAGGACTTGTTGCATCGTATAAAAAAATAGAGAAAAAGAAGTAGTATGAACGCACGCTATAAACGGGTGGCCGTAAAGGTTGGTAGCAACGTGCTAACGCGAGCCGATAAGATGCTCGATGTGGCACGTATGGCTGCTCTGGTCGACCAGATATCGAGGCTGAAAAAGGAGGGGGTAGAGGTAGTGCTAATTTCGTCGGGGGCTGTAGCGGCAGGCCGCAGCGAGCTGCAACCGGCACGTAAGCTCGACGACGTCTCCTCGCGTCAGCTGTGGTCGGCTATTGGGCAGGTGCGCCTCATCAACCGTTACTACGACCTGTTTCGCGAGTGCGGCATCACCTGTGCGCAGGTGCTTACTACTAAGGAAAACTTTAAGGATCGCAGGCACTACCTCAACATGAAGAACTGCCTGACGACGCTGCTGGAGAACGGTGTCATTCCTATTATCAACGAGAACGACACCATCTCCATTACCGAGCTGATGTTTACCGATAACGATGAGCTTTCGGGGCTTATCGCCTCTATGATGGGGTTCGAAGCACTTGTTATCCTTAGCAACGTCGATGGCATCTACACGGGGCATCCCAGCGAGGCTGGCTCTACGCTTATTCGCGAGGTAAAGGATAACGCCAAAGGGCTGTCGGACTACATCAGCGAAACCAAATCGGAGTTTGGTCGTGGCGGCATGATTACCAAGGCCAGCATTGCCCGCAAGATTGCCAAGCAGGGTATCAACGTGCATATCGCCAACGGCAAGCGCGAGAATGTGCTGGTGGATTTGCTCGATTGCCATAAGGATGTACCGAATACGCACTTTGTTCCCTCTGCTAAGCCATCATCAACCATTAAGAAGTGGCTTGCTCACTCCGAGAGCTTTGCCAAGGGGGCCGTGGTGGTGAACGATGGCGCAAAAGAGGTGCTGCTTTCCGATAAGGCCACCAGCTTGCTGCTTATCGGCATCGATTCGGTGGAGGGGTACTTCAAAAAGGGCGATCTAGTCTCTATTTACGACACTAAGGGCAATCAGCTAGGCGTTGGCAAGGCTCAGTACGACTCGGCCAAAACGCAGGCGCTACTGGGCAGCAAAAAGGCTAAGCCGTTTATCCACTACGACTATCTCTACCTTCCTGAGTAAATAAAATACAGCTGGTAGAGACGCAATTTGCATCTCTTGTTGTTTAACTAAGTAAAAGGGTTGATGCTATGAGCAATTGTTCGTCAGGGGCATTCCCTTCCCAATTTAAGGAGGGGCGTTGCATGAGCTTATAGTTACGATCGGGCCAAGTTATTTTAATCAATCAAAATGAGCAGCATTAAATCGATACTGGAAAATACGAAACGGGCATCGAGAAAGGTGGGCTTTCTTGACGATGCTCTTGTTGGCAGCATCCTGAATGCTGTTGCCGATAGGGCAATTACCCACGCTGATGATATTCTTAAGGCAAACGCCAAAGATGCTTCGGCAATGAGCCCCAACGATCCTAAGTACGACCGTCTGCTGCTTAGCAGGCAGCGCATCGAGGCTATTGCCAATGACCTGAGGAATGTCGCGAACCTACCATCTCCCTTAAATCGTATTCGCGTGCAACGAACGCTTGCCAATGGGCTAAAGCTAACCAAGGTATCGGTGCCGCTAGGGGTTATCGGTGTAATTTTCGAAGCCCGCCCAAATGTTACGTTTGATGTGTTTGCGCTTTGCCTTAAGTCGGGTAACGCTACCGTCCTGAAAGGTGGCTCGGATGCCCATCATTCGAATGCTGCCATTGTGGCTTTGGTAAAGAGTGTTCTTTCAGATTTTGGCGTTGATACGAACATCGTAAACCTGCTACCAATTGATAGGGTTGCTGCTGCCGAGCTGCTTTCTGCAAATGGCTTGGTGGATGTTATTATTCCTCGAGGAAGCCAGACCCTCATCAATTTTGTACGAAAGCACTCGTCAATTCCTATTATCGAAACAGGAGCAGGCATTTGTCACACCTACTTCGAGCGCTCGGGCGATACCACAAGGGGACAAGCCATCATCACCAACGCCAAAACCCGTAGGGTGAGCGTTTGTAATGCGCTCGACTGCCTGATAATTGACAGGGAACGGCTTCCTGATCTGCCAACTCTTTGTGCTAAGCTTGCTGAGAAAAGGGTAACCATATACGCCGATGCCAGAGCCTATGTTGCTCTAGAAGAGAGCTACCCCTCAGAATTACTTCAGCATGCTACCGAGGAGCATTATGGAACGGAGTTTCTGGACTACAAAATGGCCATAAAAACGGTGAATTCGTTCGATGAGGCGCTTGACCATATTGACACCTACAGCTCTAAGCATAGCGAGGCTATCATCTCGGAGAATAAGGATCGAGTAGATCAATTCTTAAAGATGGTGGATGCAGCTGCTGTTTACGCCAACTCATCGACAGCCTTTACCGATGGAGCCCAGTTTGGTCTCGGTGCCGAGATTGGCATCAGCACGCAGAAGCTACATGCCCGAGGCCCTATGGGGTTGGATGAGCTAACCTCGTACAAGTGGATGGTTGAAGGTAGCGGACAGGTGAGAGATTAGTTTGGAAGAAAATAGGATATAAAAAATCGCCGTAATGATTAGTGCATTACGGCGATTTTACTATTTAGTGTATGACTACTGTACGGTAGAGTACGATACGTCGCTAAAGGTTCCTTTGGTTATTTGCCCTATTGCAGCGGCTGAGTTGGTTAGGTTAAACTCAAAAGTTCCTGAAACCCTCTTTTTGTTGGTGTCGAACTTGGTAATAATAACTTTTCCGTTGGAGCTTATAAGGCTTGCCTCCTCGCTGTTCAAAAGAGATGGCTTGTAGACTGCGCCACATTGAGTTTTTAGTAGAAGCGGATTAAGCTCGTAGGTACCTTCCTTATCACCATTTACGGTGATGGTAACTGCTTTACCATCGAGCGATGTGCTGGCAATGGTTAGAACTCCGCCGGTTAGAATACCCTTTGGGGCAATACCAACCCACTCTTGGCTGTCGATGGTAGCGCTTATTGTCGGAATAATTGGAGTTCCATCTTCATTCTTGTCGCAGGAAGTGGCAAAAACTCCAATACAGGCCACAGCAATGGCAAAAAATAGCTTTCTCATAGCATTGTTATTTTTAAAAGTAATAGAATATCAGCCTTAAATAATTCGAAGAATTGCATCCTGTTCCCTTTCAGGATGATTTTGGCCGTTTTACTAGGGTGAAGATAGCAAAAACGAAGAAGCCAGCAGTGGATACTTGTAGATGCTGCAAACCGTAACGGTTAAGCCGTAGGTCTTTTTGTGCGAGCTTAAGTGCTGACGCTAAGTAAAGTTGCTACGGTTTAGATTGAGATGTGGATTGATGATTTTTAGCAATTAAAAGGTTTAATGCAGCAGGCTTGATGATGATAAGAAAATAAATAGGGCTGTTGCACTACTGACAACAGCCCTATTCTAATATTTTTGAAGCATCACTTAAGTTGTTTTGTAGGACATGGTTGTGATACTTGCGTCTTGGTACTTGATTCTTCAGTACAATGCTAGAATGGACAAATACCAACAATAAAGTAGATATTTCCTCTGGCAGGATTTACTACGATAGACCCGTTTACAGGCAGCGTATAGCTGCTGATTTTTACGTCTTGCGATACCTTAAAGCCGAGATTTACCACGTTGGCGTTGTTGTAGTACATGCTCTTATGTGGTGTTCCGCCTACAAAGTAGCTTATGGTTTGTCCGCTGCTAAGCGTGTGCTCGTAGCTAGCCTCGAAGTAGGTTGAGTACTTATTAGAGCCGCTATCGTTAAGATCGGCACCGTACACGATGGTGCTGGCCATAAGCTTTAGAGGAATACTCCCAAACGTGTAGTCGATTGTAGCATCAATAAGGTGCCCTGTTACATTTTTGTCGAAGTTGAAGAAGTGGTGGTTGGCACCATTTTCGGAGGGCATTGGGTTAAAGTAGTCGTATAGGGTGATGCCAAAGTTGCCTAAGCTGTAGCTGGCGTAAAGGTCTACCTCGGCATATTCGTTGTTTATGGTGTAGCATCCCCAAGCTCCCAACGTTAGGTTTTTGATTCCCGAGTATTCGATGGTTGGCTGCATGTTCCAGCTGCGGGTGGTAAGGCCTCCACGCCATGCGTGGCGCGACTTAATTTCGAGTGATAGCGATAGATCTTTCGATTGAGCCTTCGATGTGTCTGCTTCCTCGGCCGGGTTCGCAACCGCAACCTGTGCTGAAAGAGCGGCAAATAAGGCTAATACTTTAATACTTTTCATTTTAAAAAATTTTGCAGCGAATATATATAAAAAAGGGAGCATCGCAAATTCTCGTTCTGCTGTAAATGTACGGCTGGGTGCTTCTGTTATTTAACACATTTATACCAAATATTTTTTTCTAAAACCATCAACCAGCTGTTACTCCTATGTAAAGTTTAATCTTTAAAATCAGTACGATATGACCACAGGAAAAGTTGTACTAGGCGTATTGGCAGGCGTTGCTGTTGGTGCGCTCATCGGCGTATTGTTTGCGCCCGATAAGGGGTGCGAAACCCGCAGGAAGATATCCAAGCGAAGCCACGATTTGGCTGAGGATTTGAAGGAAAGCTTTTCGAGAGTTGTTGACGACATTGCCGGACGACGCGAAAAGGCTAGCAGCGAAGGTGAGGGAGAAACGGCCTAGCGATGGCTAAGCACAACGAACACCTTCGGTTTTTGATGATTTTTGATTACAGGGTAAGCTAAGAGCTTCAATAAAAAGATAGCGTATGGAGGATAAAACAGTACAGGTAGAGTCGCTTATAGAGAAAGCACAGCGGTATGGCCAAACTAGCATTGAGCTGCTTAGGCTTAAGGCTGTGGATAAATCTTCTGAAGCAGTTTCAACGATAGCGAGCGTGTGGGCGGTTGTTGTACCTGTTGTTTTCTCCTCCATACTGCTAAGTATAGGGCTATCCATATGGATTGGAGAGGCCATGGGGAAGTTGTACCTCGGTTTTTTTGTGGTGGCAGGCTTCTTCTTGACAATTGCGCTAACCATTTTTTTATGCCGGATGCGCTGGATTAAACGACCGCTCAAGAACTTTATCATTAGGCAACTTCTTAAAAAATCATCGTCATGAGCAAGGCCGATGCTGCAACACTACTCAAAGACCAGATTTCGAAGCTGGAGGAAAAGCGGGCGGCAGAGCTGGTAGCGCTTAAGGAGGAGTTCTTCCTTACCTACGAAAGCTTAAAGCCGGTAAACATCATACGGAAATCGCTTCGCGATATTCTAGCCTCACAGGAGCTACAGCAGGATGCCTCGGAGGCGCTGCTGATTGTCGTTTCGCGCTTTGTATCCGCAAAAATAGAGGAGGCTACCTCTGCACCACCAAAAACCTTGCTCAAGCAGCTTCTTGGAGCTGCGCTTCAGATGGCGTTTACATCTCTAGTCGCAAAATATTCCGAACACTTGAAAGGCTTGGTTGTTAATCTGCTATCTTTGCTGTCGGGCAAGGAAACCGATTCGAAGGCGAAGAAAGACGATGGCGCGGAAGGCTAGCAAGGGTGCGGCCTTCTATTGTTGAACTAAAACAAATGCAACATGTTTGACGATAGCGAAGATGAGGAAGAGGAATACGAAAGAACCGAATTCGAGGACTGGTTCGATACCTACTTTATGTACTTTCCCGTTGAGCTAAGGGCTACCGGCTACGACGACTTGGAGGTACAGTGCTTCTATACGAACGTATTCTGCAGGATAATGCGGGAGCTTACGCCTCCGATCCGAAAGCTGATGGACAAGCAGTACCCGATCTTCAAAAAGGAAACGAGGAAAACGGTACTGGACGAACTCGACCGGATTGCCGGCTTGGTGGGGCCCTACTTTCTGGTTCGCCTCTACGCGCTGATGTGCGACGACAAGGCGGGGGTGAACCATAGGGAACAATTCACCGATTTCGAGAACCTGATCGACTTCTACGCGCGACCCGATAAGCCGCGAATGCTCGAGGAATCGTTCTTTGACCAGTTCCCCTGGCTAACCGAGGAGCAGAAGCAGCAGATGATCGAGGAGGATCGGCAGGAGGCTCAGGAGGCGTTCGACTGGAAGGAGGGGCGCAAGCGCGATTTCTACGACATCGTTCAGCCCCTAATCTTTAAGTACTACAAGGAAATATTCGACCTAAGCCCTGATGGGCTGATTGTGTACGCGATCCATATTCGCGAGGACTACCAGGACTACATGATGCGGTGCGACCATATTGCCACCTTCATTCAATTCGAGTTTCCCGAAGAAGATCTGCATTTGCCCTACAAGGAGTTTTCCGAAAAGCTGCAGGAGATTTGGGAGAAGCGCCCCGATTTGCGCAACCGGATCTTCGACGATGAGGACGCGTAGCGCTTTGCGATAGCGCATATTTTAGCCCGCTAAAACAAGTCGATGCCCGTAGGTACGCGAACATAGCTAGCGTAAGGGTACACGATTGGAGCGTAGGTTTGCTGCTGCGGGTGTGGAATGGCTAGGTTTACCTAGCTCAAGCATCGGCTAAGGGTGTACCTGTTGGGATTGGGCCTCTTTTCTTGTGCCATTGGGGTTGTGCTCGTAAAGCGGAATCGGAGTAGGGTTGCCGCCAAGAATACGCGGCACGACTAGCAACGGCGGCGGCGTGTTCTGAATTGACATTTTTTGTTCCCTTATAGTCATAAAATAGTTGGAGTATTTTTTTAATACTTAGTTCTCATAATGATGTTTAGTTATAGGGTTGTATGCTGAAATCACTTTATAGTGAGGGGATATATCGGATGAATCGTTGACTGTACTTATAGTTTTTAGTTATCATAGTAATAGCAGCATCTGCAGGATAATCCTTCGAAATAAATCCAATAGCTACAATGCCGTGGTTGCAACATGTCGCAATTTTACAATTTTGCTCGTTTACCCTGGCCTACTTTTGCACCGTAATCGATGTTTAATCTTAAAAAGAAAGAGCAATGGAAAAGCTAGTGACGTGGGTAGACATCCCCGCAGCCGATTTTAAGAGGGCCGTGAAGTTCTACAATGCCGTACTGGGCGTGGAGCTGAAGGTGTTTGAGTGCGGAACCGAGAAGATGGCGTGCTTCCCCTCGGGCGATGGGTCTATTGCGTATGCTCCCGATTTTAATCCATCAAAGGATGGAACTTTGGTAAGCCTTAATACCGGCAACGATTTGGATGGTGCCATCCGGCGAGTGGAGGAGTGCGGTGGCCAGGTTGTTCAGCCTAAAACCAAGATTGAGGTTGAGGGGCGCGGCTACTTTGCTATTTTCATCGATAGCGAAGGAAACCGGGTTGGCCTGTACGGCGATAATTAATTGGCAAAAGGATTACGAGTCGGTTTTGGCTCGTAATCCCATTCAAAAGGTTTAACTTTATCCTCAAACAGCGCTGCGGTGAGCTACTACTTTGCAAAACCATCATATCCGTTATCCCTTTGGGTAAAGCAGTACTGGGCTATTGACGATTGCTTAGCCCAAGGGCAGGTGCATGTTCAGCGCATAGTGCCCAACGGGCTAATGGAGCTGATGTTCTACTTGGGGAATCGGCCGGTAGCGTTGGATCGAAGAAAGCAGCTGTGCGATTGCTCGGTTTTGAGCGGACAGCAAAAAGGGTACTACGACCTTCTGGTATCGGGTCGGGTTTCCATCTTTTCTATCGAATTCCATCCTCACGGGGTAAGCTCGTTTTTTGATATTCCTGCAAGTGAATTTTTTGATCAGAATGTTTCGTTACGGGATCTGGTTAAGGTTGGGGTCGGAGAGCTGGAGTTCGCTTTATATGAGGCTCGCACTTTCGATGAAAAAATTGGTATTGTAGAGCAATTCCTTTTACAGCGGTTGAAGCGGAGCGGTAAGGAGTACGAAACAAAGCGTATGGCCCATTGTATTGCGTTAATTAATCGCGAAAAAGGGCTTGTTGCTATTGATGAGCTATCGTCGATGGCGTGCTTAAGCCGTAAGCAGCTCGAACGAGCATTCTCGGCGTTCATCGGCTCGTCGCCCAAGCAATTTTTGCGAACGGTGCGGTTTCAGAATACCTTGCATCAGAAGCACCAGCATGCAGACCTGTCGCTAACCGAATTGGCCTACAAGTGCGGATATTACGATCAATCGCACATGATAAACGATTACAAGCTGCTATCGGGAAAGACACCTACCCAGTACTTCTCTGAATGTGATCCCTATTCCGACTACTTTTTGTAGGATTTTTATCTACCCAACCACAGGCATACTGTTTGGGTCCAATGCATCGCAGCTGTAGATCTTATGCAGCTGCACCCCGGCGCGGTAGCGCGTAGGGTAGCTCTTTACGGCATTGGTTATGGCATCGTGAATGGCTGTTCCAACCTGATTGGCCTCGGGCTGTAGCCAAATGTCTGGTGCACCCATTCGGAAATCGTTGGTGGTGCAGTGCGAACCTATTTGTTCCCACCAATCCTCGATGGCGGTTGGGCCATCTACCACAATCTTTATTTCGTGGGCCTTTTGTATGTTTTGACGAAGAGGCGGAAGGTTCCACTTGGGGCTAACGGTGATCCAGTCGAACGAGCCGCGGATGTCGAAGGCGCCGCAGGTTTCGAGGTGGGTACGGATGCCAGCCTGCTGTAGGGCTTGAGTTAGCGGAGCTAGGTCGTATATGGTGGGTTCGCCTCCGGTAATAACGGCAAGCGGAGCGCCGCTCTCCTGTACGCGACCAACAAGCTCGTCAACCGTTAGGCGCTGTATGCTTTCGGGCTGATGATCCTTGTGCCAAGTGCCGGGCGAGTCGCACCAGCTGCAGCGTACGGGACAGCCTATGGTGCGGATAAAGAAGGCTGCACGTCCAATATGCGAGCCTTCGCCCTGAAAGGCGTAGAAGGCTTCGTAGATGGGAAGGGTACCGCTAGATGCTTGGCTCATAGGTGGCGCAGTTCTTAGAATCCTCGTAAACGGTAACCTTCGAGCACCAAACGCGCTGGTTGGTTGCTTCGCGAATGAAATCGTTTGCCATGCTGAATACCATTTCGGATATACCCTCGGCTCCGGCAGAGGGCATGAAGCGTACATCGGCCATTCCCTTGGCGTGCATCTCCTCGAAGAAAGATCGTTGAGGGTCGTCGCTATCGATGAGCAGCGTATGGTCGAATAGGTCTTCAATCTGCTGGCGTAGCGGACGAAGGGCTCCAAAATCGAACACAAAGTGTTGCTCGTCGAGTTCCCTTGCGGTAAAGGAGATGTCTATGCGCCAGTTTTCGCCGTGTACGTAGGCGCATCGACCTGCATGGCGCCACTGGCGGTGGGCTGCTTTTAGGTTTTTGTACGTTTTGGTGATGGTATGGCTCATCGTATCAAGTTACACCTCCTGTAGGAGGTTGATTTGGGGGCAAATATAGCGATTAAACTGGGATCGAAAAGTTTGGTTACGTTAAGGAGTTGATTGTAGAAATGCGATGTGCGATTTGCGAAATTGCAATGTGATGATTTAGCCTAATTCATTAACTACTTAAAGGCTATTTCTTCAGCTTTGCCTTAAACACCTTCTCAAACTTTTCGATCTTGGGCACAATTACATACTGACAGTACGCTTGGCTGGGGTTGTTGGCAAAGTACTCCTGATGGTAATCTTCCGCTTTGTAGAACTTGGTAGTTGGCGAGATTTCGGTAACAATGGGGTTGTTCCAAATTTTCTCGGCATCTAGCTTTTGCTTGTAAGCTTCAGCAAGACGCTTTTGCTCTTGGTTATGGAAGAAGATTACCGAACGGTACTGCGTCCCTACATCATTTCCCTGACGGTTTAGGGTGGTAGGATCGTGAGTTTTCCAGAACACCTCTAGCAGCTCGTCGTAGCTGATTAGGGTAGGGTCAAACGTAATTTGTACAACCTCGGCATGTCCTGTTTGGCCGGAGCAAACCTCCTTGTAGGTAGGATTTGTTGTTTTACCTCCCGAGTAGCCACTCTCTACTTTTGTAACACCTTTAAGCTGCGCGAAAATTGCTTCGGCGCACCAAAAACAGCCCTGCCCGAATGTGGCGAACTCGTATTTGTTGGCATCGTTGTCTTTCATAGTAGCGTTATTTGTTGCTGGTGTGCTGCATCCGAGCAGCAGGACTAGCGGGATGAACAGGTTTTGCATATTTTTTTTATCACATAACATATTTCGCTCAGCTTTGTTTGAGAGAAGAAAGTTGAGGACGTTTACAAATTTTGGGTACTGAATCTATTATTGCAAATACCTAAAAGTGGGTATAGGTAAACGCCCTAATGTGGGTACCTTTGTAGTGCAAAATATTATACCGTAAATGAAGTTAAGCGAGCTAAGCACTGGAGAATCGGGTGTAATTACGAAGGTTTCGGGACGAGGAGCCTTCCGTAAGCGCATTACCGAAATGGGGTTTGTGAAGGGGAAAACCGTTAACGTGGTAAAGAATGCACCGCTGCTCGATCCTGTAGAGTATAACATCATGGGGTATGAGGTTTCCCTTCGAAGGAATGAGGCCGCCCTCATTGATGTTATTACCGTAGAAGAGGCAAAGCATACCGTTCTAGACAGCTTTAAGGGCGTTATTACCGAAGATATTCTAAGAGAGAACGCAAATAAGCTGGGGAAGACCATAAACGTAGCGCTGGTAGGTAATCCAAATGCAGGAAAAACATCGGTCTTTAACTTTGCATCGGGTTCGCACGAGCATGTGGGCAACTACTCGGGCGTAACGGTGGAGTATAAGGAGGCGCAGTTTAAGTATAAGGGCTACACCTTCAACATCACCGATTTGCCGGGCACCTATTCGCTATCGGCTTATACGCCCGAAGAGGTGTACGTAAGAAACTACATTGTCGAGAATAATCCTGATGTGATCGTAAACGTAGTGGATGCCTCGAACCTAGAGCGTAACCTGTACCTTACTACTCAGCTTATCGACATGGACCTTAAGGTGGTTGTGGACCTAAACATGTACGATGAACTGGAGCGCAATGGCGATCGTTTCGACTATAAAGCCTTAGGCGAGATGATCGGTATTCCGTTTGTGCCAACCGTAGGCTCGAAGGGGAGGGGTTTAACCCAACTTTACGATACTATCATCAATGTATATACCGACCACGATAAAACCTCTCGACATATACACATAAACTATGGGCACGACGTTGAGGCTGCCATTTGTACCCTGCAGCAGCAGCTCCGACTTCCAGAGAATAGGCATCAGCTTGTTCGCTACTCTACCCGTTTTATTGCCATAAAACTCTTGGATAAGGATAGGGAGGCCCGAAAACTTGTGGCAACATTGTCTAACGGTAGCGAGATAATTGCAATGGCCGATGGGGAGATCAAGAAGTTGGAGAAGCACCTTAACGATGATAGCGAAACCATTATAACCGATGCTAAGTATGCTTTTGTAGCAGGTGCCCTTAAGGAAACCTTTAAGGAGGGGGGACGCCGCAAACGTAAATCAACCGAGGCTATAGATGCCTTTATGACCCACAAGTTTTTTGGGTTTCCAATTTTCTTCTTCTTTATTTGGCTCACCTTTTACGCAACTTTCGCGTTGGGCGAATACCCCAAAGGTTTACTGGAACTGGGCATCGATAAGCTGATGATCCTACTGAACACCTCGATGGCCGAGGGCCCATTTAAGGATTTGCTGGTTAACGGTATAATAAATGGGGTTGGCAACGTAATTGTTTTTCTACCCAATATCCTTATTCTGTTCTTCTTTATTTCGTTGCTCGAGGATACAGGTTACATGGCGCGTGCCGCTTTCATTATGGATAAGCTAATGCATAAGATTGGGCTGCACGGCAAATCGTTTATACCTCTAATCATGGGATTTGGGTGCAACGTGCCTGCAATTATGGCTACTCGTACAATTGAGAGCCGTAGCAACAGGCTGCTTACAATGCTGATATCTCCCCTGATGTCGTGCAGCGCACGCCTTCCTGTTTATATCCTGGTGCTTGGAGCTTTCTTCCCCAACAATGCAGGTACAATGCTTTTTGGCATCTACCTATTAGGCATTGTGCTGGCCATTATCATGGCGCTAATCTTCAAGAAAACGATGTTTAGGCATAAGGACGTACCTTTTGTAATGGAACTGCCTCCCTACCGAATCCCAACGCTTAGGGCAACAACGCGCCATATGTGGTTTAAGGGGTCGCAGTATCTCAAAAAAATGGGAGGTATTATTCTTGTTGCTGTAATTTTTATTTGGGTGCTATCGTACTATCCCCGTGATGTAAGGTATACGAAGGACTATGAGAAGAATATGGTGCTCGTTGAGCAGCAGTTTAAGCAGCAAACGGCATTGCTTGATCCTAATGCAAAGGATTATGTGCTGCTCGCTTCGCAGCGCGATACCCTAATTCGCCATATTGATGCTGAGATGCAGTCGGAAAGGCAGAAGAACTCCTACTTAGGGCGTATTGGAGTTGCCATAGAGCCCGTTATGCGTCCGCTGGGATTTGATTGGAAGATGAGTATTGCACTGCTATCGGCACTTCCTGCCAAGGAAATTGTGGTGAGCACTATGGGGGTAATTTACCAAGTGGAAAATTCGGACGATGGCAATACTTCGTCGCTAATTAGAAAGTTGCAGGACGACCAGTACACAATTGGTCCTCGCAAGGGCGAACGTGTATTCTCGCAACCTGTAGCGCTATCATTCCTTGTGTTTGTGCTCATCTACTTCCCCTGTGTGGCTGTGGTGGCAGCGCTAAAAAAGGAGTCGGGAAGCTGGCGATGGGCTCTATTCACGATATTTTACACAACTGCGCTGGCATGGGTGGTGTCATTCATTGTGTACAACGTGGCTAAGATGGTTTTATAAGACGCAAGATGAAAGAGTCAAGATTATTGGGGCTCTCAAATAAGAAGTTAAAATCTAAAAAGCATGAACGAGCAAATCCAAATCATACTCACGTGGCTAACAGTTTTAGGTGCTGCTGCTTATACGGTAGTGGTGCTGGTTCGTCTCTTTACCAAAAAGCCTCAGGATGGCTGTACCAGCCATGGATGCCCCAGCTGCGGCATCAAGAATGAGCTTAAAGAAAGTTACGCTCGAAAGATTAAGACAGAGAAATAGATGAGGACGAATTCTGATGGCTCAATATGCTAAGTGATTCCAATTTCTTATCTTTTTCTACCATCGTGTAATCAAAGAACTATCTTAATGGGGGCGTGCTTCTTCAATTTTCTTTTGGAGCTTAGGCATTAACTCTTGTTTGATCCACTTAAAGTTTGGGGCAATGGTTAGGATCTTGTTGTAGGTTTGTTGGGCTGCGGTATACTGCTTAATATTAATTTGGCAGTAGGCTAGGTTGATGTAGGCGTTTAGGTAGTTCCACGAGCAGCTGTTGTTGCCTCGTTTTTCGAGAAGCGCAATTGCTTTAAGGTAGGTGCGAAGAGCAAGATTTGGATCGCCACCAAAGAGTTTAGGGGTGTAGAGCAGCGCGTTGGCCTGATCGAGTAGAACCCAAGGATTATTAGGGGCAAGCCTTACTGCTTGCTGTATTAACTGCTGACATTTTACGCCTAAAGTGACCGCCTTAATGGGATGTATGGCCATTCTATATCCTAAAAATGAGGAGTGTATGGAGATTGCTTCAGCGTCTTTGGGGTGGCGGTTACGGTAGCTGTTTAGGTAGAGAAAAGCCCTATCGAGCATTGCTGTTGCTTGATCATTTTGCTCCTTGTTCAGCGCGTAGGGAATGTATCCGTAGTAGCTACGAATAATTTCAATCAGTAGTTCATCTGCTTTGTTTTTAGCGTAGTGGTTTTCCATTACCTCTAATGTTGAGTACCACTTATGCATTGCTCCCTCTACGTAGCTGTGGTAGATTTTGCAGCGGTATTCGTCAACAGAAAGGGGAACTTGTGCCTTTGCCGAACTGCAATGCGCCAATATTACTGTTGAGATTAGAATTACTGCATGGCTGAACCTTTTTCTGCCCATGTTTATCATTCTCTTATGCCCTAATGGCGATAAAAATGATGTTGAGCAGCAAGAAAAAGACCATCTGCATAACAAAAAGAGGAACTGCGACGCTATTGGTAATACTAGAACGGGTGCGACGTATTAGCTGCAAAAAGAGCATTCCTAGCAGAAACCATACAACATAGTTCTGAAAAGGAACATCGTTATTCTTAAATTGCCATAGGCCTAAGCGTGATGCCGAGGGTTCGAGCATGATGTCGAAAAGAACCATTAGTCCTGCAGATGCTGTAAGACGGCGGTTGTTGAGAGGCAGCATGCTGGTTGCTAGAAAAGCCATGTAGGCAACCATTGCCCATCCAACTGAAACTAACAACGGAACACCAAATATTTTTGGACCTAATCTTTCTCCAAAGGTGTAGTAGCCAAAGATGGAGCCTGAGTTAACCCCAATTGCCTCCACTACCCATCCCATAATGCCGACTATAGTAAGGGCTAAAATTATACGTTTACGGTTACCCTTGTGGTAGAGTACTAGCAGTAAGGCACAAATTAGTAAAATTAGGATTGGAAACCAGCCGAATGAAACCTTACTGTGGAGAAGAGGAATGGCAACAAGGCCTCCTGTAAGGGTTAACGCTACAAGGACAAGTAGGGGGATGCGGAGTTTGTCGAGGTTATGCATCGGCTTTTTAATGTTAGTTTCGTACAAGTATGAATACTAATTCATATTTGAATTAAAAGTCGGCGCAAGGTACTAAAAAGTGCTTAAAAGAATAATATGCTGCAAATCCCTTCAAAAATTAACTCCACTTTTTTTAGAAAGAAAGATATTGCTGGCAATTTGCCATTTGTAGCTGCTTCCCGGATTAAAATGAAATGCTGTTTTCTTTAACCTTGGGTATACTCTTAGGGCGTATAATGAGCATGGGAATCCTTTTTTGAGTAGGATATTGCTTCGTTTTAGTATGTCAACCGTGTATATCAGATTGATGTATGGAGGTTCGGCAGTCTTAATTACATCTCTAAATTCGTAGAAAATTTTTTCGTATACCAGACAAACATCATCCCGTTCGAGCAGCTTAATCATTATACCTTCAAACGTTTTTAGCATGTTAAAGTTAATGCTGTTGTTGAGGTATAGCTTGCTAACCATATTGAGGTAACTTAAGGCTTCGATTATTGTATCCCTATCTATTTGGATGGAATTTACAAAGTCTACCTCGTTAAGGATATGATGTTTCTGTATGCCCATCATGTTGATAAGAGAAGCACTACTAGCCTGTATCCAGTATATGCGTAGGAACAAGTAGATGGATAAAATCGTTATTAATGTCTGAATTGTGGATATACTCATCGTTTGGACTGATATAATTGTGAATTAAAATAGTGCATCAACAATTCGAACAGCAAGTGGACGGTGTTAAATAGAACTGTGCACTTGCATCTTTATGCATAAAGCAAAAACAGATCAAAGCAGCGGAGGTCCTATACTGTACTATTGAAGCCATAAAATCAGTCTAAGCAGGCTGCTTTTTCATTGTACATCTCGTATTATTTTTTTAAGTAATTGCTGGTAAACCTGCTATTCTAATCGTTATCTTCACCCCATCAAACCATAAAAAACGTAGCTGATGAAGCTTTTTAGTACAACGCTCTGCCTGATGATGGCTTTTACTGCTCTAATGGGGCAGGAGAGATCCAACGTAATAGGGCCTAAGGATGTTAAGTTCTCCAGCGACCGCCTCACTCCCGAAGTGCTTTGGTCGTTGGGTCGCTTAGGCGAATACACGGTATCGCCCGATGGGAAAAAGATAGCCTACACCGTTTCGTACTACGATGTGGCGCAGAACAAGGGTAATGCCGATATCTACATAATGGATATCGAAGGGAAGAATCAGCACCGCCTAACTCAAACTCCACAAGGAGAAAATAGCCTTGCTTGGAAGGCCGATGGTGCTAAACTTGCCTTCCTTCGTGGAGGTAGGCTTTATGAGATGGACGTAAATTCGATGGCAGAGGCGCCTGTAACGGATGAGGGAACGGATATCTCGGGCTACATCTATTCGCCAAAGGGCAATAAAATACTCTTTGCAATAGAAACCAAAGTGGATAAAACGACGCAGGAGGTTTACACAGACCTTCCAAAAGCCGATGCAATGATCTTTGACCAGCTGATGTACCGTCACTGGGATACCTGGGAGGATGGGCTATACAGCCATATTTATGTTGCCGATTACAACAACGGTAAGGCGTCGAACCTAAAGGATATTATGCTTGGCGAGCGTTGGGATAGCCCTCTTAAGCCTTTTGGTGGGATGGAAGAAGTTACATGGAATGCTGATGGTACCGCTATAGCCTACACCTGCGTGAAGAAGGTGGGCAAGGAGCGCTCGTTAACTACCAATTCCGATATTTACTTGTATAATGTGGCTAGCGGCATTACTACCAACCTAACCGAGGGTATGATGGGCTACGATAAGAGTCCACGCTTTTCGCCCGATGGCAAGAAGGTGGCTTGGCTGAGCATGGAGCGCGATGGATTCGAGGCCGACCAGAATCGCATTATGGTGATGGACTTGGCTTCGGGTAAAAAGACCAACATGTTTGAGAATTGGACCTACAGCGCCGAAAATCTGCAATGGGATAAAACCTCAAAGAGCATCTTCTTTACCGCTTACGTGCAGGCCACTTCGCAGGTGCATAAGCTCGATGTGGAGAAAGTTTCGATTGCGGCAATCACCTCTGGCGACTACGACTATCACGGTTGTGCTCTAGGTAACGGTGTGGTGGTCACAGACCGCACCCAGCTTATTGCTCCTGCCGATATCTACTCGGTGAACCTAAAAAGCGGCGCAGTAACGCAGCTTACCGCTATTAATAAGGGGATTCTCGATCAGCTTACCCTTCCAACCTTCGAAAAGCGTTGGATTAATACGACTGATGGTAAAAAGATGCTTACCTGGGTGGTGTTGCCTCCAAAGTTCGATGGTTCTAAGTCGTATCCCGGAATACTTTACTGTCAAGGAGGACCTCAGTCGCCCGTTAGCCAAAACTTCAGCTACCGATGGAACTTTGCGCTAATGGCTTCGCAGGGCTACGTAGTTATCCTTCCTAACCGTCGTGGTACTACCGGAATGGGACAGGAGTGGACCAATCAAATTAGTCACGATCATGGTGGACAGGAAATGCGCGATCTTTTTGCTGCCGTTGATTCGGTAAAGAAGGAGCCTTGGCTCGACGAGAACCGTATCGGATGCGTTGGCCCAAGTTACGGAGGATACACTACCTACTGGATGGCCGGTAACCACAACAAGCGCTTTAAGGCTTTCGTTGCGCACTGCGGTGTGTTCAACTCTGAGATGGAGTACATTACCACCGACGAACTTTTCTTCGATAACTGGGAGATGGGAGGCCCATCGTGGGAGGTTAACAATGCAGTTGCGCAGAAGAGCTACGCACAGTCACCTCATCGTTTTGTGCAAAATTGGGATACGCCAATCCTAATTTTCCACGGGGGACGCGATTTCCGTATTCCGTATACTCAGGGTATGGCTGCTTTTAATGCTGCTCAGCTCATGAATGTGCCATCTAAGCTGGTGCTTCTTCCTAACGAGAACCACTGGGTGCTAAAACCTCAGAATGGCATTTTTTGGCAGCGCGAATTCTACGGATGGCTGGATAAGTGGCTTAAGTAGAATTCATCTGTTAGGCCTTAGGCTAACGTCAGGAAACGAAAAAAGTGCGGGCAAGGCTCGCGCTTTTTTTCGTTTGGTCGTTATCGTTCTATTTGGTAAGGATAAAGGTTCTGCTTACCTGATAGTTTCCATCTTTGTGAAAATGGTCGATTATTAGCTCGTTGTTGCTGGAGTAGCGGATGGTGTAAGGAAGTATCAGCCCGGTGCCTTCTTCGTTAAACGTAATGATTTCGTCCTTTTGGGTGTACGTGTACTGGTAGACCGTGTTCATCATATTTAGGGTTGCTGTTCTGTCACTACGGATGGTAAGATGTCCGGCATCCCAGTAATCGGGGCATCGCTGAAGTTCATCTCCGTTCTTCTCTGTTTGAGTGAACCGTTGGATGTTCCAATCGCCTACAATGTTTGGGGTGAAGTTTTCTTTGCTGCATCCGAGAAGTGAAACGGATAGGATTAGGAAAAGAATTCGTAAAGTTGATTTCATATAAGAAAGGTTTGTTTTAAGCGTGCAAAGATATGCGTGATATTTGATTTGTGGACAAATAGTGGAACCTTGTCATCTTATTAGTGGCAATAGCGCATTTTGCAATAAAAGCGGCCTGAAGAATCTACTTCTTCAGGCCGCTTTGTTTATTCTTGTTTCAGCTACTCCATTTCTCCAATTAGAATACCCGAAATGCACCATGAACTGGAACTGGTTCCCTCGTTTGGCCCAAGAGGAATGTAAACCGATATCTCGTTTGTGCCTTCCTTTAGGTTGCCAACCGGAATGAATACCGGATTGGTGAGCGTTCCTGGGCACCATCCCGAGCGGCTTAGGTCGGATGACGAGAGTCCATTCCAGAAGTTTCCGGAGGCAGGGTTAAACGAGCGGTGGGTTCCGCAATCAGTTCTCCATGGGGTAAATCGGTAGAGAGACTGTCCGTTCAGGAAGATCTCGTTTTGTTTCATCACGAACTCGTCGCCGTTTCCCCATCCTCCATGACCTGTGGTGATGTAGCGAAGGGTAACATTCTTTACGCCCTTAGGCGCGTTAAAGCGGACGCTAAGCGTATCCTTGTCGAACATTCTTCCATAGTTTTGCCCGCCCATTTCCATTACGTTAATGGTGGCAAATAGCGGGTAGATCCATACCTTGCTGGCCGTTTCGGGCTTCTTTTCCTTTTCGTTTAGATGGTATTTTAGGCGAAGCGAGAGTTTGTGGCCTCCTGCATCGTAGTTGCCTATAAAGGCGCCAATCCATACTTCACCATCTAGCTTAGGAAGGAGTTCAGTGATATCCTGCTTGTAGTGTGCCGAATCTTGCCAAACGGTGCCTTCTACCTGGCGGAAGGTGTTGAAATGGCCAACACCAAATGGGGTAAAGAAGCGTACCAACTCGATAATGGGCGAGTACTCTTCGGTGGCAACCACGCCTTGAAACTTAACGCCGTGCTTATCGGTGTAAACAGGAATGGTGTTGATGCCTTTTTGAATACCATCTAGGAACGACTGCTTCTTGTCCTGTGGGATGATGAAGATTGATCCGGTACGGTCGTAGGCGTCACCGTTAGAGCGCTGGGAGACTTCGGCAAACACGTTTGCATCGGCCGGAACCTTAGGCAGTTTTACTTTACGGATGATGAGCGTTCCGCCTGCATAGCGGTAGGTGTGGTCGAGAAGGTTGCTGTTTTCTGGATTCTTAATGCCATCCTTAAAGCAGATCTGCTCGTCGCGGAATACCTCAACCGTTTTCACGAAGCTTCCGGCAACCATTGCGCTGTACTTCTTGTCGGTTACTTCAGTGCCAAGCGTTGCTGGTATTATAGCTGTAGGGGCATCCTTTTTCTTTAGAATTTCAATTCGATCGGCAACGGTAATAGCATTGCCATTGCGTACAATCTTTAGTACGAGGCCATCAACATAAAGGCCTGGTTGTGGAGTTCCCTTTAGCTCGGTGTTGTCGGCAATAAAAATTTCGATGGTGTTCGAAAAGACGCTGGCCTTGTACTTCTTGCAGGTATACCCCAGAATTTTTTCGGTAGCGCCTGTTGGCTCGAACTTGGGCAGGCCTTCAAAACTTCTTGCGGTGTAGATCTGCTCTCCGGTGTAAAGGTTTGCAACTCTAATAATCCGCTTCCCGTTGTAGTCGATGTAGGTTGCCTCGTCGGGTACCTCCTTTATCTGTTCTTGGGCAGGCTTTTGTCCTTTAATCAGCACCTCATTGTTGGAGATGATTACCTCGGTAAACGGCCCTTTTTGTTCTTGACCATTGTAGATGGCCTTGTAGTAAACCTTTACCGCCTTTGCAGGAGCGGTATCCTTGGCATGCGCGGAGCCCAACAGTAGGACGGCGGCGCATAGGGTGATTAGCTTCTTCATGAGTTTGAATAATAATAGTGCCCAAAGATAAAGATTGCCCTGAACTATTCCATATCCCGAAACTTAATGTTGTTCGGATAGGTACTTCGTTTTATGGGGGATGTTCTACCAGTTTTGTTCTAGAGCAATAAGGAGGTTCGAAAAACGGAAACTTATATCGATTTCGTTAAGGGTTATATCGATTAGGTCGTAGCTTATATCGATTTCATTAAAGGCTATGCTGATTTCCCCGTGGCTTTTATCCTTTATGCTAAGGCGTATGTAGATTTCCTTACGATCTATATCGATTTAGCCGTAGCGTATTCCCTTTTCCTTACACCTTATGCCTGCAACCATTAAGCAAAACGTCATGTGGCTGATGGTTGTACTCATCTTCCCGATGACGTTTGTATGATGCTATCCTTGGCTCCGCTCGGCAACCAAGAGGAACTGAAATCCGGTGCCCGAACGAAGTTGTGGCTAATTCTCGTCGTTGTAGAAGAGCTTGTAGAACTTCATTCCCTTCTCGTCGTCGTAGCCCTTGTCTACCAGCTCGCGGTCGCCGTGGATGTATATGTGGAAGTTCTTGTCGAGCTTAATTACGCTCTTAAAGTTCTTTTGCATCTTCTTGGCCACATCGGAGGCAATGCTAAACTCCTCCTTAAAAGCCACCTGGTTCATGGTTTCGTACTTATCCTTATATTCCCTGAACGCCTCGATGATCTCGGGCTGCTGCATCACCTCGGCCTCAAACACCTCCTCCTTAAACACCTCGTTGGTCTTAAAGAACTCGGCCGTTTTGTTGAGCATTACCACCTGGTCGGCGCGGTCAACCTCATTTTCCGTGTTGAAAACCTCTTTCACGAAGCCCTTGCACACCTCCATGTAGCCGCGCGTTTGGTAGTAGCTGTCTTCGCGCGGTTTGATGCGCAGGAAGGCTTCCTTCCAGTACACCGCCTCGCTGTTGCGGTTGGTATTGTCGATGGCGCACACCTTAAAGCCATCCTCGCGCTCGGTGTTGAATATCAGGCAGCCCTTATCGAGCTTGTTGATGTTGATTCCATTCTCGCTGCCGAGGTCGAGCCCATCGGCGCCCTGGTTTACCTTCAGGAAGGTCTCCTTGTTCTCCGACTTAAAGATGCCGATGGCGTCGCACACCTCCGACTCGACGATGATATCCTTAACCAGCGCCACATACAGTTCTCCTTCTTTAATATTAGGGTGGTCCGACATCTCGTAGAGGTGCTTGGCAATGGCCTCGCTCATGGCAAAGAACTGCTTCTCGTCGTCGAAGATGTTGGCGCAGTAGGTGTACACCTCGTTGAGGTTGACATCGGTGGGGTGGGTGAAGTTGAAGAAGGCATCACCCTTAAACGGGGAGAAGAAGAAGTGCATCAGCATGCCACTTAGCGCCTCGTCAAAGTTTTCTATCTCCTTTTGCGATAGTACAAGCGTCATATCCGACACCTTGTTGCCTACCCTGTGAACGATCAGCCGTTGCAGGGTCGATTCTGCGATTTGTATCATTGCGTAACCATTTTTGCTTTAAAGAAGAGATGTTGCATTCCCCTGAACTTTCTACTTTGTTCCCTGCTCTTTTGACGATTCATAGGAGGATTGTTCTTTTTTTTCCAAACGAGCGGGGAGGGTGTCTTTTCGCTCGAGTCGGAATGGGGCTATAGCATCTTCCTCGATTATTGTAGGAGTTGGCTTTATGCCCCTCTCAATAAAAAAGAAAGGGATAGAAAGGAGCGCTACAATTGTTAATAGGGTAATTATACGTATTCTAATTTTATGCTTTAGGCCTCTTTTCTCTGGCATAAAATCTAATGGACGAACGACCTGTAGGTTGCGCTTTACCTCTTCGAGGTCGCTGTTCAACTTGGTTAGATCTACTTCAACAAGGCCCTCGTAGGCAATGGAGCAGAGAGGACAACCTGCGATATGCTCTTTTAAAAGCATTTGTTCATCTACCGATAGCAATCCTTTCCTCAGCAGCTCAAACGCTTCCGAAGTAAGGCATCCCGATGCCGAAAAGAGGTTGTGGTGGTTATTCTTCATCGTTTTCTATGAGTAGTTTGCGGAGATTTCGTTTCCCATTTTGGATGTGGCTCTTCACCTCGTTGAGCGAGAATCCGGTAATGTCTGCAATTTCTTTGTATGATTTATCGTCGAGATACATCAGGTTTATGCAGATGCTTTGCTGGCTTGACAGCTTGTCAATGCATCGGAGTAGTTCCGATACATGATTTTCCATTTCATCGTTTTCGTTCTTTTGCCCAATCTCTTCTTCGTAAAGTTTCAGTAGAACATATGAGCTGTTTTCTGCAGTAAGTTCCTTGGTCTCTACCTGTTTTTTTCGGATTTGCATTAGGCAGTAGTTCTTAGCAACAACAAAGAGCCACGACTTTAGATTTCGTACGCTGTGGTTGCCTAAGTCTGTAAAGATCTTTTCGAAGATTGACTGTACGGCATCTTTGCTCTCTTCTGTGTTCTTGAGGTACTTATAGCATAAACCGTAAAGGATGTAGGAGTAGCGATTGAAGATCTCGTTAATAATTTCGTTATACGTTTGATCGTTTAGCAGGGCAATAAGTTCCTCGTCAGATAGTTGTGATAGGCTCTGACGTTTGGTTTCGGAGTGCTTATATGCTTTTCGTAGGAACAATCGAAATTATTTTAAGGCAAAGCTAAAAAAAATATGAATTGTTGTGTGTAATTGAAGGTGCTAATGCATCTTTATAGTAACGGGTACCCATTAAAATAAATATTGTTGAACGCTTAAAACATTGCAGCTATGTTGGCAAAAAAAGCATTTAGCGCAGATTTGGAGCATCGTAAGGTATTTTTTATGGAATTAGGATTGTGCGTTGCTCTTTTCGTATCGATTGTAGCATTCGAGTGGAACTTTAAAGAACCAGAGGCAGGCATCAGCTTTGCAAGCGGAAAGGTTGCTGAGGACGTTACGGAGTTAATCCCAATAGTGGAAGAGCCTCAAAAAGTTCCTGAGGTTGTTCAGCCTTCCATCGTTTCCGATGAGTTTCGTATTGTTCCTAACAATGTTTCTCTTAACAACAATGTTGATTTCTTTGATTCTGAACCAACTGCTGATCCTGTAACTGTAGTTTCTATAAGTGTTGGCACTAAGGCGGTTGAAGATGTCAAAGAAGACGACCTACCTTTTATTGTTGTAGAGGATATGCCAACTTTCCAAAATAGTGGAATAGAGGGGTTTCAAAAGTATGTAATGAAAAATGTGGTTTACAACGAAGCAGCCCGCGATGCCGGTACGGTTGGAACGGTTATCGTAGAGTTTGTTATTGGTAAGACCGGGAAAATTGAGGATATTAAGATCCTTAGGGGAGTAGATCCCGTGCTAGACAACGAGGTAGTGCGCGTGCTAAAGAATGCACCCGGTTGGAAACCTGGCTACCAGCGCGGTAATCCTGTTAAGGTAAAGTTTACGCTTCCCGTCAAGTTCGCGTTACAGTAGTTTCTGTATTGTATTAGAAGAGGCAATGCCGGGCTAGTCCCGGCATTTTTTTTGAGTTTGATTGCTAAGGTAATCAGCTTCTTACTAGTTGTATCCTTTTTATTTTGAAAAAAAAGATGAGTTGTCGTGTGGAATTTCGTCACCTTCTGCATCTCTATGTTTTAAGAAGCATGATCATTCTGTATTTGTCCGTTTGTGTTGTCAGGACAAAGAAAATCGAATATATGTCGTCTAGATTAGTTTAGAAGGGGAGTTGTGGTTAGCTCCTCTTTTTTTATGCTAGTCGCTTATCGGGAGCTGCATGGTAGCAGTACCCTTTCTTAAGTTTACGAAGATAAGCGGATAGCCATCGGCAACAAGCCCCATTTCTTTTGCTGTGCTTGCCAGCAAGCTGTACACATCTTCCAGATTCGTTTCTTTGATGTTAAAGGTAGCTTCTAACGTTTCAACGCGCGAAAAGAGCGCCAGCGAGCTGTTAGGAAACCGGTTAATCTCTTCGTTTCTTACGGGTACACCGGTGATGATAATTAGCGTATCGTTGAAAGGGCTATTGGCGTATTGGATAAAGGGATGCCCAACAATGGTGGGCTTTGGAATTGACGCATAAATTCTGCGCAGCTCGTCTATAGCGGTATTGTTTTTTCGACGAGTGAGGTACGATTTGCGGATCAGGGCTTTGAAATCGCGAACGATTCCCTTTTTGACCGTAATGTTAAGCGGTTTGCTATTCATCATGCAATCCATAGCCAACGAGTTAAGCTCGTTGCGGAGATTTCGCTTTACCGAAAAATATAGAAGGTAGACCTTCACCTTCTTCCATATAGAGTTGGGGAGTTCTACTTCTAAGCTTGCCTCCACTGTGGTGATCCTCTTTTGGTACGAAAGGTTTAAGATTAGTTCCCCATCTGATTCTTGCTCGTAGTTCACTTGGTAAATGATGCTTTCGTATCGTCTAGACTCTTTTTGTTGTACGAACCCAGCTGTTCCATTCTTGTTCTTCCATTGGTAGATGTAAGGCTTTCCCTTTGCGGAGGAGTCTATTTGAAAACGATCGAACTTGTTGTAAAAGAATTTGCTTCGGCTGATCCAGTAGTTAGGGTCGGCTAATTTTTGGAATACAAGGCGAGGTGGACACTTTATGCCGATGGATTCTTGCACCGAAAGGTTTGATGGCATGAATACATAGATGATGATAGAAAAGAGCGCAAATAGTATAAGCAGGCGCATTATGATTCTAAACCATCTTCTCATACATCACTTGTTTAATTGCTAATTTACGGAGTTCGATAGGTTAAAATCAAGGTGAATTTTGTGCAGATAGCTACGCTGATTATACTTTTTACGTGTGAAATATTGTCAGATTTGTTCGAATGATCTGAAAAAATGTCGTAGATTTTGGGAATGGCAAGTATGTTGATTGGGTATTAAGCACAAAAAAGGAGACGCAAAATGAACTTTAATAACTTTACCATAAAGGCACAGGAGGTGGTTCAGCATGCCATTGAGGTGGCTACCGCGAACCATAACCAGATTATTGAACCTGGACATTTACTCCAAGGGTTGTTCTCGCAGAGCGAGAATGTGGTGGGATTTCTGCTGCGAAAGTTGGGTGTTAACGTTACAACCATAGAGCGAAACCTTCAGCAGATTATCGATAAGTATCCGAAGGTGACGGGCGGCGAGCCCTCGTTGAGCAACTACTCCAACCGAGCGCTGCAAAAGGCTATCGACTACTCGAAGAAGCTGGGCGACCAGTACGTGTCGGTAGAGAACATCCTTCTTGGTATTCTTGATGTGGGCGATAGCGTTGCAAAGCTGCTTAAGGATAATGGCGTTAACGAAAAGGATCTGATTGCCGCCATCAAGGAGCTGCGCAAGGGGGCTACGGTTGATAACCAGTCGGCTGAGGAGACCTTTAATGCGCTCGAACGGTTTGCCATCAACCTAAACGACCAAGCCCGTTCGGGTAAGCTCGATCCCGTGATTGGTCGAGATGACGAGATTCGCCGTGTGCTGCAAATCCTATCGCGTCGTACAAAGAATAACCCCATTCTGGTGGGCGAACCCGGTGTGGGGAAGACTGCCATTGCCGAGGGCATTGCCCATCGTATCGTAAATGGTGATGTACCCGAAAACCTGAAGTCGAAGCAGATATACTCGCTGGATATGGGTGCGCTGATTGCCGGTGCAAAGTACAAGGGCGAGTTTGAGGAGCGCCTGAAGGGGGTGGTTAAGGATGTAACCTCATCCGAAGGCGAGATCATCCTCTTCATCGACGAGATACATACGCTGGTTGGTGCCGGAAAGAGCGAGGGGGCGATGGATGCGGCAAACATTCTAAAGCCTGCGCTATCGCGTGGCGAGCTGCGCTCGATTGGGGCAACCACGCTCGACGAGTACCAGAAGTTCTTCGAAAAGGATAAGGCGCTGGAGCGCCGCTTCCAGATGGTTATGGTGGATGAGCCTATGCCGGTTGATGCCATATCCATACTTCGAGGGCTAAAGGAGCGCTACGAGAACCACCACCAGGTGCGCATTAAGGACGAGGCTATTATTGCCGCCGTGGAGCTGTCTGATCGATATATCACTAATAGGTTCCTACCCGATAAGGCCATCGACCTTATTGATGAGGCAGCATCGAAGCTAAGGCTGGAGATGAACTCGGTACCCGAGAATATCGACGAGCTCGACCGTAGGATTCGCCAGCTGGAAATTGAGCGCGAGGCCATAAAGCGCGAGGGCGACAGGCGAAAGATTGATGAGCTGAACACCGAAATTGCCAACCTCTCGGAGCAGCGTACCGAACTGCGCTCGAAGTGGGAGGAGGAGAAGGGGCTCATCAACCAAATCCAGCAGAAAAAGGTGGAGCTCGAGGAGCTGGGCTTCCAGGCGCAGGAGGCCGAGCGCCAGGGCGACTACGCTAAGGTGGCCGAGATTCGCTACGGAAAGGTGAAGGAGGTGCAGGATGCGATTGAGCGCACCAAGGCCATACTGAAGGAGCGCCAGAGCAACGAGGCGCTGATTAAGGAGGAGGTAGACGCCGAGGACATCGCCGAGGTGGTGTCGAAGTGGACGGGCATTCCGGTGTCGAAGATGGTGCAGAGCGAGCGCGACAAGTTGCTACACATGGAGGAAGAACTGCATAAACGTTTGATAGGGCAGGATGAAGCTATTGCTGCAGTTTCGGATGCCGTTCGCCGCAGCCGTGCCGGGCTACAGGATGCCAAGCGGCCTATCGGGTCGTTCATCTTCCTGGGAACAACGGGCGTGGGTAAAACCGAGCTGGCCAAGGCGCTGGCCGACTTCCTCTTCAACGACGAGAATATGATCACCCGCATCGACATGACCGAGTACATGGAGAAGCATTCGGTGTCGAGGCTCATCGGGGCGCCTCCCGGATACGTGGGCTACGACGAGGGTGGCCAGCTTACCGAGGCGGTTCGACGTAAGCCCTACTCGGTGGTGCTTTTCGACGAGATCGAGAAGGCGCATCCCGATGTGTTCAACATCCTTTTACAGGTGATGGACGATGGGCGGTTGACCGACAATAAAGGGCGCGTGGTAAACTTTAAGAATACCATTATTATTATGACTTCGAACATCGGCTCGCAGCTGATACAGGAGCGCTTTGCCGCTTCTTCGGATGCCAATAGGAGCGAGGTGGCCGAAAAGACCAAGGATATGCTCGTCGATCTGCTGAAGCAGACCATACGCCCGGAGTTCATCAACCGTATCGACGATATCATCATGTTTACCCCGCTTAACCACGAGGAGATACGGCAAATTGTGCTGCTGCAGCTCGAGGTGGTGAAGCGTATGCTGGCCGAGAACAGCATCAGCATAGAGTTTGAGGATAGCGCCATCAACTTTATAACCGAGGTGGGCTTCGATCCAATGTTCGGGGCTCGGCCCATCAAGCGGGCCATTCAGAAGTACATCGTCAACGAGCTATCGAAGCAAATTCTTAGCGGCGCCGTAAGTGCCGACGATAGCATAGTGGTAAGCTATAAGGATGATGCCATCGCATTCGTAAATAGGAACCGATAGGGCATTGGATATTGAACAAGAAGGCCATCCGGGCAGAATACCGCTGTTTCGGATGGCCTTCTTTTTACGCTACTACGTGCGAATTTTAACTTTAATAAAAGTAACAGACGGGAAGCGATAGGCATTATTTTGTCCTTATAGGAACTATTCTAGTTTAGGATACCTTGCTCTATTACAGTTCACAGTCTATTGAAACGATCTTTTGCATGACGATTAATGGATGAAAGCTTCACCGATCGAAGAATTCCCAAAGTTGTAGGGACATTACCAAGTAAGAACCCCTCCTAAAACAAAAAAGGCTCCGAAGAGCCTTTCTATATGGTTAGTCCAACTTGTGGATTACGATACCCGAGCGGAGCTTAGGCTCGAACCAAGTTGTTTTTGGAGGCATGATGTTGCCGGTGTCCGAAATGTTGATGAGCTGCTGCATGGTTACAGGGTAAAGAGCAAAAGCCACCTTCATCTCGCCGTTATCCACTCTGCGCTTAAGCTCGCCAAGACCACGGATACCACCAACGAAGTCGATACGCTTGTCGGTTCTGAGGTCCTTAATGCCAAGCACCTTGTCTAGAACTAGGTTCGAAAGAACGGTAACATCTAGGATTCCGATTGGGTCGTTATCGTCGTAGGTGCCAGCCTTAGCGGTTAGTGAGTACCACTTGCCATCGATGTACATCGAGAAGTTGTGAAGAGCGTTAGGTGTGTAGATATCTGCACCCATCTCCTTAATATCGAAATCTTCCGATAGCTTAGCAATAAGCTGCTCGGTGGTTAGACCATTAAGATCCTTAACAACGCGGTTGTAGTCGATAATCTTCAGCTGGTTGTCTGGGAAGATAACCGCTAGGAAGAAGTTGTACTCCTCGTCGCCGGTGTGGTTAGGGTTAGCCTTCTTCTTCTCCTCGCCTACTAGCGCAGCAGCAGCGGTACGGTGGTGACCATCGGCAACGTAAAGCGCAGGAATTTCGGCAAAGATTTCGGTGATGCGCTTGTTAACGGCATCGTCCTCGATAACCCAGAACTTGTGACCAAAGCCATCGGCAGCAACGAAGTCGTACTCAGGAGCACTTGCAGCAACCACCTTAGCAATGATGCTGTCCATTTCGGCAACCGCTGGATAGGCAAAGAATACAGGCTCTACGTTGGCGTTTTGGATGCGAACGTGAATCATGCGATCCTCTTCCTTATCCTTACGTGTAAGCTCGTGCTTCTTGATCTTGCCGGTCATGTAGTCCTCGCAGTGACAAGCAGCAACCAATCCGTACTGGGTGCGGCCGTCCATGGTTTGAGCGTACACGTAGTACTTTTCGGTAGGATCTTGCTTAAGCCAGCCATTAGCCTGCCACTTCTTGAAGTTCTCAACAGCCTTGTCGTACACCTCTTGAGAGTGCTCGTCGGCGATTGGATCGAAGTCGATTTCTGGCTTGATGATGTGAAGCAGCGACTTTTCGCCAGCCTCAGCCTTAGCCTCAGCCGAGTTAAGCACGTCGTAAGGACGCGATGCTACTTCAGCAACAATATCTTTTGGGGGACGAACGCCCTTGAAAGGTTTAATTTTTACCATAGGAACAATAAATTTTAGGGAAGGAAGCGGCCTAAGAAGCTTAGACCGCTATAAAATACTACTTATTTACTTGGAAAGTTTTGTCGCCGTTCTTGATTAGGCCTACCACCTGACGGGCAGCAGCAAGACCAGCATTAACGTTTGCCTCGGCAGTTTCAGCACCCATTTTCTTTGGGGTGAAGAATACGCGGTTGCCAAATTTTTCCTTAAGCTCAGCAGCAATTGCTGGTTCGATATCCGAAACGTACTTAAAGTCGGGACGCTCGGTCATCATCTTAACCATATCTGCTTCGTGAATAACCTCCTTACGAGCGGTGTTAACTAGCACGCCACCCTTAGGCATCTTCGAAAGAAGATCGAAGTTGATCGAGTTCTTTGTTTTATCGTTAGCAGGAATATGCAGCGAAACGTAGTTGCAGGTAGCGTAAAGCTCCTCTACGGTAGAGCAAACCTTAACGCCTTCGGCAGCCATAGCCTCAGCAGTAACGAATGGGTCGAACGCGTAAACCTCCATTCCAAAGCCCTTTGCAATGGTTGCCACGCAGCGGCCAACGTTTCCGTAGGCATGAATACCGATCTTTTTACCCTTCAGCTCGGCACCAGTTCCAGGTTGGAACGAGTTACGGGCAATATAGAGCATCATGCCAAAGGCAAGCTCGGCAACCGCATTCGAGTTCTGTCCTGGGGTGTTCATAGCCACAATACCCTTTTCGGTGCAAGCAGCAAGATCAAGGTTGTCGTAACCGGCACCAGCACGTACCACTACCTTAAGGTTCTTAGCAGCTTCAACCACCTCACGGGTTACCTTGTCGCTACGAACAATAAGTCCGTCAACATCGGCAACTGCCTTTAGAAAATCGTCGTTCGAAGTATACTTTTCGAGAAGGGCCAATTCGAATCCAGCCGCTTCAACTATCTTTCTGATACCATCAACAGCTTCCTTAGCAAAGGGTTTCTCTGTTGCAACGAGTACTTTAGCCATAGTATAAAGTTCTATTCGGTTAGTTATGTAAAAAAGGTTGACCGTACAGAAACAGCCAACCTTTATATGTTATTTATGACTACGCGTTTTTCTTTTCGAACTCGCGCATGCAATCAATCAAAGCCTTAACGCTTTCGATAGGAAGAGCGTTGTAGGTAGAAGCACGGAAACCACCAACCAAACGGTGACCCTTAAGACCTTCCATTCCTTGGCTCTTAGCGAACTCTAGGAATTCGGCTTCCTTCTCCTTGTACTCAGGAGCCATAACGAAGCAGATGTTCATTAGCGAACGGCTTTCCTTCTCGGCAGTTCCCATGAACATTGGGTTGCGGTCGATTTCATCGTAAAGAAGCTGCGCCTTAGCCTTGTTAAGCTCGTACATCTTCTCAACGCCACCCATTTGCTTCATCCACTTAAGGGTTTCGTTTACGGCGTAAATTGCAAATACGGGAGGGGTATTGAACATAGAACCTTCCTTGATGTGGGTTCTATAGTCAAGCATCGTTGGGATTTGACGGCTAACCTTGCCAAGGATGTCCTCGCGGATAAGCACGAAGGTAACACCAGCAGGTCCAAGGTTCTTTTGAGCACCACCGTAAATCATGCCATACTTAGTTACATCAACAGGACGGCTCATGATATCAGAAGACATGTCAGCAACTAGGGTTACAGGACAGTCAATATCGTGATGAATTTCGGTACCGTAAATGGTGTTGTTAGTAGTGATGTGTACGTAGTCTAGATCCGAAGGAATGTTGATATTCTTAGGGAAGTAGCTGAAGTTGCTATCAGCCGATGAAGCAAGAACTTCAACCTCGCCGAAAAGCTTGGCTTCCTTGATGGCCTTCTTAGCCCAAACACCAGTTTCGATGTAACCAGCCTTCTTTTCCATAAGGTTGAAAGGCACCATCGCAAACTGAAGGCTAGCACCACCGCCTAGGAAAAGAACGTGGTAGTTATCAGGAGCACCAATTAGCTCCTTGAAGTTCTTTTGAGCCTCTTCCATAATGGGCTCAAAGTACTTGGTACGGTGAGATATTTCGATTAGAGAAAGACCTATACCGTTTAGGTCGCGTACTGCATTTGCAGTATTCTCAATAACCTGTGGGGCCAAGATACATGGACCAGCGCTGAAGTTATGTTTTTTCATTGCTACGTATATGTTAAATTCGACTGATTTCAGAGTTAGGTAAAAATGCGAAAAAAATATTTATAGCACAACCATATTGATTATGGTATATAATACTTTTTCCTTGCCAAAATTACAGTTTAAAACCAAATCTTAAATATCACGAACAATTTTTAGCTATATCTAAGACTCGGCTACCAATTTCCCTGATTTTAGTACAGGTATAATTTTTGCTAAATCGAGAGTATGGCACAGCTTAATGCTTGAGTCCATCTTGTAGTTTCTCAAACGACCTCGTTGTGAAGCTTTTTCAATGTAACCGAGCAGGTCATTCTCGGCCATTGCCCACAAATCAAGCGAGGCTAGTGCAGAATCGCATTTTGCTGTAAAACGATCGGTACGCAGCAGCTGCTCAACTAAGGCTCCTGCAAATACAGAATCTTCGAGGCAGAAGCGGTTTTTCCAGCCCGAACAAAGAATTATTACATCGCTATCCTGCCGAACAAGCCAATTAGCCAAGGCCGTTAAGTTAAGATACGAGCCAATGACAACCCTCTTGCACAATGCCGCTTTCTGAATAGTTTTAGTTCCATTGGCCGTACTATAAATAAGCGTTTTACCTAGAACTACATCGGGGGTGAAATTTTCGGGTCCAATGTCAAAATCGGCAAAATCGGCCTTAATACCTTTTCGTTCGCATGCAACAAGGTAGCCATCCTCCTTGTACCTGCGTGCTTCTTCGACATCTTCTATCGGGATTATTTCTTGTACGCCATTGGCAAACGCATAGCATATTGCCGAAGATGCTCGAAAAATGTCTACCACAACCACAACCTGATCGTCACGATGCTGCGTGCCGAATATTGCGGGAGAGAAGCAAACCTCTACCTTTCTTTTCATTCTTCTATATTGCAAAAAGTTCGGTTACCGTATCCTGATATGCAACCTCAACTTCTAGTTTAATTCCTTTTGATTCCAATTCGGTCCTAACGGTTGCCAAGGCAAGATCGTAGGTATTGCTATTCTTGCTAACGTGGGCCAAAAACACCTTTTTAAGATTCGGATGATAGCAGCTACAGATTAGCCGTCCCGAATCCTCGTTCGAAAGGTGCCCCTGCTCACTATGAATACGCTGCTTCAGGTAGTAAGGATAACCGCAGCTTTGAAGCATATCAAAGTTGTAGTTGGCCTCCAGAACCATTATGTCGACATTGGTAAAATGGGTAAGTATCTCCTCGGTGTAGCAGCCTATATCCGTCGAAATGGCCATCCGTTTTCCGTTAGATCCTTCAACCCGAAATCCTATCGTTCGGACGGCATCATGGCTTACATTAAAGGGGATAAACCGAACGCCTTCGATATCAAATTCGCCTTCGATAAAACGCAAATTCTCTGGGGCAATTTTCCCGAGACACGATGCCGATACCCTGTAGCTTTCTGGCGTAATGTAAATGGGCAGGTTAAGCTTGCGTGAAAGGATACCCACTCCCCTTATATGATCGTTATGCTCGTGCGTTACCAAAATTGCCTTAAGCATAGATGGATTGAGACCGAGGTTATGCATTCGACCGATAAGCGTCTTTGCGCTAAACCCAGCATCTATAAGAAAAGGTATTCCGCAAACGTCCAAATAGGTCGAATTCCCTTCACTTCCACTCCCAAGAACTGAAATTTTCATCGCTATTATCCCAACTGCATATTAGCATTGTAGTAACAGAAAAGGCGTAGGCAATGCCCACGCCTTTTTATATGATTGCTACTAAACCTATCCTTTATAGAAAGGAAGCTTAGCAACCTTTGCCTTAAGCAGCTTACCACGAACGCTTAAGCAGATTTCGGTTCCAACCTTTGCGAACTCTGGCTTCACGTATCCCATACCAATACCAATCTTAAGCATTGGCGACATGGTTCCAGAGGTTACCTCGCCGATTACGTTACCCTCTGCATCGCAAAGATCGTAGTGCTGGCGTGGAATTCCACGGTCGATCATTTCGAAACCAACAAGCTTACGGCTTACGCCTTCCTTCTTTTGCTTCAAAAGAAGCTCCTTGTCGATGAAGTTCTTCTCGTCGGTAAACTTGGTAATCCAACCCAAACCAGCCTCGATTGGCGAGGTAGTATCGTTGATGTCGTTTCCGTATAGGCAGAAGCCCATTTCGAGACGGAGGGTATCACGAGCTCCTAGGCCGATTGCACGGATGCCTTCTTCCTTACCTGCTTCGAAGATTGCCTTCCAAAGCTTTTCACCATCCTCATTAGCTACGTAGATTTCGCAACCACCAGCACCGGTATATCCTGTTGTAGAAAGAATAGCATTCTTAATGCCGGCAACATTTACCTTACGGAAGGTGTAGTACTCCATATCGGTAATAGTTTCCTCGGTAATCTTTTGAACAACCTGCATGGCCAATGGTCCTTGGATAGCAAGCTGGCAGATTTCATCTGAAGCGTTATAGATCTCCTTACCTGGAGTAAAACCGAACGCCTTGCCCTGCTCTACAATCCAGTTCCAATCCTTTTCGATATTGGCCGCATTGATTACTAGAAGATAGGTTTCGGCATCGATACGGTAAACCAGAAGGTCGTCTACAATACCGCCCTTACCGTTAGGAAAGCAAGAGTATTGAACCTTACCATCGAATAGAGCAGCAACATCGTTAGAGGTGATGTACTGTACAAAGTCGAAAGCCTTTGGCCCTTTTACCCAAACTTCGCCCATGTGGCTAACGTCGAATACGCCTACCTTCTCGCGAACGGTAGCGTGCTCTTCGTTAATACCAAAGTACTCAACAGGCATGTTATACCCTGCAAAAGGAACCATTCGAGCACCTAGCTCTATGTGAAAATTTGTAAAAGCTGTAGTTTTCATAGTGCGTTAAGCAATTTTGTGTCTAAGGCAAAGGTAGCGTTTTTCGGGAAGGGCCAAATGTTTTTTGACATATAAGGCCCGTTTTTATAAAAATTGAAAAAAAACGCGAACGATAGTTGAAAAAGTGAAAGCAATCGCCGTAATATTGCTAATTCAAAACCAAACAACAAATTCAGCATTCGCTACATGTAAGGTTGTTTTGATTGATTTACTGGCAAATAACGAAATAGAGGGGATATTGTGACACCAATTATAAAAAGCAAGCCCAAGATACTTCTTGTTGATAGCGACATCAACCTACTCAATAAGCTCGCCCAGCTCTTGGAGCACATCGACTGCGACATATACAAGGTTACCAATGGAATGGAAGCTTTTGAGCTGGCCCTTCGAATTAACTTTGACCTTATCATTTCGGAGCTTTTCCTTCCAGAATTAGACGGTAACGAGCTCGTAAAAAGGATTCGTCAGCTTAGCAACGGTAAAGAATGCGTTTTCGTATTCCTTACCAGCGCCATTAGCGAGGATATGCAGGTAAAGTGCATATCCGATGGAGCCGACAACGTCATCGTAAAACCTATAAGGGAAAAGATATTCCAAACTAAGGTAGAGGGCTACATTTCAAGAATCATCGAAACCAAGTACATCCAAAAAAGACGCTTTAGGCACAACCTTAGCGCAGACTTGGGCGAAATCCTACTTTGTAAGACGGCAGGCTCGCGCACTAAAATAGCCAACGTAGACTTAAAGGTAAACGAGGTAACCTCCTACTGCGAGTTCGAAAATGTTTTTGCCGCTAAAAACGTTTGGATGATCTTTATTGACGACAAGGCCACCTGGGCCATCAACCTAATCTACCGAATGGCCCGGCATGTTGGAGCGAGCATTCCCATTTGGCTTATCGCCTGTCGAAAAGCATCCGAATTGCAGCAGCTCAACTTTATAGAAAACGGAGGATTTGGGGTGCTTATAAAGTACAAGAACCCCGAAATTCTTTCGCATCAGATAAAAGTTCTAATCGATCGCGAAATCAACATAAAGAACCAGTACGTAAGCTCCATAAAGCAGGCTGTGCTGACCTCTCCGGTTCACTTTGCCCCAATGTACGAAGAGGATTTCCCGTCGTTCAGGCTACAGGTAAAGTACGAGCCGTATACGAAACCAGCTGGGGGCGACTTCTACGAAATCGTTAAGCTAGACAACGGCAACACCCTTATCCTACTAGGCGATGTTATGGGTAAAAAGTGGGGCGCATGGTTCTTTGCCAATGCGTACTTGGCCTACATCCGGGCTAGCCTCAAAGTTTTCCCCACCCAAAAGCAGCTTGAGGTTGGCAACAACCTGGGACTTCTGCTAAGCGAGATCAACCAGTTTTTGTACAAAGACATCCAGCTATCGGATGCGTTTACTACGCTTACGGCTATGCTGATAGCTCCGGATCAACAACAGGTTAAGCTAGCTTCGGCAGGTGCCATCTACCCCATTTTCTACTCTAAAAAGGATAGGGCAGCCTCTGTTGTAACCATAAAAGGGAAAATCCTCGGAATCGTTGAAGAAGAAAAGTATACGGTTGAAGCATTAACCGTTGCGCCTGGCGACAAGGTAGTTCTGGTAACCGATGGCTATACCGAAGCCTACGATACAACAAAGGAGAAGCTAATTGGGATCGCCAAAATTGCCGCGACGCTAGAAATGCCCCTCAACAAGGGTATTACCAATCTCGACAAACTGGAGCAATCGATCATGGCCAACAACAGCATCGATTCGTTTAACGACGACCGCACCATGCTGCTCGTGGAGTTTAAGTAGCACACCACTCCAAGGACATTATTTATGCCGTAGCTTAAGCTCTTTTTGGAGTGGGCCTTCTGCTAAGCCTGCTTCCCATTAAGTTTGAGGCTAGGGTAAAGGTCCCCTCTGAATGATTTATCCCTGCAAAGATAGGATCAGTCCGATAGCCCACCCTTGAAGGGCTTGTTGACCAACCCTATTGTGCAGGCGTAAGCCCTTAGATGGGAAGGATAATAAGGTTCGGCACAGTTTTATGAATATTCTTCAGAGTATCTAAGCTGGAATTGCGCCATCGGCCCTTCCGACCCTCCAAATCTAGCTTAGATTTCCTCCATCCGACCCTCCGATCTGGCAAATCTAGCTTAGATTTTCTTCCTCCGACCCTCCGACCTGGCAAATCTAACTTAGATTTCCTCCATCCGACCCTCCAACCTGCCATGTCTAATTTAGATTTTTTTCCTTCAGTCCTCCGATCTGTTAATTCTAAGATAGAAATCCATCGTCCGAACCTACGATGTGGCAATTCTAGGCTTCGAAAAGTTCAGCCGACAGCCCTCCCGTTTATTCCATAAAAGCAGAAGGCTTGGGAAGAATAGAGGAGCGTACCGTTGGCCGATACGCTCCTCTATACTCATTTTGTTCTATGGGGCTCCAGCTGTTTAGAACTAGGCCTGAGGTCTCGGGTAATGGAGTCCTTGGGCCTCGATTCCGCTTGACCTCCGAATATCATCGGATGCCATAAAATACCTTTGGTAGCCGAGCAGAGCCGAGGCTACTTCTTATCCTTATGCTTAATCACCTTTGCCTCGATGTAGAAGATGATTTCCTCGGCAATGTTGCTGCAGTGGTCGCCAATGCGCTCAATCTTGCGGATGATCGAGATCATGTCTAGCGCTTGGCGAATATTGTCGGGATGCGCCTTGATGTACTCCTCGATGATGGTGTTGGCCTTGCGGTTTACCTCGTCGAGGATGTCGTCCTTCGAAAGGATGGATGCGGCCAGCTGCGGGTTCTCCTTGTCGAAGGCGATCTTAGCTTCGGAGAGCATCTCTATGGCATTCTTAAAAATGATCTCGAGGCTGGCCACCTGTGCAAGCTCCTTGTCGAAGCCGCTGGGGTGGTCGAGCGCAATCCGAGCCAATCCTTCGGCAAAGTCGCCAATGCGCTCAATGTCGGAGTTAATCTTTAGGGTCGATAGCACCATTCTGAGGTCGATGGCTACCGGGTTGAAGAGCGCGATGATGTTCTCGCAGTCGCTGTCGATCTTCAGCTCGTAGGCGTTTACCCGTTTCTCGCGGGCTACCACCTCGTGGGCAAGGTCGATATTCCCGTTGATGCAGGCCTCCTGGGCCTTCTCGAGCTGGAAGAGCACCGTATGGAGCATGTTTCCCATCTCGGTCTTAAGCATATGGAGCTCGTTATCTAAGTGCGTCATGGCGTTGTGTTTTTACAAAGTTACTAAAGTTGGTTGTTATGGGGCGGAACTTATGGTTGTCAAATTAATAAGTCAAGGCTAGTTTCAAACGCTCAAATGCGTAATTGTTGCAGTTTATCCCCTCCTTGGAGGGAATAAACTATTTCAACTATGCGTTTGAGCCTATCATCAATCCCTATCTTTCAAAAGTATTCCACTAACCAAACCTACCCGTAATGTAGTTCTGGGTTTGGATATGGTCGGGGTTGGTGAACACCTTTTTGGTATCGCCGTACTCTATAAGCTCGCCCATGTAGAAGAAGGCGGTATGGTCGCTTACGCGGCCAGCCTGCTGCATGTTGTGCGTCACGATTACGATGGTGTAGTTCGACTTGAGCTCGTAGATCAGCTCCTCGATCTTGGCGGTGGATATGGGGTCGAGCGCCGATGCGGGCTCGTCCATTAGCAGCACCGATGGCGATATGGCCAGCGCCCTAGCAATGCAAAGGCGCTGCTGCTGTCCGCCCGATAGCTCGAAGGCCGATTTCTTGAGCTTATCCTTAACCTCTTCCCAAAGGGCTGCCTGTACCAGCGATTCCTTTACCTTATCCTCTATGAAGCCTCTATTATTTTCCCCGTTTACGCGCAGGCCGTAGGCCACGTTCTCGAATATCGACTTTGGGAAAGGGTTGGGCTTCTGGAATACCATTCCCACATGCTTGCGCAGCTCGTCGATGTTTATGCCCTTGCGGTAGATGTCTTCACCATCAACGGCAATTAGGCCCGATATCTTTACCGAATCAATGAGGTCGTTCATGCGGTTGATGCAGCGCAGGAAGGTCGATTTTCCGCAGCCCGATGGCCCGATGAGGGCGGTAACGGTGTTGGGCTTCATCTTCATGTTGATGCCCTTTAGCGCGTGGAAGTCGCCGTAGTGTAGGTTTACGTCTTTTGCCTCTATTTTATACATGCTAGTTCATTTTTACTTTTTTGCTGAAATACTTGCGCAGCGCGTTGGCAATCAGGTTTACGAATAGAACCATGATAACCAGCACCAGGGCTGTTCCGTAGGCCATGGTACGCGATGCCTCTAGGTCGGTGCCGCTGGTCGAGAGCACGTACAGGTGGTATGGCAGCGCCATTACCGGGTCGGTGATGCTCGATGGCAGCTTGGGCAGGAAGTAGGCCGCTGCGGTAAATAGGATAGGGGCTGTTTCGCCCGATACCCTACCGACTGAGAGCACCAGCCCTGTTACAATATTGGGGAAGGCCATGGGGAGCGTAACCCTGCGTATGGTTTCCAGCTTAGAGGCCCCAAGGGCGTAGCTGCCGTGGCGGAACGAGTTGTCGATGGATTTGAGCGCCTCCTCGGTGGTGCGGATCACAATGGGTAGCACCATGAGCCCGAGCGTTAGCGAGCCTGCAATGATGGAGGTGCCAAACTTGAGGTAGTTTACGAAGAGCGCCATTCCAAACATTCCGAATACGATGGATGGAATACCCGAAAGGTTGTTGGTCATCATGCGTACAAAGCGGATGAACCAGCCATTTTTAGCGTACTCGTTTACGTAAATCCCCGATAGCACCCCAATAGGGAAGGCAAAGATGATGCTTCCAGCAACTAGGCATAGCGTTCCAACAATGGCAGGGAAAATGCCTCCTTTGGTCATGCCATCCTTGGGCATCTTGGTGATGAAATCCCAGCTAATGGCTCCTGCTCCTTTGTAGATGATAAAGGAGAGGATGGTTACCAGTATGGCCACAACCAGGAAACTGAAAAAGCGGAATATCCAAAAGGCTACGCTTTGGCTCGCTCGTTTAGAGTTGTATATCGTATTTTTATCCTTCATAGTCTGTTGTCGTTATCGCTTAGAAATCTTCTTCTTGTTCGAGATGTAGTCTACCACAATGTTGATGATAAGCGTCATGATGAAAAGGATGGCTCCTAGGGCAAACAGCGCTTCGAAGTGGATACCTCCCTGTGGCGCCTCGCCCATTTCGGCGGCAATGGTGGCCGGAATGGTACGCACAGGCTCGAGCAGCGTTGTCGGAATGATTGCTGCGTTACCCGTAACCATTAGCACAGCCATGGTTTCGCCAATAGCACGACCAATACCAAGTATGGCTGCTGCTGCAATACCCGAGCTGGAGTAGGGGATAATGACCTTGTAGATGGTTTGCCAGTGGGTGGCTCCAAGGGCAAGGCTGGCCTCCTTCATTGCTCGTGGTGTGGTGCGTATGGCATCTTCCGATATGGTAATAATGGTAGGTAGTGCCATGATGGCAAGGATAAGGCTTCCTGCAAGGGCCGTCTCGCCAACGGGTAGGTTAAACAATTTCTGGATAAGTGGCACAATCACTATCAGCCCGAAGAAGCCGTAAACTACCGAAGGAATGCCTGCGAGTAGCTCTATTACGGGTTTTAGCCAGTTGCGAACTTTTGGGTTGGCAATCTCAGCCATGTAGATGGCTACCGATAGGCCTAGCGGTAGCGATATGAGTATGGCCCAAAGGCTAACCCATAGCGTTCCGGTAATTAGCGAAAATGCGCCAAACTGAGCCGATGGTTGTGCCGTTGGAAACCATTCCTTTCCAAAGAAAAACTCCTTTAGCGTAAGCTTTTTCTCGGGAAGTATGCGTCCCTTGAAGCTCTTGTTGAGGTACATTTCCGGAACAAATGCTACGATGTTGGGAATGCTATCTACCACATTGCTGAGCAGCACGGGCAGGTTCTCGAAGTTGGCTCCAATTTGCTCTTCGGTGTAGTAGTTTACAATGTCTTCCACGCGGAAGAGCTTAATCTCTTCATCTTTACCTCCAACTTGCTTCCATCGGGTAATCTTTCCGTCGAAGATCTCCTTTATTTCGAACGAGCTGAGCTGCAATACCGGGTTACTCTTGTTTACGGCAAGCACAAACCCTTTTTCCATGGTGCTTTTATTAAACAGCCCGGAACCTTCTCTGAAAAGGAATAGCACGATAAGCAAAACCGTAATGGTGGTAATGGTTCCGCTTAAGAAGAGTATCCCTTCCACGAATCTTTCTACAAATCTTTTAAAGATGTTTTTCACTGTTTGCTGTTTTCAATTTATCTCACTTTAAACCGATCGCTTGTAGCTGCTCTATGCTGCTACTTAACGGGTATGTAACCATCTTCCTTTACTATTTGCTGTCCCTTAGGCGAGAGTATGAAGTTGATAAACGGATTCACCAACTTTTCGCGCTTTTGGTTGTAGAAGTAGTAAAGTGGACGGGTAATAGGATATTGTCCGGTTTGTGCATTTTGTAGAGTTGGCTCAACGTAGCCTTTCCCCTCGTATGATACGGATATAGGCTTAACCTTTTTGTTGAGGTAGGCAAGTCCTACATATCCAATTGCTCCCTTTGTTTGGCTGATGGATTGAATAACGGCACCTGTAGCAGCAAGGCTGAGGGCTGTTCTTGCAAAGTTCTTTTTGTTCATTACATGATCTTTAAAGAACTCGTAAGTACCCGAACTGGTTTCACGGGTGTACACGATGATGCGCATATCGGCACCACCTACCTGTTTCCAGTTGGTAATTTTTCCTGTAAAAATATCTTCGAGCTGCTGGCGGGTGAGCCTTGATATCTTATTGGATGGGTGTACAATTACCGATAGGACATCTTTTGCAATTTCTACCTGCTTATAGGTGATTTTTGCCGTTTGGATTTTTAGTTTCTCGTAGAACTTTAGAGGGCGCGACGACATGGCAATGTCGGTAGTTCCCTCAATTAGGGCTGCTATTCCAACTCCACTTCCACCTCCGGTAACCGCAATCGAAGTGCCTTTACTGGTTTTGTTGAATACTTCCGCTTCCTTTTGGGTAAGAGGGAGCGTGGTGTCGCTTCCCATAATCCTTACCGTTTGGCCGAAAGCTGCTGCCGAAATTAGCAATGTTGCTGCTGTTAGGATTAGCCAATTTCTCATATGCGCCATATTAGAATTCTGTTTCTTTGTTAAAAGGACTCCTGTTGGCTGTTTTAGTAACAGCTAGCAGTTTGAGTAAGTTCTAATCGTAAGCCGATAATCCAGTAGAACTTGCTATTGGTAGCATTACGTTTACATCTCCTTAATCTTACTGCCTTTTAAGGTTTCTTAGGTTAAGAGGATTAATTCTTTTCCTCTTGATAACAAAGAAACAGTACGTTCGTTACTGCTGGTTTAATGGCGCTTGAATAAATTGTTAAGAATGTCGCCAGTAGGTAAATTGAAAGCTACGAGGAGGTAATGTAAAATTAACATAGCATATAAAACAGCTATGGCAGCAGCTTATACCCAGATTTGTATTTATATTATGTATTTAACTTATAGAAGGCTAACGCTGAAAGATATAAGATAACAAAACATGCTTGCTAGTCTACTATAACCTTAATATCGACTTTTTCTCTAAGAACGCTTAATCCTATGCGTGTGCAGTTACCCTTAAGCATATAGTAAAGCACTTGGCTTATTTGATGGCTTGAAATTTTTTTTGAGCACAGTAGCCCATTGGGACGATATAGCGTTTCAATTCCTGATAGGTATACTTGGCAAGCAATTTCTATATCGATATCCGACTCAAAGAGTTCTTCTCGTATCCCTTTGATGAATATTCGTTTTACTATATCGACTAGGTCTTGTCGACGTTGAAAAAAGATATTTAGCATGGGATTAGTTTTAACTACACCTATTTTCTGCTCGTAAAGCGGTGTGCAATCCCGAAAAACTGGGCCAATGCTGTGGCCTATGTAGATTAACGAGGAAATGGGGTTTGAATAATGGTTTAGGTTCTCTTTTGTTTCCTCTATCTTACTTTTGAGATAGGAGTCTAGCACGCATTCGAATAGCTGCTGCTTGCTATCGAAGTAGTTGTAGATGGTTTTTTTTGTTATACCTAATCTGGTTGCAATTTCGTCAACCTTCATTTTGGGGTTGTTTGTTTCTATTAATAGGTTTGTAATTCTTGATATATAGTGCAGTCTTCTAGATTTCATGTTAAGAGTATTTTTGGTGTCAACAAATAGGAACAACCACACGGTTGCTATCAACATTATCTTTTAGCTAGTTGAGGCTCCATATTGTCCCTTTCATGGTTTGCATAGCTTGCCCGAAGCGCATAATACGGAGCCGTCAATTAGCTTTGAAAGACCTTTAAGGTCGTAAAGTTAGTCTATAATTCCATTAGTTTTTTACCTCTTCGAATTGTCCTTTTGATACGATTTCCGTAGGAATAAGATCATTAGACTTTTTGCTCTTTTTTACCATTTTATCGAGGATAACGTAAAGCACAGGAACAATAATGTATGAGAGAATCATCGAACTAGAAAGACCTCCTACAAGCACCCATCCAAGTCCACTTTTCCATTCGGCACCAGCGCCCGCTGCTAGGGCAATAGGTAGCAAGCCTACGATTAGGGCAAGGTTGGTCATAAGAATAGGGCGGAAGCGGACTGCAGTAGCGTCAAGAACTGCCTTTACAGGATTTTCTCCTTTTTCCTGTAATCCATTGGCAAAGTCAACCACCAGAATCGCATTCTTAGCCACAAGTCCCATAAGCATAATGATACCCATGATTGAGAATAGGCTTAAGCTTTTACCTGCTAAGGCTAGTGCTAGTAGCGCTCCAATAATTGAAAGCGGTAACGATAGCATCACTACCATTGGATAAACGAAGCTGTCGTAAAGAGCAACCATGATAAGATACATAAATATTATGGAGGCAGCAAGAGCAATAAGCAAGCTGGCAAACGATTCGCCCTGTCGCTCCATATCTCCGGCATAAATTACGTTGACACCGGCTGGCATGTTGGTTTTTGCCAATTTTGCCTTAATTTCTTCACCTACAGTACCGATTGTTTTCCCGATTAGGTTGCCAGAAATTCTAACCGATGGCATTCTATTATATCGGTTTAATGTCGAAGGACTTTCGCTTTCGCAGATGTCTGCAACTTGGGACAACTTCACCAGTTGCCCCGATCGGTTTACAAAAGAGATGTTTTCTACGTCGCTTTTGCTTTTGCGGTCAAATTCGTCTAGTGCAATTAGTAGGTCGTACTCGTTATTCCCATCGCGATATTTTAAATCGCGGTTGCCCTCGTACGACATGTACATTTGTGCCCCTATTTCTCCAATGGTAAGTCCTAGCCTTGCAAGTTTTTCACGATCGAATTTTACCACTACCTCTTTATCTCCGTTTTCAATAGAAGACTCCACATCGCTTGTGCCTTGTATGGAACGGAGTTCCTTGGTTACAACCTCGCTGTACTCCTTTACTTTGTCGAAGTTGCTACCTTGCACGTAGATCTCTATTGGAGTAGCGGTATTCCCCATCATAGAAATCTCCTCTACCTTAAATTTAGGGCCAGGGAAGGTGCTGTTCAACTCGTTTTGTAGCTTTTTAGCGAATAGTTTTGCGGATAGTTTTCGCTTGTCTTTGGGAACCATTTTGACGATAAACTCTGCGCAGTATGGAGTTTCGAGAATAGAGATGCTACCTCCCTTGGATCCAACTTTGGTGTATATGTGCTTAATCTCAGGATGCTCAAGCATCTTTTTTTCAATAACAAGACAAGTATTGTTAGTTTGTTCAAGGGTAGAGCTACGGTCTAGCTCCATTGCCATGATAAACTCGCCTTGATCGCCGGTATCCATAAATTCGGTTTGGATAAAACCCTTTGAAACAAGTGCAAACGAGCCGAAAAGCATTGCAGTTGCAATTCCAATGATAGCGATCTTGTGCTTTAATGACCATTGTGTTGCAGAAATGATAAGATCTTTGGCTTTTTCAATCAAGCGCTCGAACGAAAGCAAAAATCTATCGAATATTTTGGCCCGGTTAAATTCCTTAAGCTTCCCAAAACGAGAGGTGAGAAGAGGAACCAACGTAAATGAAACTAAAAGACTAAGCAGTATGGAGATAACAATAACGAGCGAGAATGAGCGCAGCAGTTGTCCTGTAACACCTCCTGTAAGCCCTATAGGTAAGAATACCGCTATGAGAACGATGGTTATTGATGTTACGGTAAGTCCCAATTCTTTTGCGGCATCAAGCGATGCTCTCCATCGAGTTTTCCCCATCTCTAGGTGTCGGTAAATGTTCTCGAGGATAACAATAGCATCGTCTACAATGGCCCCTACAACAATCGATAGGGCTAGTAGTGTTAGCAGGTTAAGAGAGAATCCGAACAGATGGAAAAATATGAATGTGGAGATGATTGATGTTGGAATTGATATGAATATAAATATCAGGTTACGGAATGTATGCAAAAAGAGCAGCATGGTAACTGACACTAGAATAATAGCGAATAAGAGATCGAACATTACTCCGTCTACAGCCTCTTTGGTAAAGTCTGAGGTGTCGCTGGCTATAATGAACTTCAATCCTTTTGCGCTGTACTCATTCTCAAATTTGGTCAACTCTTCCTTAACTTCCTTGCTGATATTTACAGCATTGCCATCAGGTTGTTTTTGAATGCTGAGGCCAAGAGCTGGCTGCCCGTTAATACGGGTGTTTTTTGTGGCCTTTTTTATGCCATCTACCACATTGGCTACATCGCTAATCTTAACTACCGATCCTGTAGGGGTGGTTTTAATTACAAGATTGCGGATTTGGTCGAGATTGGTAAATTTGCCGGCAAGCCTTACAATTAGCTTGTTATTTTCATCTTTAACTTTCCCCGTTGGAAAGTCGACATTGGCAGTTTCAATGGTTTGTTTAATCTGTAAAAGAGAAATTCCATATTGCTCAAGTTTCTGAACATTTGCCTTTACCTCAATTTCTCGTTGGTTACCGCCTATGATGTCAACCTGAGCGACACCTTTAATTTGCTGAAGCCTTGGCTTAATTTCTTTGTCTACAAGGTCGTAAAACTCTTTATCTGGGATGTTCGATTTTGAGGCAATACTCATAATCGGGAACATGTTGAGGTCGAATTTCATGAACTCAGGCTCTTCGCTATTCTCTGGTAGATCGTTCTTGATGGCGTTAACCTTTCGTTCGCATTCCTGCAGCGACAGATCGGCATTAACACCATCTTTATACTCAATCAACACCATCGAAACGCTTTCGAACGAGTAGGATTTGATTTTATCGATACCTTCGATTGCTGATACGGCATCTTCAACTTTTTTGGTTACCGAGTTTTCAACTTCCGATGGAGCTGCTCCAGGGTAAACGGTCATCACAGCATTAACAGGGATATCCATGCTGGGAAATAGTTCCTTGTTCAGCATGGTGTAGCCAAATAGGCCTGCCAGTGCCAGAATGGTAAAGATAACGATAGGTATCGTCAAGCGTTTTACCGATAATTCTGTTATATTCATCGTTTTACTCTTTGTTATTTCCTGTTATTTAACGATGTTGATATCATCTCCATCTTTCAGATTGAGTTGCCCACTTACAATAACTTGCTCGTTTGCAGAAAGTCCGCTAAGGACCTCAACCTGCTTATCGTTGCTTTGTCCGATAATTAAAGTGCGCTTGATTGCTTTCCCGTTTTGTGCAATAAAAACAACAGGGCTTTCCATGCTTCCTACAATGCTGGCTTTGGGGATGATTACCTTGCTTTGATTCTTAACAGGGAAGTCTACTTCTGCATACAATCCGCTACGTAAGTGCGTTTTGCTATTGTTCAAAAGCGTAATTTCTACGTTAAATTTCATTGAGGCATCGGCTTTTTCGGCAATGGCGGTTATGCGACCACTGAACTTTTTCTCTGGAAATACTGAAAGACGAACACCAACAATCTGACCTTCTTTAATTTTGTAAACTTCAGCTTCTGAAATCTTAACGTTAAGATTGAGCACGCTATTGTTTACAATTTCGCAAACCGGGGAGCCCCCCGCCAAGAATTGACCGACGGTAAGACTACTGTTGTTTATGAATCCATTGATTGGCGATTTGATGCTGGTGTTGCTTAATGCTTTTTTTGCAGTAATGAGGTCGGCTTTAGCTTTCTTCATGCCAATGGTTGCTTGCTCCAGGTCACGCTTGGTAACAGCATTCTCGTTGGCCAAGCGGGTAAGCCTCTCAACATCTTTCTGATACTGCATGTAGTTTGCTTCTGCTGTAAGAACATTTGCTGAAATAACCTCGTCATCAACCTTGACAATAGCATCGCCTTGGGATACTCTATCGCCTTTTTGCTTGTATATTTTTACGATTTTACCTTGGGTTTCAGACACCAGCGTTAACGATTCGGAAGGCTCCAGGGTACCTGTGGCAACTACGTTTTCGGATAGTACTCCATCAGTGGCAGTCTCTACAATTACTGGGATTTTATCTACTTTACGTTGGGAGTAGGCAATGTTGTCCTGCATTTCTTGCTTATTGCTTTTAAGCTTGAAAACAACGAATAGCGAGGCTGCAAGAAAAACGATAGTTGTGATTAAGAGCTTTCTGCGGTTTTTCATAACAAAGTGTTGTATGTTTTTATTGTTTTTGACTTACAAGTCTTTTTAGATTTCCAGAGGCTTTTAGCATTTGGATCTCTGATGTTTTACACTTAAGAACTTGCTGATTATACGAATTATCTGCCTGCAAGAAATCGGAATTAACGTTTAGCAAGTCGGCCATAGATGCCATCCCTTCTTGGTACTGCAATAAAGTTTGCTGGTAAACCTTTTGGGCTAGTTCTCTATTATCTTTTTGAACTATGAGCTGCTCTTGAGCTGTTTGGTAGGCAGATTGTGCATTGTCGAATGCAATCTTTAGCAGCTCTTTGCTTTTGGCAATATCTTCATTTATCTGAAAATGTTGCAGCTGTGAACGTCTGACCTTCGATCGCGTAACGCCTGATTTGAAAATAGGAATAGATAGATTCAGGCCTATAGTTGACATTTTGTTCCAAGAATCGAGGTTGAAGCTGGTGCCTCCAGATGTAAATGAGTATTTCCCAAATGCGGCTAGTGTTGGGTAGTATTCGGCTTTAGAAAGCTTTGTTTGTTGTTCGTATACCTCAGCCTGCTTGGTTAGGGCTTGGTAAGAGGGAACGTCTTCAATCTTAAAGTTGGCTTTAGATGTTCTTATGTCAAAATTATTAACAAGGGATTCTGCATCAATGCTTATTGTGGAGTCGCTTGGAATGCCAGCCAACGCTTTTAGGTAGTTCATTTGAATGTAAATCCCATTTTGAAGCGTCTTTTGAGTTGTTTCAAGGTTGGTAATGGTCACCTTTAATCGGTTAACATCAGACTCCTTAATGAAGTCGTTCTTATAGTTGAGGTCTGCGATTCTAAATATTTCCTTAAGGTTTTTAATGGACTTGTTAATGGTTTGCACCTGTAATATCAGCGATCCTGCTTGGTAGTAACCATCTGCAACTTCGGCAATGATCTCTTCTTCGCTTTTTGTCTTTAAAATGGAGTATAATTCTCTCGTTTTTTTTGCTGCATTAAGTCCAATCCAATACGACTGACTGTAAATCAGTTGGGTTACTTGAACTGCTGCCGATGTTGAGTAGAACTTGTCGATGCTACTAAGTTTATCTAGAATTGGCGAATATTCTGCAGGTATCATTGAGTAGGCAGATGCAGGTATTTCGATATTCTTAAACATCATTTTGCTGCTGCTGGCAGAGCCTTCAACTTGAGGTAAACCATGGCCTCTTGCCTCCTTTACCATATAAGAGGACTCCTGAAGTTGGTATTCAGCCTTTTTTACATCATGGCTATGTTCAAGTGCATAACCAATTAAATTTTTAAGTTCTGTTTGACCGCTTGCCTGCTGACTGATGAAAACTGAAAAGGACAGCAATAAGGGGACTAGTAACTTTTCTTTCATGCGCATATTGTTAAACTTGTTTTAAACCGGACGGTTGGTATGTTTTTATTTCTAAAAAAGGCTTTACTTTTTTATAGCCTTGTACAACTCATTTATCTGCTTTTCGAACATATCTAAGGCGTATTCAACGGATTCGCTCAGCATCATGTTGGAAACAATGCCCATCCCTATTGTCATGAAGTTTTCAGTCATGATGTCTGTGTCTACATTAGATCGTATTTCACCGTTTTTAATGGACTTATCAAGAACCTTCTTCCATTTATTCTTTTCTTTTTGGAATGAAGCCCAGCCTTTTTGGGCATACCCAGGGTAATGCCGATAGGCTTCTATGCTGAACGTTATGATCTGTAATGGAAGGGTATTAGGATGTGTGGCTAATGCATTGCTAACATCCTTTTTTACTTTTTTTACTGTATACTCAACAAGTTCGCTTAAACTCATATCTGTGAAGTCATCATCACTTCTGCTTTCAATTAAGTATTTGTCTACAACGGCTTTGAATAGTTCTTCTTTGCTGGAAAAATGGTGGTAAATAGCGCCTTTAGTTAGCCCTGTAGACTTGCTTAATGCGCTAAACGTAACCGTTTCATAGTTGCTATACAAGAACATGTTGTATGCAGCTTGCAGTATAAACTCTTTTGTGTCTTTCATTTGCTATGAAATAAAAAAAATACCGACCGTATGGTTTGCAAATATATTTACATACAAGATGTGTTGTTCTGGATTAACAAAAAATAGTAGTATTATTTGGGGAGGTAGGTTGATCTCATTTGATTAGAGACTATAACTATGATATTAGAAAAGTTAAAGCGGCTAGCGCTGTGATTTTTGCGGGTGTTTAAAAACAAAAGCCGTTTACATTGAAAATGTAAACGGCCTACTTTCAGTTGTCGGGGTGAGACGACTCGAACGTCCGACCTCTCGCCCCCCAGACGAGAACTCTAACCAACTGAGCTACACCCCGTGCTTTTGCGGATGCAAAGGTAGTAATTTTATACGCGCTTGCAAGTATAAGGCTTGTAAAAAAATCATTTTTTGATTCATGCCAATTATAAGGCTGTTCCATATCATTGCTTGTGGATTGGGCAAATGGGAGGGAAAGTCTATATTTGTGAAAAGCAAAATCTCATATTGAAGATGGACAATGTAAAGAATGAGCATGTTAAATGCTTAATATTAGGAAGTGGGCCTGCAGGATACACGGCTGCTATTTACGCCGCAAGGGCAAATATGTCGCCTGTGGTATACGAAGGAATGGAACCAGGTGGCCAGTTAACTACCACTACCGAAGTTGACAACTTTCCTGGATACCCTCAAGGAATAACTGGTCCAAAGCTAATGGAGGATCTACGAAATCAAGCACTTCGTTTTGATGCTGATATTCGTTTTGGTTATGCAACTTCTGCTGATTTGTCTCAACGACCATTTAAGGTGACAATAGATGAGTCGAAGGTTGTTGATGCTGATACGCTAATTATTGCTACTGGTGCTACTGCAAAATATTTGGGACTGAATTCGGAGCAAAAGTTCCGTGGTCAAGGCGTTTCTGCTTGTGCAACCTGTGACGGATTCTTCTATCGTGGTCAAGATGTTGCTGTGGTGGGAGGTGGTGATACCGCTGCTGAAGAGGCAACCTACCTGGCAACTATTTGTCGTAAAGTTTACCTCATTGTACGTAGGCATGAACTTAGGGCATCGAAGGCTATGCAGGAAAAGGTTTTCAATACGGCTAATATAGAAGTACTTTGGGGACATCAAACGAAGGAAATACTTGGTGATATGTCCGGTGTAAATGGTGCCCTCTTGGTAAGCGACAAGGGAGAGGAAACGAAAATTGATATTACCGGATTCTTTGTTGCTATTGGTCACCAGCCTAATACGGCTTTCCTTGGCGGACAGTTAGATTTAGATGAGGTAGGCTATATTAAGACAGAAGGAGGAACATCGAAGACAAATATCCCAGGCGTTTTTGCGGCAGGAGATGTTAAGGATCCGCATTACCGTCAGGCAATTACTGCTGCTGGTTCAGGATGTGTTGCAGCTCTTGATGCTGAACGTTTTTACAATATGAATGTAACGAAGTAAATGAATGTTTTTTATACAAAGGCCCCTTAGCATCTGCTTAAGGGGCTTTTGTATTAGAAAATCCAATTTCATCTAGCTTCTTCTTAACAGTAGCAATGAAAATCCAAATAAAAGTATTGCTCCAATAAGAACGCTTACGAGCAACTCACTTTTAGTATTTTCTAGTGCTAAAAGTTGTTTCCCTGAAATGTTGCCTTTAAAGAACTCAGGGGCTGGAATATCGTAGCCGCTCCAAATGCCAGTTATTGTTCCATCTTGAAGCATTATTAGCCCAAGGTTAGAGCGCATTGCTGTTTTTAAAGTTGTTTCGTCGGTTGCATAAATAGGATATAGGGCCCCAGTCTTAGATTTAAATAACTCCACTTGTTTTCCTGTAGATGAACTTAAACAAATAAAAGGAATATTCCTGCTATTGCATATGCTGTATATCTCGTTTGCTTTCTTAGCATTCTCAATATTGGCATCGGCTAGATTTGGTGCTATTAGTAGGAATACAATACCTCGCTTTTTTAGAATCCTTTCAGTAATATCCCCATCGGTAGGGGCGAGAATTGAAAAATCGTGAATAGGAGTGACGTATCCCTTTTTTACTAATGTAGTTTTTTGTTCAACAAACGTCCATGTAGTATCTTGCCAAGGATAGTTTTGTTCGGTAAACTCTTTTTTAACCCCATTTTTCTGGTAAACGAGCTTAATGTCGTACACGTCAGCGGGTGCATTAGGTGGGGTTTGCATTCCCGACCAAATATTTTGGCCTATTTTATATGGACGGTAGTTGATAAGCGGAAGGTGTCGTAAACTATAGAGATTCAACAGTACTGGGGCTATAAGAATTAGTGAGAAGGCAACCCAAGAAGTAAGAATGGAAACTTCTTCTTTATACCTTTTCCGTTGCCAAAATACCAGTATGGCAAAAGGCAAAATCACCAAGTTCTTATAGAATGTTTGCCAATTAGTTAACTTAAAAGCATCTCCAAAGCAACCGCAATCAGCTACTTTGTCGGTAAGTGCTAATACAAGCGTTATTATGGTGAAGAATACCATAAATGCAAGCGATAGCCACGAAACAAATTTTACTTTAATATTAAGGAAAAGCGCTAGCCCAATAAAGAGTTCGGCTGCGCATAGGGCAACCGCAAGGATAATTGCTATATTTTCAGGTATAGCAGCTCCTCCTGCTTTAAAGTAATCGAACAGCTTATAGCTGGTACCTAGTGGGTCTATTGATTTTACAAATCCCGAAAAGATAAAGAGAGCTCCAAGGAGTAGCCTACAAATGTGGTTAATGGCGTACATAGCTTAAATATGATTGTTGACAACTTCAATTACTTTTCTGTTAATGGCCTCTGGCGATAGCATTTGTCTTGATTCCGATTCACATTCTATTCTGGCTATGCTGCTATCTACTTCACATTGCCAAAGATACACCTCTCGTACCCGTTCCTGCAAGGTTAAGTCATTTTCATGTATGTCGCTTTTCCCTTGAAGGTAATCTCTGTCGTCGCCGTCGCGTTGTTCCGTAAGCTTCTTTTTTGTGAAGCTAAAAGGAACATCAAGAAAAAGGTTGATGCTAGGCTTGGGAAGCTGGTAATATTCAAATTCGAGGTTGATGATCCAATCTCTTAGAGCCTTCCGTTGCTCTATGTTTTCAATCTTTGCGCATTGGAATGCAATGTTCGAAGATACATATCTATCGGCGATAACAACAATTTCGTCATCGAGCCATTCCTTGATGGCGTTTTTTGCATCATTTCGGTCGCAAGCATATATGAGCGCTACCAGGTAAGGGTCTACAGAATCTACTGCACCTAAGTCGCCACGTAAAAATTTTGCGATTAGATCCCCAAAAATACTGTTGTCTGTTCTTGGGAAATGGAGGAATTGGGTCCGTTTCCCTTGCTTCTCAAAATGTTCCTGTAACATTTTGACTTGTGTGGACTTACCTGCTCCGTCTAGGCCTTCAAGGACTATGAAACTCATTCGTTTTTTTATTACGTAATTTACAATTGTCAATTTTAGTTGAGCTTACCAACTATTGTTAGTAAATTTGCTTTTAAAGCAATGCAATTTATAAAAAATGGAGAAGGGAATAAGCTTTTTAGCGCAAAAGAGAACCATTTGTTTGGAGGGTAACCTGATAAATCTCAGCACGCCAGTGGTTATGGGGATTGCAAATGTTACTCCGGATTCGTTTTATGCTCCCAGTAGGCTAAGCGGAAGTGATGCAATACTTGCAAGAACTGAAGAGATTATTTCTCAAGGAGGTGCAATAATTGATATAGGTGGATATTCGTCACGTCCTAATGCTCCCGAAGTTCCTGTTAAAGAGGAAATTCGCAGGGTTTGCGATGCTGTATGCCTGGTGAAAAAGAAATTTCCATTGCTGCCTGTTTCTGTAGACACCTTTCGTTCGGATGTTGTAAGTGCTGTTGTTCGCAATTGTGGTGCTATTATTGTGAATGATATTTCGGCGGGCGAAATGGACGAAAAGATGTTTAAGACAGTGGCCCAACTAAAAGTGCCTTACATTGCTATGCATATGAAAGGGACACCTACTGATATGCAGCAAAATCCAAGCTATCACGACATCAGAAACGAAATATTTCTTTACTTCTCTAAAAAATTGCAGCAACTGAGGCTTTTGGGTGTAGAAGAAGTTATTATTGATCCCGGTTTTGGTTTTGGTAAAACCGTAGATCATAATTACCAAATATTAAGCATGCTCGATGATTTCAAAATTTTTGGGCTTCCAATACTTGTAGGTTTTTCTCGCAAGTCTATGATATATAGATATTTAGGAGTAGATTCGGAAGAGTCGCTTAATGGAACATCAGTACTTAATACGGTTGCTCTTCTAAGAGGAGCATCAATACTCAGGGTGCATGATGTGAAACCTGCAGTTGAAGCAATATCATTAGTCGAAAAGGTAAACTCATCAAATATAGCCTAGGTTTTCATGTTCAGTTTCATTCATATTACCCTGGTAGATGTTTTTGACATCTTCCTGGTAGCCCTTCTCTTTTATCAAATATATATGATGATACGGGGGACGGCTGCAATAAATATCTTTATTGGGATATTTTTACTTTACGTTATATGGCTGGTAGTTAGAGCTTTAAACATGGAAATGCTAAGCACCATTTTAGGCCAAATAATAGGGGTTGGTGCGCTTGCTTTAATTATTGTGTTTCAGCAGGAGGTCAGGAAGTTTCTTCTTTATATTGGAACTAGGTATCTTTCCAATAAGAATTTCTCAATAGATCGTTTTTTTTCATCCAAAACTGGGAATAAAGCCCTACTTGTTGGGATTGATGCTTTAGTTAGAGCATGTCGCAATATGGCTGATGCCAAAACAGGAGCTCTTATAGTGCTAGGTCGTCGCTCTAGCCTGCAGCTTTATGTGGATACAGGCGACTACATTGATGCAACTATAGATAGTCGTCTGATAGAGACCATTTTCTTTAAGAATACGCCAATGCACGATGGAGCAATGATAATTGTAAATGGACGTATTGTTGCTGCACGTTGCGTTCTTCCAACAACCGAAAAACTCGAAGTTCCTGCTCATTTTGGGATGAGGCATAGAGCCGCAATGGGGATTACAGAGCATACCGACTCTGTGGTTATAATAGTATCGGAAGAAACGGGTAGGATTTCAGTTGCCGAGCATGGCGAGATTAAATCAGGGTTGTCTGCGATAGAGTTAAGGCAAACGCTTGAACTTCTTTTTATATGATTCATCTGAGAGATCGATTGTTCAAAATAGCAAAACGGCATATTTTTTGTTTCGCAGACTTTGTCAGCAGGAGTTGATGACAGATGATAAAAGTTTTGTTTAAAGGAAATTGATGCCTAAATTGCCTGCTGTTTATCATTTATTTAGCTATGAAAAAATTAGTGGCTTTTTGGGGGATTCTAATCGCATCTACGATTGCTCTTTATGCTCAGGATGGGATGAGTGTAAGTTACGATACTTTTAAGTCGTGGATGAAGCATTCGGTAGTAAGTGGATTCAATTTTGTTGAGTCCGATCAGGAAAATGATGGATATACCGCATCTTTTATGCAGCTTAATAAGATGGTAGGCGTTAAAATGCTGCCATCTGCAAGATTCGAGATCTACAAAGAGGCAAAAGGATACGATGGTGCTGCTCCATACGAATTTAAGGGTGCAAAACTGGTTTATGTGAATGGGACTTCTTCTTCTTCGCTTTTCATTCTGTCGCCTAAGGTTGGTGCTACCGTTGTTATTACAACTTCATATTTTAAGTACGATAAGAATGCCCTCGAAAAAGTGGCCGTAGAGGTTGGTCTTGGATCTAAATTTTAGTATTGCTTGTTAATAGTCTTGTAAACTAATAAGGTCATGGGCTGTTTTAAAAATAAAAAAGCCAATGGCCAATCTTTTTTACTTTCCAGCAGGAGATCGAGGTCATGCCAATCAGGGATGGCTCGATACTTATCACTCGTTTAGTTTTGCCAACTACTACAATCCCCAAAGGATGGGTTTTGGAACTCTCCGTGTCCTAAATGATGATTATATACAACCATCGATGGGGTTTGGTATGCACTCTCATCTCAATATGGAGATAATTACTATACCGTTATTGGGACAACTTGAGCATCGAGATAATTTAGGGCATACGCAAATTATTCGTGCGAATGAAGTTCAGGTAATGAGCGCTGGAACTGGAATTTTTCATAGCGAGTATAATTATAGTTCCAAAGAACTTGTCAATATTTTACAGCTTTGGATTTATCCACGTGCGAATGATTTAGAGCCTCGATATGGGATTCAGGAGTTTGATCCATCTCAACGAATGAACTGTTTTCAGCAAATAGTAGGGCCTGATAGGAAAAAGTTTAATACATGGATCAATCAAGACGCCTGGCTTTACCTGCTGGATTTGTCGTCGAACAATTCTGTAGTTTATAAGCTGAATAAACCCCATAAGAATGGTGTGTTCCTATTTCTTATTGAAGGGAGCGCTAATGTTGAAAAGCAAGAGATGTTGAGACGTGATGGTATGGGCTTGATAGAGAGAGAATTGGTAGACATTCGTGCAAATCAGGATTCTAAATTTTTACTGGTTGAAATGCCAATGTCTAGTTCTAACTTATAATTTCGATTGTGTTTTATTGTCAAGTGTTTGTGAGTTAAATGTTTGTGCTTTAATGGGTGTTGTTGCCTGTTTGAACTTTTTTTTAGACCAATAATTGGTTATCTTAGGGGTAGATAATGATGTAATTATGACTAGTAATAGCTACAACTTTTTGGGCGCTGAGTTTAAGAATAAGGATGTAAAGGCAGGAAACGTGCTCATATCTGAACCTTTTCTTAATGATAGCAACTTCAGCCGAACGGTTGTGCTTATAACTGAGCATAACGAAAAAGGATCATTTGGTTTGATTCTGAATAGACCGCTTAACAAGAATCTTGCAGACATCGTTAGTGGATTTGATAATGTGCTGATACCTCTTTTTACGGGAGGTCCTGTTGACCTTAATACTCTTCATGTTATCCATTCAATAGGACTTGAAGTTCCTGGAACTATACAGGTAAGCGAAAACCTATTTTGGGGAGGTGACTTTGACTATTTAAGGACTTTGGCAGAAAGCCATAGTCTTGATCCTCAAACGGTGAAGTTTTTTATAGGCTATTCTGGATGGATGGCCAATCAGCTTAATGCTGAAATTAAGGCAAAATCGTGGGTGGTTACTAATCTTAAACCCGAGAGAATATTTAATTTACCTCCCGAAGATATGTGGAATCTCTGCCTCGAAAGTTTAGGCGGAAAATTTAGGGAATGGCTAAATTTTCCTGTGGATCCTATTTTAAATTAGCTATTTATGGGGCTTATTCTGTTTTAAAACATTAATTTTTCTAGTTGTTGCTGTAAGCCTCTATACTTTGTGCTGTAAAAACGTTTAGTGCCAATACCTACAATGTTTCGTATTCCAGAGACGGCATTGGTCGCAAAAGCTTCCTCAAAATCTACAAAATCTTTTTGGGTAATTGGTTTTAATTCAACGTTGTATCCTGTTTTCGGGGCAAGTTGGTGAATGATGAAATTTCTCATAATGCCTGCAACGCACCCTTCTTGTAAAGGTGGCGTTATTAGCGTATTCTCTTTTATTCCAAAAATATTTGATGAGGATAGTTCTACGAATCGGCCGTGTTGATTGATTATAATGCTGTCGTGAAGCCTGTTGAGTTTTGCGTAGCGAGCCGCCATTACATATAAGAGCGCATTGCCTGTTTTAAAAGGCGATAGCTCTCCTGCGCATTTTATCTGGTTCGGAAAAATATCAACAATCATGCTGGATTGCTTATGCGCTAGCTTGTCGAAATCGAGTGTAGATGTTTGAATGAGATAGCTTGCCGAATTGTTTGTGGGAAGGTATAGCCCTCCAGAATTTCGGAATACCGTTAGCCTTACTCTTGTGCTTTTAAACTGCTTGTTTCTGTTGAGGAGGCGTGTTATTATTGCTGCAACAGAACTTGATGTGAATGTGGTAGGCTGCTCATAGCCTAAAACCTCCATCCCTTGAAGAAGCCTGTCGAAGTGAAGTTTGAAAAGAGGTATAAATGTTGAATATGCGTGCATGCTTTCAAATAGAGAATCTCCGAAATAAAAAGCTCGGTTATTTCCTGGTATCGAAAATTCTTGTTCTTTAATGAATTCTCCGTTAAAGCATAGGTAGTGATCCATTTCCTCTTTTTTGTTACTTGTTGAATGATATTAGCTGGTTTATGAAGTGCAATACCAAACTTGGGTCTATAAGAATTGGATAAATAAAGCCGAATACGGCTCCGTAGAAGTGTGCATCGTGATTTATGTTATCGCCACCTTTCTTGCTCATATAGTTGGAATATAGTAAGTAGGCTGCTCCAAATATGATTCCTGGGATGGGGATAATTGCAAAAAGGTAAAGCGATTGCCATGGTTCAAAAAATATGGTGGCAAATACTATTGCTGAAACGGCTCCAGATGCACCTACCGACGAATAGTAGTAGTTGTTCCTATTCTTAACAATGGAACTTAGAGAGGAAATAATGATCCCACCAATATAAATTGTTAGAAAATGTTGAGTGGGTGATGCTATATATCCATTGTATAACAATTGGTTGAACCATCCTTGTAGCCCCATTCCAAAAGACCAAAGTACGAACATGTTAACCAAAAGATGTACCCAATCGGCATGCAAAAAACCGTGACTAAGAATACGATAGTATTCCTTTTTGTGCATTACTTTATAGGGGGAAAGCAGTAGCTTTTCGAATAGTTGACCGTTGTTGAAGGCAATTATGGATATTGCACAGGTTATGGCTATTACAATTAGGGTAATCATGGCTGATTGATTAGTGCATTATTTTAAAAATGAGTTCCTTAAGAAGGTCATCGTCGCCAAGTGTTACATTGCCGATTCCTTTGCTTTTAAGGTCATATTCACGGAGATACTCAATGGCTTTTACGGATTGTCCTGGGGTGTAACGTTTTGCGGTATCTTCGTAATCCCTTAATATAAAGGATGAATTTATACCTGTTGTCGAAAGTTTTTCGGCTTCCGATGGGACTTTCCCGCTTTGCTTTTTGCTGTTGAATACGAGCATTTGCAGCTTCAGTACTTTTGCAAAGTAGGTGTAAAGCTGACCTACGGTAACTACAAAAGGATGATCTTTGGGCGATTTGGCAAAGTAATCGGCTATCTTATACGATTTGGCAAAATCGCGTTTCCCGATAGCATTGCAGAGTTCAAATACGTTGTAGTCCTTGCTGATGCCGACATTCCTCTCAATGTCGTCAACTGTAATTTGCTTTCGATCGGGAGGGAGTACGGTTTTTAGCTTTTCGATTTCATGGCTGATTTTACTAAGGTCATTTCCTAAAAAATCGGTTAGTAGAATAGCTGCCTTCTCGTTTATGGTAATTCCTTTCGATTTGGCCTCAAGGTTAATCCATTCAGGTATCTCGTTGTCGTAAAACGTGTATGTTTCAAAAACTTCGGCATGCTTTGCTGCTTCTTTGTAGGCAATGGAACGTTTATCCATTGTTTTTCCTTTCATGCAGATAACCAAAATGGTAGATTTTAGGGGAGACTTAAAGTAAACCTCCATTTGGTTGATGTTTGCCAAGTCTTGCGCCTCGCGGATGATGATAACCTGATAATCAGACATCATAGGGAAGCGGCGACAGGCAGTAATGGCTGAATCTACTTTGGTATCTTTGCCGTATAGCAACGTAAGATTAAATGCTTTTTCAGACTCTGATAGTACATCGTTTGCTAGTGCGTTGGAAATCTTATCAATGAACAAGGGTTCGTCGCCCATAAGTAGGTATATAGGCTTAAACTTGCGATTTTTTATGTCTGATAAGATACGCTGGTAGTCAGCAATGATATCTTTTGCCTTTGGTTTCTTTGCCATTTTAGAATCTTAAGTGCTTTACTGATTTGCCTCCAACAATTAATTCCCTTAGCGATTCGATTCCAATTATTACATGTTCGTTCACAAATTTCTCTGTAACCAATCGGTCGCTTTGCTTTGTTTTTACCCCACTCGAAATCATTGGCTGATCAGAAACTAAGAGTAGCGCACCTGTGGAAATCTCGTTAGCAAATCCTACGGTAAAGATAGTAGCTGTTTCCATATCTATTGCCATAGCACGTGTTTTTGCAAGGTAATCCTTAAATTCTTCGTCGTGCTCCCATACTCTTCGGTTGGTTGTATACACGGTTCCTGTCCAGTAATCTTTTTGATGATTGCGGATGACTGACGATACCGATCGTTGGAGATTGAATGCGGGGAGTGCCGGTATTTCTGGAGGCATATACGAATCAGAGGTTCCATCGTTGCGGATGGCTGCAATAGGAAGAATGAGGTCTCCTAGTTCGTTTTTTTTCTTTAGACCTCCGCATTTGCCCAGAAAAAGTACGGCCTGAGGATGAATGGCGCTCAGCAGATCCATTATTAGTGCAGCATTTGGGCTTCCCATACCAAAGTTGATGATGGTTATACCTTCGGCAGTTGCTGTGAGCATATTTGCAGATGGATCAATGATTTGTGTGTTCATTATCTCGCAAAAAATGCGTACATATCGATTAAAGTTGGTAAGAAGAATGTACTTCCCAAAGTCTTCATTTTTTTGTCCCGTATAGCGTTCAAGCCAGTCGCTTACAATTTCATGTTTGCTAATCATTGTTGTAGTATTATGTGTTTAAGTTTCAAACAACAAATATGAGGTCTATATAGACCTATTTAGCACGTTAAAATACAAATAGTTTTTTGTTAATAAACATTGACAAACTAATAAGTCTGATTTATCTTGCACGAAAGAAGAAAGGAATACCATGGACGTGTTAAATTTGCCAACTTGCGACATTAAAGTTCGGCGCAACGGCGTAAAGAAGGAAATATTTGATCCTGTTCGTAAGCGTTTTGTGGCACTGACTCCAGAAGAGTGGGTACGGCAGCATTTCGTACAATTCTTGATGAATGAACGTCACGTTCCTGCTATGCTTATAGGGGTAGAGGTTTCTCTGAAATATAATGGGCTTTCTAAACGAAGCGATATTGTTGTATTCGACCGTATGGGGCAACCTTCTTTGGCGGTAGAATGTAAAGCGAGTAATGTAAAAATTGATCAGAAGGTTTTTGACCAACTTGCCCGTTACAATATGGTGCTAAATGTTCGTTATTTGGTTGTTACCAATGGCTTAGCGCATTACTGCTGCCAAATAGATAAAGAAAAGGGAACCTACACCTTCTTGCAGGATATCCCTCCCTTTGAAATGCTTTAGCATTTTGAAATCAACGCTAGAGGGTTGATCCTTTGAAGTGTATATTCTCCTAGCCAACCATTTTTGGTTCTGATCCAGTCTTTTTTTAGTCCTACAATTTCAAAATCCTGATTTGTGAAAAGTTTCAGGCTGGGTTCGTTGTTGCTTGCAATATTGCAGTAGAGTTGGTGCAGGTGCAGGTATTCAAACGCATATGCGGTTAGTAGTTTTAATGCTTCGGTAGCATAGCCTCTACCTCGATGTTCGGTATTATGGATCAGAATTCCTACGCCGGCTCGTTGGTGAAATGGATCATAGTCAAATAGATCGATAATTCCGACAGGGTAGTTCATTAACGATGATTGGTCTTTTGCTTCAACCATCAGGCGTAGCTGTTTGGTCTGAAAAATATCGAGTTTGTAGTTTTCTATGTACTTAATGAGCGCGTGCTTTGAGAAGGGGGATATGGTGTTGCTTACTCGCCATATCTCCATGTTATTTTCCCATGCATAAAGAAGATCAACGTCTGATAGTTCGGGAGCACGGAGTTTTACAATTTCATTCTCAAGCTTAATCATACAACAATACTATTGGGGTGGATAATCACACCAAAAATAAACAATTATGCATAACATAAGGGATTTTGAGGTGGCTGTTGATCGACAAAACTAAAAGGAGGAGCTTTTTTGGAAACTCCCCCTTTCGATTTGCGTGTAGTAGTCTATATAGTGATAAAATGTCCGAAGAAATGTGGTTTAGAAAGTCGGGGTGGTCTTTTTTGCTGTTATTTCTAAGGCAATTGCCTTGGCTAGTCGCTTGATTCCTTCTTCGTTCTTTTCAAGGTTCATAAACGAGAAGTTAAGGCGCATGGTGTTTTTCCCTTCTCCATTGCAGTAGAAAGATGTGCCCGGGACGAAGGCTACCTTTTGCTCTATGGCTGTTTGGAAGAATTCGGAGGCATCGATGTATTCGGGCAGGGTTAGGAATAGGAAAAGCCCTCCGTCAGGGGTTGTCCATGTAACATCCTTGGGCATATATTCCTGTAGGCATTTGATGAAATGCTCTTGCTTTTGCTTGTAAGCACTGGTAACTACAGCAATGTTCTTGTCTAGATATCCTTTCTCGATAAATCGGGCGGATATTCGTTGAACAAAGGCTGGTGTACAGAGGTCGGTTGCTTGCTTGGCAACTACAAACTTGTCTATGATTTCTTCGTTTGCGACAACCCAGCCAATACGGAATCCAGGAACGAATACCTTCGAGAATGTTCCTAGTTGGATTACTCTTCCTGAACGATCAAGCTCCAGCATTGTTTTTTGAGGAATGCCTGCAAATCGAACCTCGCGGTAGGGGGCGTCTTCCAAAATAATGATGTTGTACTTTTCGGCAATGGCAATAATTTCTATTCTACGCCATTCGGGCATAGAAATGCCGGTTGGGTTTTGGAAATCGGGAATGGTGTAGATAAACTTTGGATGGATTCCCTTTTCTCTCAACTCCAATATTTTTGCTTCCAACAAATCGCTGCGCATCCCATGTTCGTCGAGGGAAACACCTTCGATGTTGGCTCCATAAGAAACGAAGGCGCTTAAAGCTCCAAGGTACGAAGGTAGCCCGCAAATTACGGTGTCGTTAGGGTTGATGAAGATTTTTGCGGAGAGATCAAGCCCTTGTTGAGAAGCCGTTGTAATAATTAAGTTCTTCTCTTGAATGTTGACACCTTGCTTTTGGTAGCGCTCAACGAGTAGCTTACGAAGGAGCGGGTCGCCCTCGGTTGTGCCGTACTGTAGGGCAAGGGTACCTTCATTTTTTAGTACTTCAGCAGTTACTTCTGCCAACTCTGTTGTAGGGAATAGAGTTGGATCGGGGAGCCCTCCCGCAAAAGATATGATTTCGGGGCGTTGGGTTAACTTGAGAATTTCCCTTATCGCCGAACGCTTCATTCCTTTAATATTGTGAGAAAAGAAGCTTTCCAGTTCGTTTACCATAATCGCTGTATTTTGATCCTCAACAATCGAACTCTACTTTTTAAACGAGATAGATGGCTGAAGTGTTATTGTATAACTAAAATCAATCGCAATATTAAAAAACGTAATCTGAAAAGCAATAAGATTGATAAATTATTTTTAAAATTATTTATTTGCATTAAAAGTGTAATAATGGAATAGGTGAGTGCTATTACGGTGTAAGTAATGATTCTATAAATAAAAAGGAGTGGTTTCCCACTCCTTTTTTATTTATAGGCGTTACATTTTATTCTACTTAGCACATTCTACTCCATACTGTATGCAACCATTTCTGTTGCCCAACTTGCAGGCTCGCTGAAAATCGGCGCATCCATTACGCTTGTCTTTTGCCTTAAGGTAGGCCATTCCTCGACTGAAGTATGATTCCGGATTAGATGAGTTTATGGTAATTGCCATTGAGTAGCTATCAAGGGCATCGCTGTATTCCCTGAGCTGGTATTGGGCATAGCCTAGGTTTATATAGGCGCTTTCATTCTTATCGTTTAGCGAGATCGCTTTTCGTGCATCTGCTTTAGCATTCTCTAAATCGTCAAGTTGGTTTCTCATCGAAGAGATGTTGCTATAAATTGCCGATTTTAATGAATCGGAGGCCAGAGGTAGCGCTTTTTCGAATTCTTTAATGGCCAAGTCGTATTGGTATCGTAATCCGCACACTTTGCCACTTATGACTAGCAGGTTCGGATTTTTGGGATCTGTCTTGATTGCATTGTCAACTAAAGCCTGTACTTCTTTAAGCCTGTCGAGATGTGTATAGGCAACAACAACTCCCGAAAGCGCATCTTCGTTTGCTGGGGATGTTGAAAGAATTCCCGAAAAGGATTTTAGCGCATCGGTGTACTGCTTAGCGTTTAGCTGTTTATTCCCAATTTCTAGCATTGCTTTTATATCCGTAGGCTGTTGGCCAAATGCGGCTATTGCTACGAATATGAAAAACGAAATTGTAGCTAGGAGCTGTTTCATATTTCCGTTTTTAAGTGGAGTTGCTGTGTTATTACTTCTAATTATCAGATGATAGCTGCCTTTAGTAGGCTGAAATTCTATCTCTAAGGTTCGACTAATATAGCTAAAATAGCGATTCCTACTAATGATTGATAGAGCATGCTAAGATTTGTGCCGAGCATTAACTTCTATTTGAGGATTAATGGTTATCGCCAAAGGTTTTCTCGAAGGGCATTCTATTTTTAATGGAACGGCCAAGCGTTATCTCGTCGGTGTATTCGAGCTCATCGCCAAAGCCAACTCCCCTGGCAATAGTAGATATGCTTATTGGGAAATCTTTTATTTTTCGGTAGATGTAAAAGTTGGTTGTTTCGCCTTCCATGTTGGTGCTAAGGGCGAGTATGACCTCCTTGATTTCGCCTGAGCCAATGCGCTCAATTAGGCTGGAGATGGTTAAATCGGCAGGACCAATGCCATCCATTGGCGAAATAAGCCCTCCAAGAACATGGTATAGCCCGTTGAACTGATGCGTGTGCTCGATCGACATCACATCGCGAATGTTCTCAACGACGCAGATTATTCCGTTGTCTCTCGATGTATTCGAGCAAATGTCGCAGGTTTCGTTATCCGAAATGTTGTGGCATACCTTGCACCTTTTTACCTCGTTCTTTAGGGTGATAAAGGAGGTTCCGAATTGCTCGACCTCCTCGTTCGACCATTTAATCATGTGAAGCACCAGGCGTAGGGCCGTCTTTTTGCCGATGCCGGGCAGCTTGGCTAGCTCGTTTATTGCGTTTTCTAGTAGTCTAGAAGGGTATTCTTGGCTATTCATGCATTCATTTTATAGAGCAAATGTACATTTTTATGCTATAACGATTGATGCTGCTGCTCGTATAAAATGCGTCCTTATTCTCAACGGCTATTTTTTCGCCGTATCTTTTAGGGCATCAATAGCGGGTTGATAGCCATTGCCGGCAGCTTTTTCGAGCCAGCTTTTCCCCTTTTCGGTGTTGGATTCTACCCCTTTCCCGTTCAGTAGAAGCATGCCAAGGCTGTACTGGGCTCCTACATGACCATGTTCGGCGGCTCTGGTGTACCAATCCTCGGCTTGACGTATGTCTTTGGGGAATACAGATCCTTTTTCGAGCAGCTGTCCGATATAGAATTCAGCCTCGGGGTAGCTGTTGGCTCCAGCCTTTAGCAGCCAGGTCGTTCCTGTGCGGTTGTCCTTTACTTCGTTAAGGTATTGCAGGGCAAGCTCGAACTGCGCTTTGGGATAGTCGAGGTTGGCTGCCATGGTAAGGTAGTCGATTGCCATTTTCTTATCCTTCGCTACGCCATCTCCTTTTTGGTACATTTGGCTAAGCCAAAGGTATGCCTCAGGATTCTTGCTATTCCCAGCGCTGGTAAATAGCTCTAGGGCCTTAAGGTTGTCCGGAGTGACGCCTAGTCCTTTAAGGTAAAGTTCTCCGAGGGCAACCTGCGCATCGGAGTTGCCGCCCCCAACCGATAGCTGCAGGTATTCGGCTGCCTTGGCGTAATCTTTTGCCACTCCATCGCCATTCTTAAGCATGCAGCCGTACAAGTACTGCGCATCGGTGTTGCCTTGCTGGGCAGAGCGAAGTATCCATTCTGAAGCTTTCTCTGCACTCTTCTTCACCACTATTCCTTCGTAGTACATGAGCCCAACCTGAAGCTGCCCTTGGCTGTTGAAGCGGCTTGCCGCCTGCATGTACCATTCGAACGCCTTGTTGTAGTCTTTGGCGACGCCGTAGCCGTTGAAGTACATGGTGCCTAAGTACAGGTCGCCGTTCGACTCGCCATCGTCCGAGGCTCTTTTAAAGTACTCGAAGGCGGTGGTGTAGTCCTTTTTTACGTACTTCCGGAGGCCTTCGCGGAAGTTCAGCGTGGCGTTGCTTGGTTTTTGGGCGAAGAGGGACAGTGAAGCGGCTATAAATGCCAGCAGTATGGTGGCGCTTTTGATTTTCATTCTACCTTTTGTTAGCTGTTTTGGATATAACGTCAAAAGTAGTAAAATGATTGTGGGCAATTTCTCAGGCCTCGGCATTTCGTATTCTTTAGGGGAATCCTTAATGGATAGCTAAGGGTGGGGGCTTGCGCCTAGCCATTATGGGCGGGTGTTTGCTTGGTTGTTGTTCTTTCTTTTGTTAAACTTGTTGCCCTAAATTCAGATAAAATGTCACCACTGTTTATTGCGCTAATTATTGCTATCTACTTTGCAGGGCTGGTGCTGATTTCGTACCTCACAACGCGTAAAGTTGACTCGCTAAGCTTTTTCAACGGAAACCGAAAATCGCCTTGGTATATTGTTGCCATAGGGATGATCGGTACATCTATCTCGGGGGTAACCTTTATTTCGGTGCCCGGTTGGGTAATGACCAGCCAGTTCTCCTACCTTCAAATGGTGCTGGGGTATCTGCTGGGCTACTTTGTGATTGCCAATGTGCTACTGCCGCTCTACTACCGGCTCAACCTTACCTCCATATACACCTACCTGCAGCAGCGGTTTGGCTTTTGGTCGTACAAAACGGGGGCTTCTTTCTTCTTGCTCAGCAAGCTGCTGGGGGCTTCGGTTCGTCTCTTCCTTGTGTCGATGGTGCTGCAAACGCTGGTTTTCGACCCTCTTGGCGTTCCGTTTTGGGCCACCGTTGCCGGAACCATTGGGCTGATTTACATCTACACGTTTAAGGGCGGCATTAAAACGATCATTTGGACAGATTTGGCGCAAACCGTGGCCATGATTTCGGGGATGGTGCTTGCGCTGTTCCTTATTAAGGATGCGATGAGTTTCTCGTTTTCCGAGATGGTGTCGACCGTTGCCAACAGCAAGCTCTCGCGCGTGTGGTTTTTCGACGATCCCAACTCGGAGCTCTACTTCTGGAAGCAGTTTCTTGGTGGCGCATTTACCACCATCGTTATGACGGGGCTCGACCAGGACATGATGCAGAAGAACCTCTCGTGCCGCAGCCTGAAGGATGCCAAGAAGAATATGTACACCTACGGCTTCATGTTCCTTCCGATAAACCTGCTCTTCCTTTCGTTGGGCGCGCTTTTAGGAATTTTTGCCATGACGCATGGCGTTGCCATACCCGACAAAACCGATACGCTTTTCCCCATGCTGGCAACCGGAGGCTACTTCCACGCCTCGCTCGGCATTGTGTTTATTATTGGGATTATTGCGGCCGCCTACTCGAGCGCCGACTCGGCCCTTGCCGCGCTCACCACCTCGTTTACGCTGGACATCCTCGAATCGAACCGCCACAGCGCCGAACGGATGAAGCGAACCCGATCGATCGTGCACCTCTGCATGTCGGTTGCGGTTATCGTCGTGATTTTGCTCTTTAAGATGCTCAACAACGACGCGGTGGTTAAGGCGGTATTCGTTATCGCCGGATACACCTACGGTCCGCTGCTGGGGCTTTACGCCTTTGGGCTCTTTACCAAGTACCCGGTTCGCGATCGAATCGTTCCCTATATTGCCGTCGCCGCACCCGTTATCTGCTATATCCTTAGCGCCAACTCTACGGTTTGGTTCAACGGCTACAAGTTCGGCTTCGAGCTGCTGATTATTAACGGGGCGATTGTCTTCGTCGGGTTGCTGGTTACCAGCATCGGGCTTACCAAGCGCGGATAAACGACGCTGCGGCACGATCGTTTCCTCCGATGTCGCCGCCCAATAGGGCAACCTCAAGCTGAGGTTGCCCTATTTTTTTTAGGGAGCGTCTTCCCTCAAGCTGAGGTTCTATGGTTTCTCATCATCAGCCTAAAACCTCAAGTTGAGGGTAAACGATTTTTCATCATCAGCCCAAAACCTCAAGCTGAGGGTAGGTGATTTTCCATCATCAGCCTAAAACCTCAAGTTGAGGGTAGATGTTTTTCCGTCATCAACCCAAAACCTCAAGCTGAGGGTGAACGATTTTTCGTCATCAGCCTAAAACCTCAAGCTGAGGGTGAACGATTTTTCGTCATCAGCCTAAAACCTCAAGCTGAGGGTAGATGATTTTTCATCATCAACCTAAAACCTCAAGCTGAGGGTAGACGCCCGTTTCTAGCTTATTTAGCTTCACCTCTTGCAAACGTTAATGTTTTTGATTTTATTTAACAAATAAATCCTTTCAAGCCACGATGTACGCATGAAAACGAAATCAATCCATTTTGCGGCCCTTCAAGTTGGAGAGGTATTCAGCTTCATCCTGCAGGTTGTCGCCATTTTTCGCTCGAGCGATAGCCTTAACGCTAGGCTGCACGAGCGGGTAGAGGGGCTTTCGAAGACCATTGTTGAGATGGAGGGGGTTATTTCGAGGGCCTCCTTTGCCGTCGAAGGTAAGAAAAGGAAGGCGACGGATTCGAAGCGCGATAGCGAATACCTCTGCTTTAAAAGCTTTATAGAGGCGTTTATCCATAGCACCAACCCGGCCATCAACGAGGCGGCCAACCTCATCTTTGCAACGCTTAAGGAAGCCGGAAGCGTGCAGCGCTTGAAGCTCGACAAGGAAACCTCGGCGATATACGGGCTGAATAGCCTATTCTCCACCAACGAGCGGTACATCGCAGCGCTGAAAACGCTCAACGGCCGCTCGCAGTGGGATGTGGTAATGGCCGCACAGCTGGAGTTCGAGGAGGAGTCTAAAATGCTAGGTGCGGTAAAGGTTAAGGAGGCGGAGCCGCTTTCGGCCTACAAGCTATCGGTGGTGGCCCGCAGGCAGTGCGCCGACATCCTGGAGATGCTCAACGCGCTCAACCTGGTAGATCCACGTCCCGAATACGACGAGCTGGTTGCCAGGGTAAACCTCGAGATTGATACCGTGATGCAGCAGGTGCGCACGCGCAAGACCCTTGCGGCTAAGGCCAAGAAGAAAGCGGAGGGCGATGCCGAAGAAAAGGAGAGCTAATTTAAGGTTGTAAAAAAACGTCGGTCATGCTACTACGTCTTGCAAGCTGGCTTCAGCAGCATCTATTCCCCTGCGTCTTTAAGCAGTGCTTTGGCGTCGATTGCCCAACCTGCGGCATGCAGCGGGCTTTTATAGAGTTGCTGAAGGGGGATATGTCGGCCAGCCTTGGCTACCATTGGGCCTTAATCCCAACGCTTTTGCTCTTCGCATTCCTAGTTCTGCACCTAATCTTTCCGCTAAAATATGGAACGGTGGTCATCAAGGCCCTATTTGCGATTGATGTTGCCACCATCGTACTGAACTATATCTTCAACTAAAATTTGCAATAACCTATGGAAGAGATTCGCTTTCAACAACCGCTCCCAAACGCCAACCTGGTGCTTACGCTTGCGGTTCTATCGCTGGTAACCTGCTGCTGTTTTGGGCTTACCGGTTTTGTTCTTGCCGCCATAGCCCTTGTGCTGGCCAATAAGGATCTTAGGCTGTACACCGAGAATCCCGGCAACTATTTTGCCAGCTCCTACAGCAACCTGTCAACCGGGCGCGTATTGGCGGTGATTTCCCTTATTCTGAACTCGGGCGTGATCGTGATGATGATCCTAAAGATTTTCTTTGCAATACTGTTCCCGTTTGGATTCCTAAACGGCTGGTTCGATCAGATAGGCTGCTGGTAGAGGTGATCGTATAAAATGGGAGCCTAGCGGTTTTCCGGCTAGGCTCCTATGCCTTATTTTTCGAAGATGAAGTGGAGTGGGAGTAGGCTTGCGGTTGATGGAACCTCCACAATTTGGCTGGCGCCGTAGCATATAACCCTTATCGGTTTACCGTTGCGCTGTTCGCTCTCGAGCAGCACCTGTCGGCACGAGCCGCATGGGAATACTGGCTTACGGTTAGGCACTTTGGCCGTGGCCGAGGTGATTGCAATAGCCGCGATCGCTTTGTCAGGATAGTTCGCTTGGGCGTAGAACATTGCGGTACGCTCGGCGCATAAGCCCGATGGGTAGGCCGCATTTTCCTGGTTGTTTCCGCTAATCATTGTTCCATCTTCAAAAAGGATTGCCGCTCCAACCTGAAAGTTTGAGTATGCCGCGTAGGCCTTTCCTTGGGCTTCGAGAGCACAGTATACCAGCTTTTTGTCGGTTTCAGGTAAATCATCTAGCGATGAATACTCCTTATAGGTAAAGGTGTACGTTTTTTCCATTTGGACTATTTATAGTTGGTTTAATTTTGCATTCCGATTTGTAAAAGTAACCCTTTGAAATTACTTTAGCACCAACAAACCCCATTTTTTATAATGACAAGTATGCGACCATTAGCGTTTGGAGCTATTTTCCTCTTGCTAACTACCGTTGGCTTTGCCCAGCGAATAACTAAAGAACAGTATATAGAAAAGTATAAGGGTATAGCCATCGAGCAAATGAAGAAGAATGGCGTTCCGGCGTCAATCATTATGGCTCAGGCTCTCATCGAATCGGCCAACGGGAATGGTCGCCTTGCCGTAGAGGCAAACAACCATTTCGGGATAAAGTGCCACAAGGACTGGAAAGGCCCAACCATTCATCACGACGACGATGCTCCGCAGGAATGCTTCAGAAAGTACGATGATGTACGCCAGTCGTTCGAAGATCATTCAACGTACCTGCTCTCCAATAAGCGCTATGCATTTCTTTTCGAGCTCTCGGCTACCGACTACAAGTCGTGGGCATACGGGCTAAAAAAGGCTGGCTATGCTACCAATCCTCGCTATGCCGAAATCCTAATAAAGCAAATAGAGGATAATCAGCTGTACTTGCTAGACCAAGGCGTTGATATCACCTTCGCAAGCAAGCCTAGCGTTACTACAAATTCTAAGAAGAGGGGCGGCTCTAAGGCTTCTCGCGATGAGGGGTTTGTTGTAGATATCTACAACAGGCATAGCACATCGGAGTGTAATGGCGTTAAGTTTGTGGTTGCAAAAGATGGCGATTCTATTGATAAGCTGGCCGACCAGTATGGGCTAATGCGCTGGCAGCTCTATAAGTATAACGAGCTAACAGCAGATTCGGTAATTCGTTCGGGACAGCGCGTTTACGTTCAACCAAAAAGGAATAGGGCCTCCAAAGGCAACGAATTCTATACGGTTAAGGAAGGCGATACCATGTATCAAATTGCACAGAGCTACGGTATAAAGCTTAAGGCTCTTTACAAAAAGAATGAGATGAAGCCGGGCGAAGAGCCTGCTGTGGGCCAAAAGATTTACCTGCGCAGCTTTAAATCGGGCAAAAGTTGGCTCGAACGCCTTTTTAGTGGCAACTAGCCACCCCAAATAGCACATGAATCCTTGTGGAGCATCTTTCTCTACAAGGATTTTTTTGTTGAAAAAACAATTGATGCCCTTAGGCGTTTTTATTGTATTCAAAAAAGGAAGCCAATGAGGATAAAGATAGAAGAGGATGTTCTAGAGGAGCTGAACCTAAATGATGCGTTAGCCGTTGAGCGGACTAACTTGGCTGTTGAAAGAACTTTTTTGGCCTATTTCCGTACTTCTGTCGTATTCGCCAGTGCTGGTTTTACCATTATTAGGGTTGCTGCACTTGAGCAGATAGAGGAACTAGGGTTGCTGCTTCTTTGGGTTGCCCCGTTAATCTTAGTGGTTGGCATTTGGCGCTATATAGCTGTTTACCGAAAGGTTCGAAAGCAATATTTTCGATTGGTGGAGAGGATCCGAAAGGCAAAGCACAAGGGGGGAAATCTGTAAATCGTAAGAAAAGGCCTGACTCCAATAAAGTCAGGCCTTTCTTCTTTATGCTATAGCTACGTATTCCTTACTTTTTTCCTGTTTGAGGGAATAGTATTGGCATACGAACAACCTTGCCTGCTTGCGATACGGCGGCTTTCGATGAAAATAGGGTCTCCTTCCCATCAATAACTTTTACGGAACAAACTTCGGGATAGCGAGCCATTATTACGGCTTCTTTGCCCTTGTCATTTACATTGCTAGGTAGCTGCTGAATGGCGTTTAGAGGGGTAACCTCTACCATTACAGGCTTGCCCGATAGGTCGTTGTCGGCAACAACCCCTTTACTCTCAGAAAAACGGAATAGGATGGCCGATGATTTGCTGCTTCCGTTTTTAGGCGTATAGTCGAAGGTGTAGGATAACGAGTCTACGTAGGTTTTACCGATAAACAGCGATAAGTACTCCTTTTCGAGGCGGTTAATCTCGTTGAGGGCAACCTTTAACGCTTCGCCATTATTAAATACGTTGTCGATATCCCCTGATATTAGATCGACTCTGCGCTTGCGTAGGTTAAAGATGAAGTTTGCCGCATCCGAAGCTCTTGTTTCTGGGCTTTTCTCGACCAGCATGCTTTTTTGTACGGGAACCTTTACGAATGCGGTGTCCATTTTTACATCCGAAAAGAAGGTTGCCTTTTCCTTGTATATCGAGGGATCGGAACCTAAATCGGTAAACGGAGGCGCAATTTTAATCTCTTTCGAAGGAATTGGCTGTGCAGGTGTTTGGGCTACAAACGCTGTTGGGATAATTAGCCCTTGGTTGGTAAGCTCAAGAAACGACATGTCGGTGCCTGGTGCTACCTCTGCAACGTATAGGTTTTGTGAGTCGGCTTCTTCTCTGGTTTCGCCGCTGATGCTTAGTAGGCGGTAGTACTCCTTATCCGACTGCTCGGCATCGGTAATCCCCAAGTACTTTTGAGCAAACTGTGCGTACGGACCGCTTTTGAAGGATAGATGGGCAGCCTTCACCTTAAAGTTAAGCGTTGTGATTGGCAGCGAATATACGTAGCTGCCGGCTTTAATTCCATCCGATATTGGGTATGAATTCACGATTTTCTGCCCCATTCCTATTGTCGCTCCCAATAGTAAGGCTGTTGTTAAGCAATATCTTTTCGTCATAACGCTTTGTTTTAAATGATCGACAGTCCCATTGCTGTTATGCTAGGACTTTCGTTGAGTTTGGCTTTACAAACTTACAAATTTCTGATTTCCCAAAGGAATTTAAATGCTCTTCCAATACTGTCTACAATACTAGAAGCAATAAGAGCCTCTTGGCTTTCTTCTTTTGCGGCTATATCGCCTGCTAATCCGTGAAGATGTACTCCAAGAATGGATGCTTCTTCTGGAGAATACCCTTGTCCAAGTAAGCTTAGGATGATTCCCGTAAGAACGTCGCCGCTTCCTGCTGTTGCCATTCCTGGGTTACCAACAGAGGCAAACCAAAGGCGACCATCTGGCGATGCTACTATAGTGTGAGCCCCTTTAAGTACAATGTAGGCACTATGCTCTTTGGCAAACTGGTATAGCCGCTCTATTTTCTCAATGTCGTTATTCCAACTCCCCGCGAGGCGCTCAAATTCCTTAGGATGAGGGGTAAGGATGGCAAACTTAGGAAGAGTCTTAAGCAACTCCTTGTTGTAGGCTAAGATGTTCAGCCCATCAGCATCTATAACCATTGGCATTCTACGCGCGTCGGTGAGCAGCTGAGCCAACGTGGCTATAGTTGTTGTGTTGGTTCCTAAGCCAGGTCCAACCCCTATTGCATCATAATTTGTAATGCTGGAGTATTGTGTGAAACACTCAGTGTTGCTGTCCTGATCTATCATAACTTCAGGAACAGCAATATTTAAAGCAGTTTGTAGCCCAGCTGGAATATGCGTCGTAAGCAGTCCTGCTCCAGTTTTCATGCACGCTTTTGATGATAGGATAGCGGCTCCAAGCATCTTTTGAGATCCTGCAATTAGGTAACAGTGCCCGAAGGTTCCTTTATGGGCAAACTTGCGCCTTTTGTAGAGCATCTTAGATGCCATTTCGTTTGTTATAAAGTGCATGTTACTGGGAAATCCTTCAAGAGCTTTTGGGTGAAGGCCTATGGGGACAATGCTTAGCTCTCCAACGTATTGCTCATTTTCAGGAAGAAGAAGGGCTAGTTTGGGGAGTTCTAAGGTTATCGTGTAATCAGCTCGGATGATAGCGTCGGGATCATTCGTCGAGTTATCTTCGGCCATAAGTCCAGATGGCAGATCTACCGATATAATTGTACAGCCACTATCGTTAATATACTCAACCATGTGCTTGTTAAAAGCATCAAGTGGTCGATTGACTCCCGAACCAAATAGGGTATCAATAATTACCGTTTCTGGAGTAACGTATGGTATAACAGCCTCCGGTTTCAGAGTCTCGATGGTAAGGTTTTCAGATGGAACAATACGCCCAAGATTAATGGCCGTATCGGAAGTAGTGCTTGGAGTAGTCTGAATGAAATAGATTTGGGTGCGGTATCCTTGTTGCGAAAGCATTCGAGCGATGGCCAACCCGTCGCCCCCGTTGTTGCCCGAACCTGCAAAAATGGAGAATTCTTGGTTAGACTCAGGGTATAGTTCCATAACCTTAGACGTAACGGCCATTGATGCTCTCTCCATTAAGTCTATGGATGCTATAGGTTCATTGGCAATAGTATACTGATCAATGGCCTTAACTAGTTCTGCAGGAAATATCTTCATAGTTATGGATTTTTGGCGTTGTTTTCTTGTGGAAGCAAAGATAGGTAACAGAAGGGAGTCTGGAAGCCGTTCGCAAAACGATTTGCTGCAATTTTTTACAGTTTGAGTGAACTTTGGGGTGGCAGATATTGGCGGTTTCGGGGGCATTCAATCCTAATGTCAGCTACGAAATGTAATGTTTTGTTGTGATTTAATGTTGGTTGTGTTTAAAACATCTAGAATCTACTTTGGAAATGAAATTATAGGATGAATAATTGTTTATAAATGGAAGCAGCTTACTTGTAAAAATAGGGTTTATTAATATCTTTGTCCAAGCTCATGTTAAAGTTAACACTAATTAAAAACAACAACCGATATGTTTAAAGGTCAACCGAAAGGGCTTATTGCAGCAGCCTTAGCCAACATGGGGGAGCGTTTTGGCTTCTACATCATGATGGCGATACTTACGCTGTTTATTTCCGCTAAGTTTGGCTTAGCAGAAACCACAACCGGATATATTTATTCGGCATTCTACGCTTCAATTTATTTGCTGGCTTTAGTTGGCGGTGTTATTGCCGACAAAACTAAAAACTACAAAGGCACAATTCTATTTGGGCTTATTCTAATGGCTGTCGGATATCTTTTAATTTCGATACCAACACCTACACCTGTTCCAAATTTTGGGTTATACCTAACCCTAACCTGTTTGGGACTTCTTGTTATTGCTTTAGGTAATGGCCTTTTCAAGGGAAATCTTCAAGCTCTTGTTGGTCAGATGTACGACAACAAAGAGTATAGCGATAAGAGAGACTTTGGCTTTCAGATTTTCTACATGTTCATCAACATCGGAGGTTTCTTTGCTCCATTTATTGCAATTGGTGTAAGAAACTGGTGGTTGAAGGTTAATAACTTTGACTACAATGCTAGCCTTCCAGAACTTTGCCATAAGTATCTTGCCGAAGGTAGCAACATGAACACTGAATCGCTTGCTCGCCTTCAGGATTATGCCAATGCTGCAGTTCTTGATAAAACTCCAGTAGCCGATCTTTCTGTTTTTGTTAACAGTTACCTTGATGTTTTCAACCGTGGTTTCCAGTATGCTTTCATGGCTGCTATCGTAGCAATGGTTATTTCGCTGGTAGTTTTCTTGGTGAATAAGAATAAATTCCCTGATCCTGCAAAGAAAGCTGTTGTGAAAGGTGGTGAGCATAAGATTACCAAAGAAGAGGTTCAAATGAGCGCGCATGAGATTAAACAGCGCATTTACGCTCTATTTGCCGTTTTCGGTGTGGTAATTTTCTTTTGGCTTTCGTTCCATCAAAATGGGTACTCGCTAACCTATTTTGCCCGCGACTATGTAGATTTGAGCGTTATCAATATTAACTTAGGATTTACAAGCATCAAAGGTGCAGAAATTTTCCAAAGCGTTAACCCATTCTTTGTGGTTACCCTGACCCCATTTATTATGTGGTTCTTCGGTACGTTGAAACGTAAGCGTATTGAGCCATCAACCCCAATGAAGATTGCTATCGGTATGGGTATTGCTGCTTTGGCATACATTTTCCTAATGATATTCTCGTTTGTACTACCTTCTAAAGAGGCTCTTAGCACTATGTCTGAGACTCAGATTAGTGCAATCCGAGTTACTCCTTGGATTATGGTTATCCTTTACTTTATCCTAACTGTAGCCGAACTATTTATTTCTCCACTTGGACTTTCTTTCGTTTCGAAGGTTGCTCCTCCACATCTTCAAGGTTTGATGCAGGGTGCTTGGTTGGCTGCTACAGCAGTAGGTAACTCTCTACTATTTATAGGAGGTATTCTTTACACATCCGTGCCTATTTGGGCTTGCTGGTTGGTATTTGTTGGGGCAACTGCTGCTTCGATGATTGTAATGCTTTCGATGGTAAAGTGGCTTGAGAGGGTTACTTTAAACTCATCAAAAGCGTAATCGAGTTACGGCTTATACTACAAAAAGGCTACCTTTGGGTGGCCTTTTCTTTTTATCTCGATTGAACATGAAGAAAATTGAATTTGCTCTCACCAAGGGCGATTACATACAGCTCAGCCAACTGATAAAGGCTGTAAATATTGCAGCAAATGGTGCCGAAGCCGGCGTTATGGTGGACGATGGTATTGTGAAACTGAACGGTGCTGTAGAAAGCCGTAAGCGCGCTAAAATTCGCGTCGGAGATGTGGTGGAGATATTAGATTATACTATTTACGTGGAGTAGGTATTGACTTTTTTGCTAGAAATACCTATCTATATTTATAGTCTATAAGATTTTGTCTGCATTGCATCGTTATGTTGAGAAATAAAAAAGGAGGCGAACAGCCTCCTTTTTTATTTTCATCAACGAAACCTAAATTTTAGATGCCGATGCTTGCATTTCTTTCTCAGATTCCATATTTGTCGAATTAGATTGCTCTGAAACGTTTGGGTTGTGCTTATGCTTAAAGAAAAAGGCAAATAGAATTGCAACTGTTAACGCATAGATAGCAAATATTAGCCAGATCCCGTTCCAATCTTTAATGCCGTTATGTGTAAAGTATTTGTCGATAATAATTCCGCTTGATAGGCTTCCCATTACAGCGCCAAATCCGTTCGTCATCATCATGAACAACCCTTGAGCACTAGAACGAATTTTTGCATCGGTTGTAGTTTCAACAAACAGTGAGCCTGAAATGTTAAAGAAATCGAATGCCATGCCGTATACGATACACGAAAGAATGATCATCCAAAGGCCTTCTTGAGGATCGCCAAACGCAAACAGCCCAAATCTAAGTACCCAAGCAAGCATACTAATGAGCATTACATTTTTAATTCCAAATCGTTTCAAGAAAAATGGAATGGCTAGAATAAATAGCGTTTCGGATATCTGAGATATGGACATGATGATAGTAGAATACTTTACCACAAATGAATCTGCATATTCTGGGATATTCTTAAAATCATCTAAGAAAGTGTCTCCGTAGGCGTTAGTTAGTTGTAGCGCTGCTCCAAGGAACATAGAGAAAATAAAGAAGAGCGCCATTTTGTAGTTGGCAAATAGTTTAAATGCATTGAGACCAAAGCTCTCCACCCATGATTTACCGGCTGCTGAGCCCTTTTGTGGAGGACATTTAGGGAGGGTAAACGAGAAAAGGAATAGAATTACCGAAGCTGTTGCTGAAATGTAGAATTGAAACTCTGTTGCTTTGTTTCCTGAAAGATTGGTAACCCACATTGCAACAATAAAACCTACGGTTCCCCAAACGCGGATTGGAGGAAATGATTTAATTACATCGTATCCGTTGCTTTTAAGCGCATTGTATGCTATAGAGTTTGATAGCGCAATGGTTGGCATGTAAAAGAACATTGCTAAGAGCATTATAATGAAGAAATGCTCTGGGTTTCCTGCAAGTGTTAAGCAAAAAATGAAGCCTCCACTAAGTAGATGAATTGCTCCATATAGTTTTTCTGCATTAATCCAGCGATCGGCAATGATACCAATTAGAGCAGGCATGAAAATAGAGGAAATGCCCATTGTAGAAAATATAGCCCCAAATTCGGAGCCACTCCATTGCTTTGTTGCAAACCAGTAGTTGCCAATAGTTATAAGCCAAGCTCCCCACACAAAGAACTGTAAGAAACTCATTAGCGTAAGACGATTCTTTATTCCCATATTGTGTCTGTTAACGGTTGATTTGTAATTAAGGTAAAAGGGTGATGAATTTAGCAAAAAATAGTATACGCAAACCGTTTCGAGAATATTTTCTGTTTAAAAAGTAAAAAAGAGGGAAATTTTCGATTAGTTCAACAAAATTGGAAGTGAGGAATGGCATAACAAAAAAAGGCACTCCGTAAAGAAGTACCTTTTTCCCCAAAACTAACTATTAACTAATAACTAAAAGAAACCCTGCCGTGACAGGAGTCGTAGCGAGAGACGGGCTTGAACCGTCGACCTCATGATTATGAATCATGCGCTCTAACCAGCTGAGCTACCTCGCCATCTTTTCTGAGGTGTTACCCTCTCGATTGCGGATGCAAAGGTAGGTATATTTTCTATTCTTGCAAGAGTTGTAATGAAAAAAAAGCACGATGAATACTGAACAAAGGAAGTCGTATAGGTGCATTTGAAAGGTTATGAATACTTTAGTTTGTTCATTTTTTTTGCGAAAAGTATCTATGGATTTTAGGATTCTATGATTCTTGTTTTTGCGAAATGCCTTTTCGATAGTTTTATCCCTGTTATCATTAAATAGGATTAAAGGCAGTGAGGCTTGGAAAAATCGTTTAACTTTGCGCATAAATCCATCTTTGGTAAAAATTACGAGATAACATACCATTCGTCGATGAAGGCATTAGATAGGTTTGTCCTAAAACATTTTTTTGGTCCATTTACGCTTAGCTTTGTGCTGGTGATGTTTGTGCTGCTTATGCAATTCTTGTGGAAGTGGGTAGACGAACTGGTAGGAAAGGGGCTAGATTGGACTGTTTTCGTGGAGCTTATGACCTATATAGGTATAAGCTTAATGCCGCTGGCATTGCCCCTAGCCATGCTGCTTTCCACACTTATGGCCATGGGGAATATGGGCGAGAATAACGAAACGTTAGCCCTTAAAGCAGCAGGTGTTTCTTTAGCACGTATTATGAGTCCACTCTTTTTTACGGTGGCGATTTTTACTGTTGGTGCGTTTTTTCTATCCAACAACGTAGTACCATACATAAATTTAAAAGCATTCTCGTTACTCTACGATGTACAGCAGAAGCGACCAGAGTTGCAAATACGCGAAGGTGTATTTTACAATGGAATCCCTAATATAAGCCTTAAGATTGGGGCGAAAGACGAGAAAACCAACCTTTTAAAACGAATTCTTATTTATAACCATAAGCAAGCAAATGGAAACGTTGATGTTACATATGCCGATTCTGGTTACATGAAGATTACGGATGATCAGCGTTACCTCGTAGTAACCCTCTATAATGGGAATACCTATCAAGATGAGCAAGGATCTGCTACTCCAGATGCTTATGAGAAGAAGCCTTTTCGTCACACATATTTTGGGAAGCAGCAAATTATTGTAGAAATTAATAACTACAAGTTTGATAGGACCAATGAGAACCTATTTAAGGATAGTGAGCGCATGCAGAATATCGATCAACTCGCTAAAAGTCGTGACTCGCTCGATAAGCAACGTCAGTATAAGGTGAGCATGTATCTGAGTGGATTCCTTCATACGGGCTATTTTAGGAAGGCGAATGAGATTGATACAACTCTTAAAACAAAAGCGCTTGAAAAACTAGAGACTTTTAAATTCGATTCGACCTATAAGTCGCTTGACAACCGAATGAAGATGCAAGTTGTGGATAATGCTCTTTCGAGTGCTCAGTCTGCCCAACAATATATTACGTCTAACAGTTGGGATTTGCAGTTAAATACGGAGCAGATAAATAGAATGGGCGTGGAAATGAATAAGAAGTTTACCCTCTCGTTAGCGGCACTGCTCTTCTTCTTTATTGGTGCTCCTCTCGGGGCTATTATCCGTAAAGGGGGCTTCGGAATGCCAATTGTTGTTTCAGTCCTATTCTTCATTGCTTACTACATAATTTCAATAACAGGGGAGAAGTTTGCACGCGAAGGCGTATGGTCTATTTTTGCAGGAACTTGGTTCTCATCATTTATATTACTGGCTATAGGTATATTCTTGTCATATAAGTCGATGAACGAATCGCAGATGTTTAACACTGACGCGTACGTGCAATTCTTTAAGCGGATTGTTCGCTTTAAGCAAAGAAAGTAAAACTTCAAAAGTTGCCTGAAAGGCAACTTTTGAAGTTTTTATAGTTCTAATTACTTTATTTCAAGCAGGAAAAAGAGTTAATTTTGCCTTGATAATCATTAATTCAGCATGAAAAATTCAGAAAAGATGTCTGAAGTTCAAGATAACCCAAATCGTTTTAAATTGAATACCATTGCAGAAGCATTGGTTGAACTAAAGAGTGGACGACCTATTATTGTGGTCGATAACGAAGATCGGGAGAACGAAGGCGATTTTGTGGTCGCTGCCGAAACAATTACCCCCGAACTTGTAAACTTTATGGCAACACATGGGCGTGGGCTTATTTGTGCTGCGCTTACCGAGCAGCGTTGCGAAGAATTGGAGCTGGAAATGATGGTAGGCCGTAATTCTTCTCTTCACGAAACGGCGTTTACTGTTTCGGTTGATTTACTTGGAAATGGCTGTACAACAGGTATCTCGGCAAGCGATAGAGCAAAGACCATTAAAGCATTAGTAGATCGAAATACGAAGCCAGAGGATTTAGGACGTCCGGGGCACATCTTTCCTTTAAAGGCAAAGGAGAAAGGCGTCCTTCGTCGTCCAGGTCATACCGAAGCTGTTGTTGACCTTACCCGAATGGCAGGTTTATACCCTGGAGGTGCGCTTGTCGAGATTATGAATGAAGATGGAACAATGGCTCGTCTACCCGAACTGGTTGAAATAGCAAAGAAATTTGATCTAAAAATTGTTTCCATAGCCGATCTCATAAAACTTCGTCTAGAGCAAGAAAGTCTTATAGAGAAGGGTGAAAAGGTTATGATGCCAACAGAATTTGGTACTTTTTCGCTTATCCCATTCCGACAAAAAAGTAATGGATTGGAGCACGTCGCTCTTATTAAAGGAGAATGGACTGAAGATGAGGCTGTACTTGTACGTGTTCACTCATCCTGTGTAACTGGTGATATCTTTGGCTCGTATCGTTGCGATTGTGGACCTCAGCTGCACGAAGCGCTTCGTATGGTTGATAAGGAAGGCAAAGGAGCCGTTGTTTACATGAACCAGGAAGGACGAGGAATTGGGCTATTCAATAAGATTCATGCCTATAAGCTTCAGGAAGAGGGGTACGATACCGTAGAGGCAAACCTTATGCTAGGCTTTGGCTCCGACGAGCGCGATTATGGTGTTGGTGCTGCAATTCTTCGTGAACTTGGCATTAAAAAAATGCGCCTTATGACCAATAACCCAACGAAGAGAGTCGGTCTTGAAGGATACGGTTTGGAGATAGTAGAGAATGTTGCAATTGTTATAGAGCCTAACGAGCATAACGAGTTTTACCTTAAGACTAAGGAAGAAAAGATGGGACACTGGTTAGGACTCTTTAAAACAAAAGCCGAGCATAATAATAAGTAGTACAGATGAAGAGGCTACGCATTGTATTTATGGGGACTCCTGAGTTTGCAGTGGCATCGCTCAATGCGCTGCTCAATAGCCAACACGAGGTGGTTGCGGTGGTAACGGTTCCGGATAAACCCGCTGGTCGTGGGCAAAAACTACACCAGTCAGATGTAAAGCAGTTTGCTGTAAGCAAAGGACTTCCAGTTCTTCAGCCCGAGAAATTGCGTGATGAAGCCTTTTTGGAAGAACTTAGAGGGTATGCCGCAGATTTGTTTGTAGTGGTTGCCTTTAGAATGCTTCCTGAGGTAGTTTGGCAAATGCCTCCTATTGGGACGTTTAATTTGCACGGTTCTCTGCTCCCTCGTTACCGTGGTGCTGCTCCAATTAATTGGGCCATTATTAATGGCGATAGCAAGTCCGGTGTTACTACATTCTTCCTTAAACACGAAATAGATACAGGAAATATTCTTTTTCAGGAAGAGGTTGAGATAGGCTCTGAAGATAATGCCGGTGTCCTACATGATAATCTGATGGAGGTCGGGGCTAAACTTGTTGTAAAAACAGCGAATGCAATTGCCAACGGTGATGCGAAGTTCATTGATCAGGAAGAGCTTATTAAGCGCGGTAATGAACCTGTTCATGCCCCTAAAATATTTAAGGAAGATTGCCGTATTGTATGGTCGAATGGGGTAGATGCGATACATAACCGCATTCGAGGTTTGTCTCCATATCCTGCTGCTTGGTTCGAAATGGTTAAGGAAGAACATTCTGTAAATGTAAAAGTATATAAGTCGCAAAAGGAGAAAATTTTGCATAGTCATTCAATTGGAACGATTGTTTCTGATGGGAAAAACTTTGTAAAGGTAGCCTGTGCCGATGGCTATATTTCTATAGCAGAGTTGCAGCTTGCAGGCAAGAAGCGAATGCCTGTAAAAGATTTTCTTCTAGGCTTTAAAGATATCACGAACTATACTGCACAATAAACATAATAAGAAAGGAGGGCGTTAGTCCTCCTTTCTTATTTCTATCTCGCCAAGGAGCCCTCTAATAACAACTGAAGCACAGTGGCATCCAAATAGCGGTGGCATGTAAGAGATGGTTCCAACCGTTGATTTTTTATTCTGTTCGTTTTCTACTAGGATTACTGCTTCTGGGCGTGCTAGTTCAGAAGAGAATACCACTTGGAATCCTTTTTTTATGCCTAGTTTCCCTAGTCGTTTGCGAAGCATATGGGCAAGAGGACAATGGTGCGATTTGGAAATATCTTTTATTTCAATTTTGGTAGGATCAGTTTTTGCTCCTGCCCCCATGCTGCTTACGAGCGGTATCTTGCGATCTAACGTTTTCTTAATAAGGTTAACCTTGGGTGCAAGTGTGTCAATGCAGTCAACAACGAAATCGAATTTTGCAGAATCAAGCAGAATGTCTGTTTCTTCGTCCTTAATATATTTGGCGATTACGTTTAGCTTAATCTTTGGGTTGATGTCCAATAATCGGGATTGCATAACATCCGATTTTAGCAATCCATGGGTTGATTCCAATGCCGGCAGCTGCCTGTTTCGGTTTGAAGGTGAAATCACGTCGGCATCAACAATAGTCATCTCTCCAACTCCTGCGCGGCAGATCATTTCGGCAGCATATGCACCAACACCTCCCAACCCAACTACTAATACGTGTGCCTTTTCTAGTTTTTTATAGTTCTCTTCTCCAATAAGAAGGAGTGTTCGCTCGTTCCAGTTGCTCATTAAAATAAGTTTGTGTAGTTATTGTAGAGTTGCTCTCTTAATACTTTAATATCTATGCTTATAGCCTTAGATGCCAAAGTGTAGACATCTTCAATTTCAGTGCCGCTTTCGTCTGTTTCTAAGAAAAGCCTATTAGCGGGTATGCTTCTAATAAGAGTAGTACCTTTGGAACGCTGAAGTTCCCTTATTCCCATAGAAAAGAAGGTGTTATAAGGTAGTAAACATCGAAGGATTTGTTGGCTAGCATAAAACCCATGGAAAATATAGGTTATCTTTTTATATTTCGGAATGATTGCAAGCATGTCTGAATATGCCTTAACGCAGTGAATCATAACTGGTAGACTATGCTTTTTAGCGATGTCCAGCTGTGCTAAAAAAATTTTAGTTTGTTTGCTGATAGGAATTTTAATTGCTCTATCTAATCCAATTTCACCCAGTGCAACAATTTCATCTAGGTAGGGACTAAATTTGAGTTCTAAATTGCTGGTTGAAATGTCTGAATGCCATGGATGTATCCCTATACTAAAAGGCTTTTGTATCTCCGCTATATTTTCACCTAAAAAGGCCGAAGTAACTGTGATATTACTACTTCGGCACTTGTTATGCGAGTGGATGTCTACAAAGGGTACTTCCATTGCTATTGGAAGAGATCTTGATTGCTAATAATGAGCAGAATGGAGTTGTGAGGTACAATAAAAAATTTTTCTCCATTCAGTTCAACTTCCCAAGCGCTGCTTTGCAGATAAACAACCAAATCTCCTTCAAGAGGTTGAAGGGGGACGTATTTTACTTGCTCCTTGTTATCTTTCCATGGCTCATCCGGATCGGTAATAGCAGGAATAGGATAGCCTGGGCCTACTGTAACAACGTAGCCTGCTTGGATGTACTCCTTTTCTTGTACGCCAGGAGGAAGAAATAGACCCGTCTTGGTTCTATCCTGTTCGCTTTTAGGTTTAACAAGTACGCGATCGCCAACTAAAGCTATATTCGAAAAGTTGACATTGTCGATTGAAAGAGGCATTAAATGGATTCTTAAAAGTTCTGACAATTAAATTGGAGGAAATGTTTTTAAGAATGCTTTAGCTCGTAGTAGCATCGTTTAGGCGATACGAGCGCACCTTCTTTTACCATTTCCTTGATAATCTTGTCGGTTTCTTTTTTATCAACATTAGCCAGTTCTGCTGCTTCTCCTGACTTTAATGGTTTGCCAGCTTGGGTAAAGGCCTGAACAATTTTTTCTTTGTTTTCCATAACTTGTCCTTTTTAAAATTGCAAAATTGCGAGTTTTACGGATGTATTCAAATAGTTAAAGGTATTAATTAATGCATATGCTTTGCAATAAATATACTAGAATGCTAACTTTTTGTGGTTATTTGGAGAGTTCTATAATTATACTAGAGAATAAACACCGCATGTTATTTTTTTTCTGTTTGATGTTTTTAACGGGTGAGATGCGGTGTTTTTAACGTGTTGTTTGTCAGTTTTTAATTAGAGGTGTTTGTTGCTTGTAACCTTTAAATCGATTCGTTTCGATTACACTTCGTGATGTTTTTTATAGTTAGGTCTTGTAAGTATGAAAATTTGAACTACCTTTGCACTCGCAATCAGGATAAGGGGTTGTACCGCAAAATGGTCCATTCGTCTAGGGGTTAGGACGCAAGATTTTCATTCTTGTAACAGGGGTTCGATTCCCCTATGGACTACAAAGACTACTGAGAAGTAGCCTTTTTTATTTAGTGAAATTAGATGTTAATTTTATTAAGTAAAGTGCGCAGAATTAATTGCGAAAAGTTGTTTTTGCAAATGTATGATCTTTGCACTTGCAATCCGAATAGTTGATTGCACCACAAGATGGTCCATTCGTCTAGGGGTTAGGACGCAAGATTTTCATTCTTGTAACAGGGGTTCGATTCCCCTATGGACTACAAAGGCTACCAAGCGGTAGCCTTTTTTATTTTCAATTTGTTTGGTAAAAATTGAAAGTTTACTAACTTTAATTTCTAACCTAAAAAAGTAAGTAATATGCGGGTAATTGAACCTTCAGAACTATTGATTAAAGATGATGGAAGTATTTACCATTTACACCTCCGTCCAGAACAACTTGCCGATGTTGTTATACTAGTAGGCGATCCTGGCCGAGTTGAGACTGTAGCCTCGTTTTTTGGTGAGATTGAATGTAAAGTCTCAAATAGAGAGTTTTATACCATTACAGGTAAGTACAATAACAAGAGAGTATCTGTAGTATCAACAGGTATTGGTACGGATAATATTGATATTGTAGTTAATGAACTTGATGCGCTGGTAAACATAGACTTCGCAACACGTACCATTAAACCAGAACATAAAAAGTTGACCTTGGTGAGACTAGGTACTTCGGGAGCTATTCAAGGGGATATTCCGTTGGGAGCCCATTTGTTATCGGCTATTTCTGTTGGTTTTGATGGGCTTTTGAACTTTTATGGCAATCGAGATTCGGTTTGTGAACTGGAACTTGAAGATGAATTTAAGCACCATGTTGGCTGGAACCCTAAACTTACAAGTCCCTATTTTGTTTCGTCTTCTAAAGAACTTTTAGACCTCTTTGCTGGTTTTACCATAGCAGGAACAACCATTTCGGCTCCTGGATTTTATGGTCCTCAAGGAAGGGTGCTTCGTTTGCCTCTTGCTGATCCGAATATCAACGAAAAAATAGAATCTTTCGAGCATAACGGAGTCAAAATAACAAATTTCGAAATGGAAAGCTCTGCGCTTGCAGGATTGGCTAAGTTGTTGGGACATGATGCTACTACAATTTGTACTATCATTGCCAATAGAGTAAATAAAACAGCTCTTGCCAATTATTCTCAGGCCGTAAACGAGATGATTGAAAAAACTCTTAAGTGCTTGCTACCGTAAAATTTATGGTGAACGAGGAAGTAAAAGCGTTAATTGCTCTTATAGATGATCCCTCTCCGGATGTTTTCGAAGCGGTATCCCAGCGCTTGTTCGAATTGGGTCGAGATGCAATCCCTAGTCTCGAAGAATTCTGGGCGCATTCGGCTACAGAACGGCAACAACGGCTTATCGAAAACGTACTTCAGCGCATAAACGACAATTTGATGGGCGATGAGGTACAACGATGGGTTGATAGTAGATGCTCAAACATTATAGAGGGGGCTCATTTGGTCGCTCTGCTGCTTTTCCCTGAACTGCAGTTGGCTGACTTGAAGGATCAGGTTGAACAAATGTCGAAAGAGGTTTGGCTTGGGATTAGCAGCAATCTTACGGCTTTCGAAAAGGTGAAGGTTATCAACCATGTACTTTACGAGAAATATCATTTTTCGCCAGATCCATTAAATCTTTTTGCGCCACACTACTTTGCTTTAAACCATGTTATTCTTACCCAGAAGGGCAATCCACTAAGTTTGTCGCTGCTGTATATGGCTGTAGGACAACAACTGGGAATGCCTATTTACGGGATAAGCTTACCTCGTAACTTTATTTTGGCGTATAAAGACCCTTATCATGGAGATGATGAGGGTCTTCCTGTTTCTCAACGAGTGCTCTTTTACATAAACCCGTTTAATAGAGGGAGCGTTCTAAGCAAAAAGGAAATAGACTACTATTTGAATCAGATTAAGGAGGCACCTCAAGAATCATATTACTTGCCCTGCGACAATAGAACATCTATAGTTAAAATTCTAGAGAATTTGAAGCTGGTTTATGAACAAGCGAAAAATGATGTGCAGGTGCATCGAATTGAGATGATACTTAATAAGCTTGCTTAATCAAATTTGATTCTTAGTTGAGAGTTTTTATTGAATATTTTGGTTTGCTCTTTTTCTAGCATGCTAATAATTACATTTTTACATCTACCGCAACCCGTGGATGCCTTGGTTTTAATTTGAATGTCAGTAATTGATTGGGCTCCATTTTTAATGGCGGAAAGAATCTCTTTTTTTGTTACTCCTTTACAGCTGCAAATAATCATAGAATAAAGTTAACTGAAGGTGAAATAATTTGCGAATTAAGTAAAAAGGCGTAACTTTGCGACCTATTTTAACAAAACAATAAAACAACGTCGTATGTTAAATCAGTACGAAACCGTTTTCATCCTAACTCCCGTTTTATCTGACACCCAGGTAAAGGAAACGGTAACCAAGTTTAAAAACGTGATCGCTGAAAATGGTGGCGAGATCGTTTACGAAGAAGATTGGGGCCTTAAGAAATTAGCTTACCCTATCAACAAGAAAACTACAGGTTTTTACTACCTTATTGAGTTTAAGGCCAATGGCGAAACCATTGATAAGTTAGAAACTCAGTATCGTCGTGACGAGCGCGTAATTCGCTTCTTAACTTTCAAATTGGATAAGTTTGCTGCTGAATACGCTATTAAGAGAAGAAGTAATAAATCTGTAGAAAAAAAAGTGGAGGAATAAGCCATGGCTCAAGGACAAAGCGAAATCAGATATCTTAACCCACCTACAGTAGACGTTAAGAAGAAGAAGTACTGCCGTTTCAAAAAGAATGGCATTAAGTATGTAGACTATAAGGATCCAGAATTCCTTAAGAAATTCTTGAACGAGCAAGGTCGAATTCTTCCTCGCCGTATCACTGGAACTTCTCTTAAATTCCAACGTAGAGTTGCTCAAGCAGTTAAAAGAGCACGTCATCTTGCGCTGCTTCCATTTGTAACCGACATGTTGAAGTAAAAACCAGGAGGATTAGAAGAAATGGAAATCATACTAAAGCAAGATGTAGAGAACCTTGGTCACAAGGATGATGTAGTAGTGGTTCGTGATGGTTATGCTAATAACTTCCTTATTCCTACTGGTCAAGCAATCGTTGCCACTCCTTCTGCAAAGAAGATGCACGCTGAAAACCTTAAGCAACGTGCTCACAAAGAGGCTAAGATTAAGAACGATGCTATTGAATTAGGTAAGAAAATCGAGGAGCTAACCCTTACTATTGGCGCTAAGGTTTCTAATACTGGTAAGATCTTTGGATCTGTTAATAACATACAGATTGCAGAAGCTCTTGAAGCCGAAGGTTTCAGCATCGATCGTAAGATGATTGCTGTTAGCGATGTTAAGGAGGTTGGCACTTATACTGCTGATGTTAAGCTTCATCGCGAAGTGAAAGTTAAAGTAAACTTTACTGTTGTTGCTGAATAAGCAAAACGTGAAAATATGGAAAGGCCACCGCATTGCGGTGGCCTTTTTTATTTTTGTTCTAGCCAATAACCTATTTATTCGGTAAATTTATAGGCTATGATATCTATTTGTAAGTTTGTATGAAAGAAGAAGTAAATCAGCCGCTTAATTTAGCATTCGAGTACGTTAACTTCACAAGTAAAAATATTTTCCTGACAGGTAAGGCTGGTACAGGTAAAACAACTTTTCTTCATGACTTGAAAAAAGAATCTGTGAAGCGCATGATTGTGGTTGCACCTACGGGCGTTGCGGCAATAAACGCTGGTGGAGTTACAATTCATTCTTTCTTTCAATTGGCATTTGGTCCTCATATTCCAAAAGATTCAGAGGTTGATAGAGGAATTGAAATACCTGTTCTGGCTGATAATTTACCTTCATATCAAAAATTTAGCAAGGAGAAGATCAACATCATTCGTAGCCTTGATTTGCTGGTTATTGATGAAATAAGCATGGTTCGATCAGATTTGCTGGATGGAATTGATGAGGTTTTACGTCGCTACCGAAACCGCTACAAGCCGTTTGGAGGTGTACAACTTTTAATGATTGGTGATCTGCAGCAGCTCTCTCCTGTGGTAAAAGAAGATGAATGGTCGTTGCTTAATAAGTACTACGAGACGCCATTCTTTTTTAGTAGTCGTGCGCTTAGGCAAACAGAGCTTGTCTCGATAGAACTAAAGCACATTTATAGGCAGAGTGATGCTATATTTATTGATATTCTTAATAAGGTACGCGAGAACCATATTGATGAAGCAGCTCTTACCGAACTGAATAAACGATATATCCCGAACTTGGAAAGGAGAGATGGCGATGACTACATAACACTTACAACTCATAATAGTCAAGCTCATTCCATCAATGATGCTCAGCTGTCTAAAATTGGAAAGGAGAGTTTTAAGTATAGGGCTACGATAACAGGTAATTTCCCGGAATATTCCTATCCTACAGAGCAGGAACTTGAACTTAAAGTTGGTGCTCAGGTAATGTTTGTAAAGAACGACTCCTCGCCAGAAAAACTATTTTATAATGGTAAAATTGGGGTTGTTTCTGATATTGATGATGATGGAATTTGGGTGCAATGCTCAGATGATGATAGTCCTATAAACGTATTACTTGCCCGTTGGGATAATACGAAGTATTGTCTAGATCCGGCAACAGATGCGATAGTAGAAGAGGTTGTGGGTAGTTTCGAGCAGTATCCGTTGAAACTTGCATGGGCAATTACTATCCATAAAAGCCAAGGCTTGACTTTTGAAAAGGTTGTCGTTGATGCAAAGGCGGCATTTGCCAGTGGACAGGTGTACGTTGCTCTTAGCCGCTGTAAAACGTTGGAAGGTTTGGTACTTAGTTCTCCAATTTCATCTAATAACATTAAAACCGACTCTGTTGTTAAGTCTTTCTCCCAAAAGGTGGAAAAGAATGTACCAACGCTTCTGCATCTTGAGCAGGGTAAACGAGACTATCAAAAACAGCTGCTGCTAGAGTTATTTATGTTTGATTCCATTATTCGTTCGCTAAACTATTGTCGAAAGTTGTCAACTGAGCATTCCGATGCAATAAATGAAGTGCTTAGGACATCGATTCTTGGTATTATTAGTAGGTTTAAAGGTGAGGTGCTAGATGTATCTGATAAATTTAGAAATCAGCTGGTCTCTTTAGTTGCGCAAAATGAGGGTGATGTAGAAAATAATGATGTAATTAAGGAAAGAGTAAATAAGGGGTGTGCTTACTTTGCTGAAAAGATAAATGAAATTGCTTTAAAAGGAATCGAAAGTTTGTCTATTGATATCGACAATAAGGCGGTGAATAAGTCCTTTACCGATTCGATACGTAGGGTAGAGGATGAAATAAGAATAAAGTTGCAATGTTTAGGGGCTTTACAATCGGGGTTTAAAGTAAAAATCTACTTAGAGTCTCGTGCAAAGGCGTCAATAGATAAAGGAGTCGGAAAGGTTGAACGAAAAAAGACAGAATCGAAATTGCTTGCGAATGTTGTCAATCCGGAACTTTATCTTGCACTTAAATCGTGGCGCGAAAGTAAAGCAGAGGAACTCGATGTGCCTATTTATATGGTTTTTCCGCAAAAGACCCTTTACGACCTGCTTCTTAAGTTGCCGACAAAAATGGCTGATCTAAAAAGCATAAAGGGATTTGGAGATAAAAGACTTAAGCAATTTGGGCCTGAAATAATTGATATCATTGCCGACTATTGTGAGGATAATGGGTTGGCATACGAGAAATCGTATCAAATTGAATATTCAGAAAGGAAGGAGAAAAAGCAAAAAACTGCTGAAAAGGTCGATACAAAGAAGGTTTCTCTTGACCTTTTTAAGGAAGGCTTGACAATAGAGCGGATTGCGAGTGAAAGAGGTTTGGCTGTGTCAACAGTAGAAGGGCATCTCTCTCATTTTTTAGTTGCTGGAGAATTAGATATTTATCAAATTATAAACTCTAACAAAGTAGATAAGATTGTTGACTACTTTGAAAACCAAGCAGATCAAGGTCTCTTAGATGCAAAGATTGCGCTAGGGGATGATTGCTCTTATGGCGAGATACGAATGGTAAAAGCGTACCTTAGAAGTAAATATAATCTGTAGTAAAATAAAAAAGGCGCAAAAAGCGCCTTTTACTATAATTTTAGTTTTCTTAATTCTTTGAGGTTGAGGGATCAGGCATTACTCGCTTTGCTTTAATAAAGCGCTTTTTAAAGTAAGCAGACTTCGTAATATCTTCAACTACTACACCTCGAGAAGTAGAGGAATGGACCATAAGCACGCTACTGTCATTGGCTTGAACCACCATTCCAACATGTCCAACACCGCTTCTTCTTCCTCTGCCCTTAAAGAAAACAAGATCGCCTGGTTTTAAGGAACCTTTTTCTACTGATTCTCCAACTTTTGCCATCGCAGAACTACTTCGAGGAAGTTCTAACCCTTTTGATTTAAAAAGATGGCCTACGAATCCAGAACAATCAAATCCGGAAGAGGTTGATCCGCTATAGCGGTAAGGCGTTCCTAGGTACTGTTTAGAAAACGAAATAAGCCCTTCGACAACTGTGTCTGCAACATTAGTTAGCGCCTTTTCAAGGATGAACTTTTCCTTCTTTATAGCAGTAGAGTCGGCCTTACGAACTACATGTCGCTTATGCACACGTCTTGCTGAAGAATCAATAGATAGCAACAGCAAAAAAGCAACAGTCAGCGTTATTATAGTTGTTTTCGACATAAAACTAATTACTCTCGTTTTCTGCAAAAATAGAAGATTATTTTAGATAATCTAATTTTATCGAATATTTGCGATGCTACCATTTCAAATATGATTGCTACATTTGATGGCTCAAATGCTGAGATTAAGGCGTTTATACGAGGTGTTAATAAAATGTTAAACGTTTATGGCAGAGGATATTTTGATATCAGATAATGCAACAAAAGAGGAGAGCTACAAGGAACTTTTACCTCAAATAGAGGCTCTTGTTAGTTATGAGCAGGATCTTACAGCAAATCTTGCAAATATTGCCGCAGCCCTTAAGTTTGGCCTTAACTTTTTTTGGGTGGGGTTTTACAGGGTTGCTGATGGAGAACTTGTTTTAGGCCCTTTTCAGGGACCTGTTGCTTGTACTCGCATTGCTTATAATAAGGGCGTTTGCGGAGTTGCTTATGCGCAAAAGAAGACGATAGTGGTAGAGGATGTAGACAAATTTCCTGGACATATAGCTTGTAGCTCGCTATCTAAATCGGAAATTGTAGTGCCAATAATTAAAGGTGGGGAGGTGGCTCTTATTCTCGATATTGACAGTGAGTATCTTTCATCGTTCGATGAGATTGATGAAAGATACCTTAATGAGTTGGCCAAAATTATCAAGGAAAAGCTGTAGGCCTTGCCTGTTAGGAAATATTTATACTGTAATCGGAGTTATTCTCTTTAAACCCCATTTTTAAAAGGTATTTTTTGTGGGCAGAGGTGTGAGCTTTTGCCCATACTTTTTCGATGCCAAGGTCTTTAAGCGTTGATGATTTTGTAAACAGAAATTTTCCTGGCTTGTAATCTCTATTTTGAGGAGACGTATAGTCTACAATAATCTCAAGTTCGTTATCTTTTTTGTTGCCTGCAACCACTCCAATTACCTCCATATTCCGCACTTGTAGCGCTACAATATTGCAGTTTTCTAGCATGTTATTGTATTTCGGGAAAATAGAGGCAATATCTTTAGAGTGTTTTGATAGAAAAAGATCTAGAATTTTCTCTTTTGAATCGACAAGAAGAACCTTAAAAGCACTGGAAGATTTATAGATATGGATAAGATAGTAAGCATCAATAATGATGATTAAACTGTTGAAAAAGCCAACAGGAAGGGCTCCAATTAGGAAGCCGTATGCGGCAAAAAGAGTAGATCCAGCCAGATTAAGCCATCGGAGTTTTAGTGGTGCGCTCATTAGGAGTGATGTGGCAGTAACGAGTGATGCCAAATAGCCGAGCCATGTTAGTAATTCTATATTCTGCATGTTTTAAAAATTTTAAAAAGGCAACAAATATAGATATTATACCTAACTATTGCGGCATTTGTTGTTTTTTTCTTTTAGGGCTGTTTGATTTCTCCCATGAAGGTTATGCTCTCTCGGTCTATAGACACAACATTCAGAGAGGCATAGCCATTTTTTGAAATGGAAAGATATAACTCAAATCTCGATTTAGTATCTTTGGTTTTGATTGTAATTAACCAACCTCCATGTTTTGTCTGCTTTTTAGTGTAGCTAAATTGTGTGCTTGTAAACATTATTCCTGCTTCTTCAGAAGATAATGGAGCCGTATATGCTCTGCCAAAAAATGGAAGGTAGGCAATGATCGTGTCTTTGGTTACTTTAAGATCGTAGTTAGGGGTAAGATTGCGAACCTGCCCTCTTGTGGGCGAAACAATATTAGCAATAAATGTAAAGCGAGGTGCTTCTATTGCTGTTTCTAGCGAATCGGTTTTTTGTATGCTAGTAAATAGAGTATTCTTGTTACTATTACTTGCTGCAACTAGTAGAGTAGATGCTAGCACTAAATTGAAAATAAATACACCTTTTTTCATGGCTGTGCATGTTGATAAGAAACGTTTTATGTAAATATCAACCCATTATACACCAAATTTTGTGCCAGGAGGTTATTTATTCTTTAGCATTATTTCGATGCTTTTTTATTTTGTTCGATAGTTGTAGTTGATATAAGACGTGTGTAGGTGTCTCGGATTCCTTTGTAGTAGGTACAAATTTGATATGAATTTTCAGTTTGGCTGAAGTTTCCTTCTGGTGAAAGTTGCATTAAAGCGTCTCCATTATGATTTCTCACAACATACACGTAACTGTAAAAACCTTGTTTGAGAAGAAGCGGAATTTCATAGCAGTTGGTGGTGTTGTTATACAGCATTTTAGCGTGGTTAGAAGGTCCCCATCCCGTAAGTTCTCCTTCTAGGTAAACATCAAAAGAATCTCCCAAGTAGGGTGTACTTAACGAGAACATTACGCTATAATAGTCGCAGTCTGTGTTGGGATTGTTAACGTTTAATCCCGCAATAACCATTTTACCATTATAGTCGAAAGTGTAAGCGTATGGGGAATCGTCACGCGATTTATCTGGGCGAAGAAGAATGTAGTACAGATCTTGTCCTTGTTTAATTGAACTTACATTGGTTGATGTATAGTGTACATCTCGTATATCTATTGTTCGAAATTCATTACCAGCAGGATATATGTTTTTATCTGTACGGCTGTAAAAAATCGAGTTTAATCCTGTATTTACGGATTGTGGCTGAAGGGAGTCCGGAAGTTCAACGTAATTTTGATATACTTTAGTTTTTACATCACGGGTCGGGTTTGTTACGTTTAGTTCTTGAAGTAAAACGGTTAGATTAAGCTGATGCGAGGTCTGATAGCTGCTGTTGGTTGGGATTGCAATAGAGGCAATATGGGAGGCTCGCTTTTCTACAACCATAAAACCGGCTTTGAGTAGCGGTTGTTGCGTGTCCGTATCTGAAATAATAATCATGTAGTTGCCAGATATTTTCGGCTTTACATCGTTGTTTGGAAAGTTAATAGAGTAGTGCACATATCGGGTTAATGTATTGTTCGAAAAACCGCTATTGTACAAAGGCTGCTCCTGAAACCCATCGAGAAAGGTTGCTTGAAACAGGTTTTCGTCTGTCCAATTCTCATCGCAGTGCACTATTTTATACGTCAAATTTCGAGGTGCATTAGGGTGGAGGTCGTCGAAGGTAATGGATATTACCTCGTTACTGTTTAAATTGATGCTAGGAAAGGTGCTGATATTCTGATTCGCAAATATCTGTAGGCTTTTAATCTCCGTATCAATAATTTTAATACGATGCTGAGCTTGGCTTGGCTCAAAACAGAGCAAGAAAAGCAGACCAGCTATAAACTTGTGATAGGTCATTTGGGATAGAACATTTTATAGTTGACAATGATAAACGACAAACTTTGTTGCAGCAAGGTTTTAATTAAAATTAGTAAAGTTCTTCTTAATATATGTCCTAAAATATAGATTCGTAGCCTTAAATTAATAAACTATTTCTTTCCTTTGTGTTTGCGTTTTCACAGAAAAGGGAAGCCTATATTTGTGAACAACGCAATAGCATGTAAAGTTAGTCTATAATACAAATACACAAGCATGTCAAACGTTTATAAGATAACTAAAGGCTTAGACATCCGAATGGTTGGAAAAGCTGAAACAGTTGTCACAAAAGCCCCGTTAGCAGTCGCTTATGCGATTAAGCCTGCTGATTTTCAGGGACTAGTTCCCAAGTTGCTTGTAAAGGTAGGAGACAAGGTTAAGGCTGGTACTGCCGTTATGTTCGACAAGTACAACCATAACATTGTTTTTGCATCTCCTGTTAGCGGCGAGGTTACTGCAATAAATCGAGGAGAAAGAAGGCTTCTTTTAGAGGTTGTGATTACTCCTGATGCAGAGCAGCAGTACGAGTCGTTCGAGGTAGGTGACCTTTTATCGATAACCCGAGAGCAGGTAGTTGAAAAGCTGCTAGTTTCAGGTTGTTGGCCTTTTATTAAGCAGCGACCTTATGGCATTATAGCCAATCCAAACACCACACCTAAAGGTATTTTTATCTCTTGCTTCGACTCTTCGCCGTTAGCACCAGATTACGATATTCTTTTAAGGGGAGAAGAGGAGCATTTCTATAAGGGAATAGAGGTGCTAAAAAAGCTTACCGATGGTAAGGTTCATTTGGGGGTTAATGCTAAATATTCTTCCCCTGTTTTTGAAAAGTGTACAGGTGTCGAAATCAATAAATTTCAGGGACCACACCCAGCTGGTAATGTAGGGACTCAAATAAGCCGCATTTCACCTATAAACAAGGGGGAGATTGTTTGGACTATCGACCCCCAACATGTTGCCGCAATTGGACGACTTGCTGCCACTGGCCGATATGATGTACAAAAGACCGTAGCTGCTGTGGGTTCTGAAGTTAAAAAGCCTCGTTACTACAAGGTTATTCAAGGTGCATCTATTAAGAACTTGCTAGAAGGAGGGGTTTCGTCTGATAAAAATGTTCGTTTTGTGAGCGGAAGCGTTTTGTCGGGTACGAAGATCTCTTCGGAAGGATTTATTGGATTTTACGATAATATGCTGGCTGTTATTCCCGAGGGAGACCAATATGAGTTCTTCGGTTGGGCTCTACCTGGGTTGGATAAATTCAGCTTCTCCAAGTCTTTCCTATCGTGGCTTACTCCTAGCAAGGAGTACGTTTTAAACACAAACTACCATGGTGGTGAGCGTGCATTTGTAATGAGCGATGTTTATGGGAAAGTATTTCCCTTCGATATTTACCCTGTATACCTTCTAAAAGCAATCCTAGCAGAAGATATTGATGCTATGGAAAAGCTAGGAATTTACGAGGTGGTAGAAGAAGACTTCGCTCTTTGCGAGTTTGTAGATCCATCAAAAATCGAAATTCAGGCAATTGTTCGTAAGGGCTTGAATTTGATGATTAAGGAGATGAACTAATCCATAACCCTTAATTCGTTTAAAAATGTCGTTAAGAAGTTTTATTGATAAAATAAAGCCAAACTTCGAGAAGGGCGGAAAATATGCGAAGCTTCAATCTACGTTTGATGCCTTCGAATCTTTCCTTTACGTTCCGAAGAAGGTAACAACTCATGGCAGCCAAATTAGGGATGCGGTGGATTTGAAGCGTATAATGTCAGTTGTTATTATTGCGCTTGTGCCTGCTCTACTTTTCGGTATGTGGAACGTTGGCTTCCAGCATGCACGCTCTCTTGGACAAGTTGATACGTGGACATTCTGGCAAATGTTCGGCTTTGGTGCCCTTAAGGTGATGCCTATTGTCGTTGTTTCGTACGTTGTTGGTCTGGGTATAGAGTTTATTGCCGCACAAATGCGCGGGCATGAGGTAAACGAGGGATTTCTTGTTTCCGGAATGCTTATTCCGCTTATTATGCCGGTTGATGCACCACTTTGGATGGTTGCCGTATCTACTGCTTTTGCCGTAATTTTTGGCAAGGAGGTTTTTGGAGGTACCGGAATGAATATCTTCAACCCTGCACTACTTGCGCGTGCCTTTATGTTCTTTGCCTATCCGTCAAAGATCTCTGGTGACTTTGTTTGGATTGCCGGACTTACCGGTGGCGATGGTGTTGTAGATGGCTTCTCTGGCGCTACTCCGCTTGCTATTGCAAAGTCTAACCTCGTTGATAAGCTCCCTAGCGCCTACGATATGTTCATGGGGTATATCCCAGGTTCTATTGGCGAAACATCAACCCTTGCAATTCTTATTGGAGCTGCTATCCTAATCTTCACCGGAATCGGTAATTGGAAGATTATGCTGAGCGTATTTGCTGGTGGTGCTGTTATGGGGCTAATCTTCAATGTTATTGGGATTAACCCATACATGGAACTGCCGTTCTACTACCACTTCATTATGGGTGGATTCGCTTTTGGAGCAGTATTTATGGCTACCGATCCTGTTACCGCTGCACAAACCGAGCGTGGTAAGTGGATTTACGGTTTCCTAGTCGGATTGATGGCCGTTCTGATTCGCGTATTCAACCCTGCTTATCCAGAAGGTATGATGCTTTCAATCCTTTTACTCAACACTTTTGCTCCGCTTATCGACCACTTTGTAGTAGAGTCGAATATCAAGCGCAGGCTAAAACGTGCAAAGGTAAAGGCATAACAACAAAACAGATCAGCCATGAACAAAGAGAAAAATTCCTATATTTTTACCTACTCGGCCGTAATGGTTATCCTTGTTGCCATTGCTTTAACCTTGGCTAACATTTTCTTAACTCCTGCACAACAGGCTAATATCCTTGTTGAGCAGCAGTGGCAAATCCTCAAGTCGGTAGGAAAAGCACTTGATGCAGATGCCCAACCAAACAAGGTGGAGTATATCAAGGGGATGTACGAGAAGTATATTGTAGAATCTTTTGCTGTTAGCAGCGAAGGAAAGAAACTTGAAGGTAAAGATGCCTTTAAGATTGATTTAAAAGCAGAACAAAAGAAACCTCTAGAACAGCGCGAACTTCCTGTATTTGTATACAAGGGAGATAATGGCGAGTCTAAAGTAATTGTTCCAATCCGCGGTAATGGTCTTTGGGGACCAGTATGGGGATACGTTGCATTGGAGGCCGATTACAATACCATTTGTGGTGCTGTATTCGATCATGAGGGAGAAACTCCAGGCCTAGGTGCTGAAATTAACACTCCTGAATTCCAAAAGCGTTTTGTAGGGAAGAAGATTTTTGAAGGAGAAACCTTTACTTCTGTACGCCTGATAAAGGGTGGTGCAGATCCCTCCAATCAGCATGGTGTTGATGCCATTTCTGGAGGAACGCTTACCAGCAACGGTTTGGATGCTGCTTTAAGTAATAGCTTGAGCCCTTATCAAGCATTCTTTAAATCTCAAATGAAAAAATAAGCCATGAGCCAAAAAGAATCATTGTTTTCAGCAAAAAACATGAAGCTGCTCACTGGGCCGCTTGATAGAGAGAATCCGGTTACCATTCAAATTCTCGGTATTTGTTCGGCATTGGCGGTAACCGCTCAGCTTAAGCCAGCACTAGTTATGGCAATTTCGGTAACTGTGGTTACTGCTTTTTCGAACCTCATCATCTCCATGATGCGCAATGGAATTCCAAACCGTATTCGTATCATTGTTCAGCTGGTGGTGGTTGCTGCTCTTGTAATTTTGGTAGACCAAATTCTTCGTGCCTACGTTTACGATGTAAGTAAAAAACTATCCGTATTTGTGGGGCTTATTATTACCAACTGTATCATCATGGGTCGCTTGGAGGCATTTGCGCTTGGCAATAAGCCTTGGCCTTCGTTCCTAGATGGGTTGGGTAACGGTATGGGATACGGCTTAATTCTTGTAATTATTGCGTTCTTCCGCGAAATATTTGGTTCTGGAACCTTGCTCGGAATGCGCATTATTCCAGAGTCGCTGTACATCTCGAATGGCGGTTTTTACGCCAATAATGGATTTATGATTCTTCCTCCTGCAGCTCTTATTATTGTAGGGTGTATTATCTGGTTCCAAAAAAGCCGAAATAAGGATTTACAAGAGAAATAAGACTTGAGGTATGGAAAACTTACTTAATATATTCGTCAAGTCGATCTTTATCGACAACATGATTTTCGCCTTCTTCTTGGGAATGTGCTCTTACTTGGCGGTTTCTAAGACAGTTAAGACGGCGTTAGGACTAGGTATTGCGGTTGTTTTTGTGATGATTATTACCGTACCTGTAGACTTCCTTCTTAACAAGTATGTACTTGTTCCGGGAGCTCTTTCTTGGTTAGGTGCCGATTTCGATTCTGTAGATTTGAGCTACCTATCCTTTATCATCTTTATTGCGGTAATTGCTGCAATTGTGCAAATTGTAGAGATGGCGGTTGAGAAATTTTCTCCATCTCTATATGCTAACCTTGGAATTTTCCTTCCGCTGATTGCTGTAAACTGCGCCATTCTTGGTGGTTCTCTATTTATGCAAAAGCGCGAGTACGAAACCTTAGGTGAGGCAACCTCTTTTGCTGCAGGTTCGGGGATTGGCTGGTTCTTGGCCATTGTTGCCCTTGCCGCAATTCGTGAAAAGATGAAGTACTCGAATGTGCCAGCACCGCTTAAGGGTATCGGTATTACCTTTATCGTAACCGGTTTGATGGGGATTGCATTTATGAGCTTCCTAGGTATTAAGTTGTAATTATTAAAAACAGAATGATGATTTTGCTATTTAGTCAAACATCGCTTATCATAACAGCTGTCATCGTCTTCCTTTCGTTGACTTTGCTTTTGGTATGGTTAATTCTATTCCTAAAGAAGAAGCTTACGCCTGGAGGATTGGCCACAATTGACATCAACGGCGAAAGACAGCTTGAGGTGGAGTCGGGATCTACCTTGCTTAGCACTCTTGGAAATAACGGAATTTTTCTCCCATCAGCATGTGGTGGTGGTGGTTCTTGCGGTATGTGTAAGTGTAAGGTTACCGATGGTGGTGGCGAAATTCTACCTACCGAAACGGGTTTCTTTTCGCGTAAGCAGCAGCAAGAAAAATGGCGCCTTGCCTGTCAGGTTAAGGTAAAAGAGGATATGAAGGTTGAAGTTCCCGAAGAGGTTCTTGGTATCAAGAAGTGGGAATGCGAGGTGGTTTCGAACCGCAACGTGGCAACCTTTATCAAGGAGTTCGTGGTTAAGCTTCCTGAAGGGGAAAACCTTAAGTTTAAGTCTGGTGGTTACATCCAAATTGATGTACCAAAGTTTGAAACAAACTTCTCTGACTTTAATATCGAAAAGGAGTACCACGAAGATTGGGATAGCCTGAAGTTGTGGGATCTTAAGACAAAGAACGAGGAGGAAACCTTCCGTGCATACTCTATGGCCAACCACCCTGCAGAGGGTAATATTGTAATGCTAAACATTCGTATTGCCACTCCACCATGGGATCGTGCTAAGGGTGCTTTCATGAATGTTAACCCTGGTATCTGCTCGTCTTATATTTTCTCACGTAAGCCTGGCGATAAGGTAACCGTTTCAGGACCTTACGGAGAGTTCTTCCTGAAGCAAACCAAAAACGAGAAGATGTTTATTGGTGGTGGTGCAGGTATGGCCCCTATGCGTTCGCATATCTTCCACCTGTTCCATACAGAGAAGCATCAGGAGAAAGCTACTTTTTGGTACGGTGCTCGCTCGCTTCGTGAGGTATTCTACGAGGATGAGTTTAGGGCTATTGAAAAGGATTTCCCTAACTTCAAGTTTAATCTTGCGCTATCAGAGCCTAAGCCAGAGGATAACTGGACCGGTCCTACCGGCTTTATCCACCAGGTGATTTTTGAGAACTATCTCAAGAATCATGATGCACCAGAGGATATCGAGTACTACCTATGCGGTCCTCCTATGATGAATGCAGCTGTAGAGAAGATGCTATTCGACTTGGGAGTTCCAAAAGAAAACATCATGTTCGACGACTTTGGAGGTTAATCCCTATATCATTTAAGGCTCTCTATTCTGAGAGCCTTATTTTTTCTATCCTTAAAAACGTCATAATATGAAGATAAAATTGGCTATTACGATTGCCGCAGTAGCAATACTTGCATCGTGTAGCAGTAGAGAAAAGGAGTATGTGCGATTTGGCGGTTTTGCGCAGGGAACAACATACAGCATCTCGTATCGAGACCCTGAAAAGCGAAATTTGCAGCCACAAGTAGATTCTCTGCTGAACGATTTTGACAATTCACTCTCCATCTACAACAAAAAGAGCATCATTTCTAGGATGAACGATAACGATACCTCGGTAGCTGCAGATGGCTATTTGACCGAATGCTTTAGCTATGCTGTAGAGGTTTACAAGGCTACCAATGGGGCATTTGATATTACCGTTGGTCCTCTTGTGCGCGCTTGGGGCTTTGGCTTGAAAAATAAGGATAAGATCAGCCAGCAGCATATCGATAGCTTGCTTACTCTTGTTGGTATGGAAAAGGTGAAGCTGGTGGCAGGAAAGCTGCAAAAGAGCAACCGAAAGATTTTTGTTGATGTTAACGCTATTGCTCAGGGGTATTCTGTTGATGTGGTTGCTAGATACCTCGAGAGTAAAGGGATAACCGATTATCTGGTGGAGATAGGAGGGGAAACCTTTGGAAAAGGGCTTAATTCGAGAGGAAAAGCATGGACAATTGGCATTGATAAGCCCTACGATGGTAACGTTACCCCAGGTGAAGATCTACAGGCCAAGGTGGAGCTACCTAGCGGGAAAGCTTTGGCAACATCTGGGAACTACCGCAAGTTTTACGTAGAAAATGGGGTTAAATATTCGCATACTATCGATCCTAAAACGGGTTATCCTGCCCGCAACACGCTACTATGCATATCGGTAATTGCTGGCAACTGCGCATATGCTGATGCTTATGCTACGGCTTTTATGGTTATGGGGGTTGATAAGGCTAAGGAGTTCTTAGCTGCTCATCCTGAATTTGAGGCGTATATGGTATACTCTGGTAAGAATGGCGCATTTGAAACTTTTGCTACGCCAGGATTTGAGAAACTGATTCTGAAGTAGGAAAAAGGACTTGAATGCTGAAAATATAAGGGCTGTCAACAACTGTTGACAGCCCTTTTTAGTGCTTTCTATCCTAATGGCTGCCGCAGGTAGAGCAGCAAGAGCTGCAGCTCCCAAAATCGGTGCCTGTTTGTTCGCAGTGGGCTTCCCATTCCTCCTGTTTGGCGCATTTGATGCCCATTTTTTGCATAGCCGGATTGGTTTCTACCTCGGTGTCGGGGAACTTGCCCTTAATCCATATTCTGATGCCTAGCCCTGCAAATGCAATTGCCAGCAACCCGATAACTACAGCTAAGGTTTTAAGTAGTACCATTGTTGTTGTTTTTTGCAAAGGTACTATTCTTCGTAAATCTATACTTCCAAAATGTGCTAAACATGGCATCTATTCGTTCGAAGGATTTTGGATGCTACAGAATGTATACACGCGCTTTTTTATAAATTAACCCCAATTTTTAAGCATAGTATTATGGATCGAAAACAAGCATTAGAGCTGCTGCATGACCGTATTAAGAACCCCAGAATGGTTGCCCATTGCCTAGCTTCGGAAGCCGTAATGAGACGGTTGGCGGTTCACTTTAACGAGGATGTAAACCTATGGGGGCTTGCTGGGCTTCTTCACGATTTGGATGTGGAAGAAACGGAGGGGGACCACGAGCAGCATGGCAATGTTGCCGCCGATTTCCTTAAAGAAAACGGACTCCAACAGGTTGCTGTTGATGCCATTCGTAGGCATAATGAAATGGCTACTCCTGAGCCTAGAACTACTTTGCTAGACCATGCTCTTGCTGCTGGCGAAACAATTACGGGCCTTATTACCGCAACGGCAATGGTTTACCCCGATAAGAAGGTGGCTTCCGTCAAGCCGTCGTCGGTGGTAAAGCGGATGAAGGAGAAGAGCTTTGCAGCATCTGTTAAGCGCGAGAATATCATGGAATGCGAGCTGATTGGCATTCCCATTGCCGCATTTGCTGGGATATCGGTGGTGGCGATGCGCGAAATTGCCGAGGATATTGGGCTCTAGGTTGGGGGTAAAAGAAAAGCCGCAGATGTTCTACGGCTTTTTTATTTGAGCTTCGTGCGTGCTTTAGGCGTGTGGTTGGAAACCATTTCCGAGAATCTCGCCCGCACCGGTAACGTTTACGAACGCCTTAGGGTCGATCTTGCGGATCTCCTGCTTTAGGATTTCCACCTCGCGACGGTTGAGCACTACGTATATCATCTTACGGTCCTGCTCCTGGTAAAGCCCCTTTACGTTAATAAGGGTGCCTCCACGATCGAGGTCTTTTAGGATCACCTGGCGGATCTTCTCGTACTCGTCCGAGATAATCATCACCGTTTTGTTAAACCCTTCTTGGGTAACAATCATATCGATAATCTTGCTTTGGATATAGATCAGAATCCATGCGTAGCAAGGGAGCTTCCAGTCGCCAAAGGCAGGTACGGTAATAAGGGTGATGATCGAGTCGACGATGAGCACCAGCTTACCCAGCGACATGTGGGTGTACTTGTGCAGGATCATCGAAATGATATCGCTACCGCCCGAGGTGGCCTTCGACTTGAAGATGATGCCCATGGCAACACCGTAAAGGACTCCGGCAAAGATGGAGGCTAGGAGTGGATCGTCGATTAGCGGTTGACCCGAGGTCCATATTTGGGTTTCGAATAGCCAGGTGAAGCCTAGCCCTGCCGCTGTCGCAAGCGCAGTTTTAAATCCGAAGATGGGGCCAAGAACGAGGGTGCCTATTAGTAGAAGCGGCCAGTCGAGGAAGGCAACTGCCGTACTGATGTTCCATCCAAAGAGGTGGTGAAGCACGATCCCGATTCCATAGGTGCCTCCAGGGGCAATCTTGAAGGGGGAAACGAGCATGACGATAGCCATCGTAAAGATGAAGCTGCCCAGAAGAATGTAGCCAACGGCCTTCCACCATTCGGCCGAAAACATTTTTTCCTGTTGAATTTGCGACATGTTGCGAGATTTAAGTTACGGTTTGTAATCGATTACAAAGGTAATAGAGGGAAATTGTTCGTCAATGGGTCTATTTAGCTTACGGATATGTTTAATGACATCAAAAAAGCTTGCGATTATATTTGGATAATTGGTTTCCGCTAAGCCGATGCGCTACCACGAGACCCCGATGGTGGGCTTTAGCTTCTTTACGGGCTGGTTGCGAACCGCTTTAACCAGCTCGTGGGCCAGCTGGCGCCGTACGGCCACAAAGGCCGACTTGTCGAGGATGTCTATCCGGCCAATATCGCTCTTTTCGATGCCTCCCTTCTGGATCAGGAATCCTACTACATCCACCTTGCTGAGCTTATCCTTCTTGCCTGCGCCAATGTAGATGGTGGTCCAATCGGGTTGGGGGGGCAGCTCGGCCTCCTTCGAGAGCGGCAGCTGCTCGATGTCGGTGCTGGCGTAGTGGGGGAGGTCTTCGGATTCGGCAAGTACGAGTACCGCACACCCGTTGGCCTTCATGCGGGCGGTACGGCCGTTGCGGTGGACGAACGCCTCCTCGGTTTCGGGTAGCTGGTAGTGCACCACGTGACCGATCTCGGGGATGTCGAGCCCGCGCGAGGCGAGATCGGTGGCAACGAGGATCTTTATGCTTCCATTTCTGAACTTAATGAGCGAGCGCTCGCGCTCGGGCTGCTCGAGCCCTCCGTGGAAGACGTCGGAGATGATGCCCTCCTCCATGAGCATGGTGCAAAGGCGGTCGGCGGCATCGCGGTGGTTTACGAAGACGAGCATGGTGCTTTCGCCCAGCTGGCAGATCAGGTTTACCAGCGCCCCAAACTTGTCGTGGTGCTCCGAGCGTACGATCTTTAGCTCCAGCCGTTCGGTGGTGCTTGGCCCATCGAGGTACGATAGCTTGTGGGGGCTGTTCAGGCCGACGAAGGGTGGTATTTCGAGCGCATCGGTGGCTGAGGTAAGCACCTTCTTGCCCAGATTCTCCAGGTTCTCCATAATTTGCGCCATCTCCTCGTCGAAGCCCAGCTCCAGGCACTTGTCGAACTCGTCGAGCACCAAAAAGCTGACGAGCTCGGGGCTGATGGTGCCGCGGCGGATATGGTCGGCGATGCGCCCGGGGGTGCCAACGAGCAGCGCAGGTGGCTCCTTTAGGCTGTTGGCCTCCATCCAAAAGGGGTGGCCGCCGTAGCAGCATACCACCTTGAAGCGCGTTTTTAGGTGGCGGAAAACCTGCTCGATCTGCAGCGCCAGCTCGCGCGTGGGCGTAAGCACCAGCGCCTGCACGAACCCCGCGTTGGGGCGCAGGTGGTGCACAATGGGGATCAGGAAGGCCAGCGTCTTGCCCGATCCGGTGGGCGATAGCACAACAACTTCGGGGTGCTCCTCTACGGCCTCGATAACCTCCTCCTGCATGGGGGTCAGGTGGGCGATGCCCATGTTGGCCAGCCCATTCGATACGATCTGCTTGCGGTTTTCCATGGGGGCAAAGGTACAATATTCTGAGCTGTATGCTATAGTTTGCCCATAATGAGCAATCGTATGCTAAGGATATCCAACGGAATCTTCTGTTAAGGTTTTTCCCTATTCTTTCTCTTCAACTACTTGTTCTGGGAACGCTTTTGCCTTGTCTTTCTCTTCAACTACTTGTTCTGGGAACGCTTTTACCTTGTCTTTCTCTTCAACTACTTGTTCTGGGTACGCTTCTACCTTGTCTTTCTCTCCAAATATCTGTTCTGGGGATGCTTCTACTTTGTCTTTCTCTCCAACGACCTATTCTGTGAGAGCAACTACCTGTCCTAGGTACGCTACTGCCTTAACTGTAAAAGCAAGAAGGGCTACACAAACGGTAGCCCTTCTTTTATACTTGTATATTGCTTACTTAGTGGGTGGAGTGGTAGGGTTCGTCTTTTTTACAGATGGCACGTACCCCTGAGCCTTAAGCGCATTGGTGAAGTTAAACTGGTCGACAAGCACCTTGTTGTCGGCAAAGTAGGTGCTCACGAGCTTGCATACAGAGATAACCTCGTCGTAGATGTCGTTTAGCTCCTCTACGTTCACCGAGTTTACGGTTTTACGGTTAACCTTCAGCGATTCCTGTCTATCGTTTGCTTCAATAAGCTGAACAGCTTGCTGCAGTAGCGAGTCGATAGCCGTAGGGTTTGCACCTGCCTGAACCAGTTCGGTCTTTACCTCTGGGGTAAGGTTGCTCTTGAGCGTTTGTAGCATATTTACGTAGCCAGCCTGTGTGGTGTTCTTTTTAGGCAGCTTGTTGTAGCCAAGTAGGATTAGTAGGGCATCCATGCGGGTTGGGTTCTTTCTGAAGCCAACCTCAATTTCAACCTTAAGATCCATAATACCACGGTGAGCAGTTGCAATTGTGTCCGTTACCGTTGCGGTAGCTTCCTTAATTTGAGAGAGGATGTCTACACCGATATTCTTATCGAATGCAGTGGAGATTCTTGATTTCAGGTCGAGGAAGAAAGGGCTCTTCCACTGAGGGCGGCGAGCGCTGAGGATATCAACATGCTCAATTCCGCGTTCGGCAATTTGGCTCGATGCCATCAGCATTTGTGCATCGGTTCCTTTATACTGACGTTGCGTCATACGTAAAAGTATTGGTTAGTATTTTTTAGTAACGTTTAAAAGTATAAAAAGATTTTCTAGTTGTTGCAGCTTGTGGTTATTTTTTTATGGTATTCTCCCAGTCAAAAGAATAAATGTAGGTTGGCCATATAGTCGTTGCACTGCAACGTTCATACACACCTTCCCCAAATAGATTCTGTAGTAAACCTCATAAAATAACAGGAGGTCGCTTCATGTACTGAAACGACCCCTTACTTTATACTAATAATATCTCAAATCTCAAATCGCATATCTCAAATCGCACATCACTCATCTTATTTCTTCAGCTGCTTATACCGGGCGGCCACAATGTCCACCAAGCGGTCGTCGGCGTTGGTGTAGCTGTACAGCGTTAGCCACATGTTCTGCTTGATGCTGCGCTTCTTGTTGCTGGTTTTGGCAATGGGGGTGTTAAAGGCTTCGTTGGTCGACGAGGCAAACATGTTGCCGGCCGAGGTGTAGACGAAGGTGTAGAACTGGTTGTTGCCCAGGTCGAGGTGCAGGTACATCCGATGATCCTGGTAGGGCATAAGCTCTATGAAGCCCTTCACCTTTCGGTTGACCTGCTTGCCGCCGATGTTGGCGATGCCAATGTCGCCCTTCGAGATGTAGGAGCGCGATTTTTTGTCCCACCTTAGCTGCATATCGGTAAGGGTGAGCGTGTGCAGGTACTCCTCCGGAAGCTTTTCGGGCGTAGGCGTCTTGGCGTAGCTGGCAATAATGGCCTCGGCCTTGGCGTCGCCCAGCAGCTCGCGTAGGGCAACCCTCGAGTTGGGGGTGCTGTAGTCGAGGGCGGTTTTGGCTCCGGCGGCAACGTCGGCGGCCAGCACGTTAAGCGCTTCGGTGTTGAACAGGAAGTCGAGGGTTACCATTCCGGTAAAGCTGAGCTCCTTGCTGCCGATGTTCTGAACGGCCTTTCCGGCGGTGGCCAGCTTCACCTCGCCGAGGTCGACGCCCAGCTTCAGCTTGCCCTCGTTCACCAGCAGGTCGAAGTCGGAGTAGAGGCTCACCATATCGCCGGCGGTATTGGGCCTGCGGATTTTGTCGATGGAGCTCAGCTGGTAGTAGCTGCCGTTGTCGTTGTAGTAGAGGAAGCCGTTGGGCTGCACGAATGCCGAATCTTCGGTGTACTTGCGTCCGGTAAAGAAGGTGGGGTATACGCTCAGCGAGTCCCTTCGCAGGTAGGTTCCGGCGTAAACCCGAATCTTATCCACCGTTTGGTAGGGGTTGCTGATGGGGATCATCACCGAGTCGGGCGCTATCTCGGCGGTAAACCTCATCCAGTTCTTGGGTAGCGACTCGTACTTGTGGGTGAGGCGTGCCCCGCCATCGAAGGTCAGGTGCTTCTTATCCGAGAAGGCCGTTACCTTCCCCTTAAAGCGGAAGTAGGGGCTTAGGAAGAAGCTGTCCTCGTCCATGATGTTGGCAAACGCGGTGGTCTTGTACTCCCTGTCCACGGTAATGGTGCCAAAGGTGATGGTGTCTACCTTGCCGTACTTGTCGATGTAGCTGTACAGCCCCTGCCCGTTGAAGCCGTTTCGGCCGCCTACGCTGATGTCCACATCGTAGAAGTGGTGGCTCTTGGTTTGGCGGTTGGCGTACAGGTCGGCCTTGTAGAGCTTGTCCATAAAGCCCTTGGTGTGTAGGGTTACCGTATCGCGCTTGGGGTTTAGGATTAGCGCAGCATCGGCAATCAGCAGGTGCCTAACCTTGTTGGCCTGCAGAGTCTTGTTCCGCATGTTGTAGTAGGCCATCGGGGAGGCAAAGCAGAGCGAATCCTGCTCCTTTACGGTGGCAACAAAGGCGCTTCCCGGAGGAACCTTCCCCTCGTAGGCTAGCGCGTAGCGGTCGGTAATGCTCGGCGGCAGCTGCAGGCTTTCGGGGGTCGAAACCGTCAGCAGCTGGTTGTTCATGTCCCAGCCCACGCGCTTGGCGTAGGCCAAGTAGGCTAAGTCGGGGTAGAACGAGGTAAAGATGTCGTTCTTCTTCTCGAACTTGCCCTGGTAGCTCTTCAGGTCGATGCTCGAGGCGATCCCGTTTGATGCAAACAGCCTATTCTCGCGCTTGTCGTCGTAGATCACAACGTTGGAGGTATCGCCCTTAAAGGTGTAGGCGGCCATGTCGAAGTTTTTCGACGCTATGGTGGCCGTGTTGACGTCGAGCACGCCGTTGCCCCTTAACCCGAGAGGCTCAATCACCAGATCGCCGTTGAACGTAACCTGGTTGTCGTATAGGTTAAAGGGCGTTTTGTCCTTAAAGAACTTCATGGTGTTCTGGTAGGGTCGCCACTTCATCAGGTGCTGCTTGGCGTTTCCGTTGGGATACTCGATGCCCAGCAGCGTGCGCTCTATGGTCATCGACTTCAGGATCGATACGCAGCTGTCGGGGAAGAAGAGGAAGTCGTTGGAGTTCGACATCGAGCTCAGGTACTTTATCGAACCCTTCCCAATTAGCCCTTCGTTGCTCAGCTTAATGGTGTTGTAGAACTTACCCTTGCTCTTGTACAGCGTCACCCCCGTGGTGTCCACCTTACGGCTAAAGCCCAGCGACTGGTCGGGCTGAACCACCAGCGTTTCCTGGAAGGGGGCAAATATATCGGCCGAGTTGAGCTCGCCCTTAAAGCCTAAACTCTCCTTCTCGAAGGTGTTTAGGCTGTCAATCTCGTAGGGGTACACCTTAAAGTAGAACTTGTCGCGCTTGTATATCCCCCCAAATATGGCCGGATCGTCGTAGTAGATGTACGAATCCTTCTTGCTGGCAAACTTTGGGTAGCTGGGTCGCCGTTTAAGCCCCGACTTGTTGTTGGGCTCATCTATTCGCAGCGATCCGGTGATGTTCTCCATGGTGGAGGTGATGTTGCTCAGCATTCGGTTTCCCTTGTTGTCGTACTTGTCGGTTCGGTAGTCGAAGTTCATGGAAACCACCTTGTCCATGTTGATGCTAAAGGCGTCGTAGTCGAACTTAAAGCCATCGCCCTTAAACGATACCAGTCCGGCTCGAATCTCTCCATCAAACTCCATATCCCTGTTCTTTTTAAGGATGATGGAGTTGTTCTTTGGGTAAACCTTTACGTTTTGGGTGTCGGAGAGGTTAATTTGGGGAATCCCAAAGATGGTAAGGTTAAAGTTGCTAAGGTCGAGTATGGCGTTGTTCTGGTTCTTCTTGTTTTCGGAGTTGAAGAGGATGGCGTCGTAGTCCTGTGCGCCATTGCGCGCTCTTAGCGCCTCGCGCAGCTTTGGTGTTGTGGTAAAGACCTTGCTCTCCGAGTCGTACACAACATAGCCAAGAAAGCCCATCTCTTTAAGCAGGATGTCGCAATCGGCGTTGCTGCGCTTGGCAAAGCGGCTAAGGCCGTCGCAGGTTAGGGGGCTAACCTTTTTCTTTTGCTGCTCCTTCTCGTACTGTCGGATAAGCGATATCGGATGCTTATCGTCGCGGCGCATCAGGCCGTCGAACATGTCCTGGTTAAAGAAGTTTATCGATTCGAAAATGGCCTCACTCTCCGAGCTGCCAAAGGGGGCGTTGAAGTTTAGCACATCCTTCCTCATGTTCCAGTATAGCTGCTCGGAGTAGATTCCAATCTTGTGGTACGAGTCGAGGTAGGGTGCCCTTGTTAGCATGTTTTGGTTGTCGGATGTAAGCCTGAGCTCGCGCCTTCGGCTATCGAAGTCGAGCAGCTTATTGGTGTGGACGATAGAATCGGCAAGTAGCCTAATGGTAACCGAAGCGCCGCTCGAGGAGAAGCCATCGCTTCGGATAATGAACGACGGGCTAAGCGCAGTTATAAAAGGCTTTTTTGTTCTGATAAAGGTAACCCTTGCTGGTTCCTGCTTCGATCCGTACCCCAGCAGCGTGTGCCCCTTAATGGCAATTCCTCCCTTGTAGTTGATGGAGTCGAACAAGTTGGTAATGCTGATATTCCTGTTGTAGCTGTAGAAGTGGGGGTAGTACACCAGCTCCTTGGTGTTAACGCTGTTGGGCGAAAGCGTAAGGGTGCCCAGCAGCGGATTTTTGAATACATCGGTAAAGTAGAAGCTAACGGAGTCAAAATCCTGCTTGGCTTTCACGAAGTTCAGCCGGTAGCTTTTAAGATCGGCATATACCTTTGTGGTGTCGTAGCCTGCCTTTTTCCAGAAGATCCTGCCGTTTTTCCCTATAAATTGAGATGTAAATGGTAGTACTGTTCCTGTGGTTCCGAATATGCTTACCGTGTCGTGTTCGGCAATGTACGATATGCGCGAGTTGGATGTGCTGAGGTAAAGCGTAGTGTCAAACCTGTAGGTAAACTCTTTGTCGGAAAGGCTCCATTTGATGTAGTTGTTCGCATAAAACGCCTTCTCCTTGTTAAGGGTTGTGGGGCTTTCAAAAATAGAAAGAACGAGAGGTTTGGGGTATTTTTTGTGGCTAAGCAATAGCTTAACAGCCTTGCTCCATGCTTCAAATCCTTTTATCATAGAGGTCGAATCGAAGAAAACCATCATACTCTTAAGGTAGCTGGTAAGGAAAGGGTCGGCAGTAAGGTTTCGTTCTTCGAATTGAGACGTGGTTTCTACTATTACCTTTCGTTGCTCGTCATTTAGCGATGGCGATTGCCAAAACTTTGCGAAATCGGCCAGAAACTTGGTATTTGCTTCGCTTTTGTGGCTTGCTAGCCTGTTGGCAACATCAAGGGGGAATGCTTTAAGATCATCGGGAAGCTCTACTTTATCCTTTTTGCTAGGATACGATAGGCACACAAGAAGCAGCAAAAAAGCCGTAGCTGCTAACGAAACGATATGCTTACTGTTGGTTTTCAATCTTTATAGGGTAATGGTAGCGTTGTATTCTTTCCAAAAAAAGCAATTTTTTGCGAATATATACTATTTGAGATGTAAGGACAATTATTGAAACGGCATAAATACCATTTAAAAGAATTGGTTAGTAATGGTTTTGAAGAAGATGGTTGGTGTTATTGTGAACAAAATAATTGGGAGTTGTGTTAAAGGATGTGTTGTAAGTGTTTATTAACCAAACAATCTTTTCTTATGAAAAAATTCTTTTTAGTAGTAGCTGTGGTATTGGTTGCAGCTATAGCAGGTAATGCTCAGGACAAAAAGTGGAACGTAGGAGTAGGTGGAGGCTTATCTATACCTACCGGTGATGCTTCAGATTTTGTTAAGACAGGATTTAATGGTTTCGTACTTGGAACCTACAATTTTACTCCAAAGTTTGCTGCAGGTGTAGAGATGAACTATACCATTCTTCCAGGTAAAAGCATTGGTGGTTATGATATTTCCGACTCCGAAGTTGCCGCATTCCTAGCAAAAGGTATTTACACCTTTACAGAAGAAGGATTCCGTCCCTATGTTAGCGGTGCACTTGGACTTTATTCTCATAAGGATGGTGACACTAAGGCTGGTATTGCTGCAGAGGCAGGCGTTAAGTACAACCAATTTGGACTTGGTGCTGCATACCATATGGCTGGAGAAGAGAATGACTTTACCTTCTCATACATTCAGCTAAACTTCACCTACACCTTTAGCTTCTAGAGAAATTATTATAGTACAACAAAAAGCCACTTCTTTTCGGAGTGGCTTTTTTGTTTATCTAGTATATATAGCAGAACCTCCCTTTTGTATTACTTAATAGTTGGTGTTTGATTGTATCGGCGTAAAGTTTGAAGGTATCCCTACTTTTGTGCCGATTTACTAATCAAAATAAAAAGGTAACTATGAAGAAAGTTTTTTTGGTAGTAGCAATAGCTCTTGCTGCGGTAGCTGCAAATGCTCAAGTAAAATTTGGTCCTAAGGTAGGTTTGAACTTCTCTACCATGTCATCTAAGGGAGGTGGATTTTCTGCCGATGCAAAAATGCGTACCGGATACCAAATTGGTATGGTTTTTCAGGGAGATATTGCTCCAAATGTATTCGTTCAACCAAGCATCCTTTTTTCGTCTAAGGGATCGAAGTATGATAATGGCCTTATTGAAAAAGTAGTGGCAAACTACATTGATGTACCTGTAAACTTTGGCTACAGAATCAATTTGGGGGGCGCTAACCTTAACCTTTTGGCGGGTCCTTATTTCGCGTATGGTGTTGGAGGGAAAGTTACCTCTACATTGGATGTAATCTTGGGAAAGATTACTGTTGAGGAAGATATTAAATGGGGATCTGATAAGGATAAGGATCATTTTAAGCCATTTGACATGGGGATTAACCTTGGCGGCGGAGTTGAGTTTAACAGCTTTCAGGTGTCGCTTCAGTACGGATTTGGCTTGCTAAACATCAACCCAAATTCTGATATTACAAACAAAAATGGGGTGTTAAGCCTTTCTGCTGCATTCCTTTTCTAGAATAGCTCATAAGACAAAAAAAGGAGGGACTCTTTGGGTCCCTTTTTTTGTCTATTGCTTGAAATTTGAGATGGCTTGGCGTAGATTTCTGAATGTTTCGAATCGGCATCAAATCTGAGTTTGCCATGAAAACGCTTGCTTTAATCGTAGCTATTCTGATGTTTTGTGTAGCAGGTAATGCACAAAATAGGATGTTGGGCTTCGGGTTTGGTGGTGGGATTGCCATTCCTACCGACGATGCTGCCGATTATAGCAAGATAGGTTTTGATGGCTTTGTAAATGGGATGTTAAGCTTCTCCTCTAGTTTTAATGCCGGAGTTATTTTGGGCTACGCTTCCTTTCCTTCAAAGATGGTAGATACGCTGAATCTGCCAAATACTGTAGTAAGGGCATTTCTTTTGAGAGGAGCCTATACGTTTACTTCCGAACAGCGTATTCATCCATATATTGCAGCATTTGGTGGGCTATACCATACTAAAATAAACAAGTGCCTTACTGTTACAGGGAACGAGGTGGTATCGGTAAATATTACAGATAGCAGCTACGGGTATGGCGTAGAAGCCGGTGTGCGGCGAGGTCATCTTTCTGTTGGGGTTGCATACCATGTTGTTGGATTCGATTTTAAGTACGTACTTGTTAATGTAGGGTACAGCCTCTTTTTTAAAATACGGTAGCTTTGAACCATCTGCTTTAGTCGTATCTCCATGGTATTTGTTCAAGTTTTCTTAGCTTTGCAGGCTAACAAACCCAGAATAGGTAGCTATGCGTTATAAGTTAAGGGGATTTCTTTTAGCAGCCAGCACTATACTCCCTTATACGCTATTGGCCGATAGGCCATCCGACAGCGTTGCTGTAAGGAAACCCAATATTGTAGTAGTTCTTGCCAGCGATCTTGGTTATGGCGATCTAGGAGTATATGGTCAATCGAAGATCGAAACGCCCTATATCGACCGGTTGGCATCTCAAGGGGCTCGTTTTACCAATTTTTACAGCGGATCGTCTTCGTTTGCGCCATCGCTTTGTAGCATGCTTACTGGAAAGCATGTAGGGAAGGCTGCGATTCGTGGAACCGACGAATGGGTAGAGCGTGGCAGCGTAATGAACTACGTTAAGGTTCTCATGGATTCTACCCTAGAAGGTCAGCGTCCTATGCCACTTGGCGAAGAAACGATTGCCAACAGGGTTAGGGAAAAGGGGTATGTCACCGGAGCTGTTGGTCTGTGGGGCTTAGGCTCTGCTACTACCCAAGGCTCTCCTTTGCTCCATGGTTTTGACTCGTTCTATGGCTACACATGCCTTCGCCAGGCGCAAACGTACTATCCAAAGTACCTGTGGCGAAACGATAGTAAGGTATCGATGGATAATGCGCTTGTTTTTCCTAATATGAAGCTTCCTACTAATGCCGATCCTTACAAGGACGAGAGCTATCTGTCGTATACGCTCGAACACTATGCACCAGATTCTATACTGATGGCTGCGCTAAGGTTTGTTGAAGTAAACAAGTCAAATCCGTTTTTCCTGCTTTACTCTGCACAGCTTCCACAAGCTCCGCTACAAGTACCACAAGAGCGTGTAAGACGGTATCGCCTAAAGTTTGGCGAAGAGGAACCGTACCTTGGCTTGAATGGAGGCTGTCCGAACCGAACTCCACGAGCAACATATGCCGCTATGGTATCGTACCTCGACGATCAGGTAGGAATGCTAGTTGAGAAACTAAAGGCCGAAGGGGTGTACGATAATACGATCATCATCTTTACATCGGCAACAGGAGCAGCTTCGCAGTCGGGTGTGGATGGCGCGTTTTTTGAGAGTGCAGGAAAGCACCCGCTAGGTAAGGGGAGAGGTAGTGGGTTCCTTTTCGAATCGGGGATTAAAGTACCTATGATAGCAGTATGGCCATCTGTTATTGCACCTAATCAGGTTGTCGATCAGATTGGGATTGGCTACGATGTTTTTTCAACTCTTGCGGATGTGGCCGGGGTAGATAGCGTGGCATCTGGCGATGGAATTAGCCTGCTGCCGGTACTGAAGGGAAAGTCTCAGGAGAATCAGCATGAGTACCTTTACTGGGAGAATGCCGATAACCTAGGGCATATTGCCCTAAGGATGGGAAAGTGGAAGCTGCTAGGGCGTAACATGAGCTACGACGAACCCTACTTTGAACTATACGATTTGGAGGCCGATCCAGAGGAAAACAACGACGTTTCGGAGCAAAATCCTGATGTTGTTTGTCGGATGGTGGATCTGATTCTTAATGCTCGAACATCGCCCTCAATTTCGAGTTTCAAGCTACGGTATTTGGAGGATTGAATTTCACGATAAGGAAAAGGGGATGGTCGAAAGCCACCCCCTTTTTTATGCTTACTCTAGCGTTATTCTGTTAATCGCGTCTATTTCTTCTTGGCTGAAACTGGTATTCTCCAACGCCTTCAGGTTTTCGGCAATTTGCTGAACTCGGCTTGCACCAATAAGAACAGAGGTTACCCTATCATCGTGCAGCTGCCAGCTGATGGCCATTTGGGCAATAGTTTGTTCGCGTTTTATGGCAATCTCGCGAAGGGCCATCACCTCGTTCATCTTTGGAGCAACCTCTTCCACTTTTAGAAAGCCCTCTGCCTTGGCTGCTCTGGAATCTTGAGGAATACCACTAATGTACTTATCGGTTAGTAGGCCTTGAGCAAGTGGCGAGAAGGTAATCGTCCCTAGACCATGCTCCTTGTTATACCCAAGAATTTCTTTTTCGGGTTCGCGAACCAGCATCGAGTACTTAAGCTGATGGATGATTACGGGAACCCCAGCCTCCTTTAGGTAGTTTAGCACCACATCGGCCGCAAAGGCAGGATACTTCGAAATGCCGATGTAGAGGGCCTTCCCTTGCTTGTAGATGGTTTCTAGAGCCGATGCTGTTTCTTCGAGCGGAGTGTTGGGGTCGTATCGGTGGGTATAAAAAATATCGACATACTCCAGCCCCATTCGTTTAAGGCTCTCGTTACAGCTTTCGATAAGGTATTTACGAGACCCTCCATCTCCGTATGGGCCAGGCCACATAAGGTGTCCAGCCTTGCTCGATATTACCATTTCGTGGCGTAACCCCATGAAATCTTTGCTAAGAATACGGCCAAATGTTTCCTCGGCAGAGCCAAGAGGTGGACCGTAGTTGTTGGCCAGATCGAAGTGGGTGATGCCTGCATCGAATGCAAATCGGATCATGTCGCGGGCAACGGCAAAGCTATCGGTTTCGCCAAAGTTATGCCACAGGCCAAGCGATAGCTCTGGAAGCGCTAGTCCGCTATTGCCCGAACGGCGGTAACGCATAGTGCTGTAGCGTTCAGGATTGGGTAAGTAGCTCATGTGATGTGTGTAAAGTTTGTCTTAATAAGTCCATTTGTTGGAAGTGGTAAATATCGAAAATTTGAAGCATTTGTTAGACGATTGGGAGAAGTTATTTCGGAAGTTAGATGGAGTTAGAAGAATATAACGGTTAAGTAGGCCGCTGCTCGAGATCTTCTCGACTCCGCTCGAAGACCTTTTTGGTTTCGCTCGAAGATCTTCTCGGAGCCCGAGCGGAGTCTAGGGCGAAGTCAAGGCCGGATTCCCAAAAAAACAAGCGTAGCGAGGATCGCCATAATTTTGTCGTTTACGACGAAAAAAAAGCTATATTCGATTAATAATTGGGCTAAGCATGGAAGAACGCAAGAAAGATCATATCTCGTTGGCATTGCAAGCGCAGCTGCCTACTTCTCATAACGATTCCAGGTTTTACTACGAGCCAATGCTTGCGGCTCATCCTGTTGGGATGAGTAGCCCCACTCAGCTTTTAGGAAAAGAGCTTGCCATTCCATTTTGGGTGTCGAGTATGACAGGGGGCACCTCTGCGGCCAGAACCATTAATCAAAACCTCGCTCGCGTTTGTGGCGAGTTCGGAATGGGAATGGGGCTTGGTTCCTGCCGTATTCTGCTGGATAGCCCAAAGCATTACAACGACTTTGATGTGCGCGATCTGCTGGGGAGCCATCTTCCATTTTACGCCAATATTGGAATATGCCAGCTGGAGGATCTTCTCGATGGCAATGAGGTTGATCGGCTTACAGAGATTGTTAAGCGCCTCAGAACCGATGGGCTGATTGTTCACGTTAATCCTCTTCAGGAGTGGTTTCAGGCCGAAGGCGATAGGATTAAGCGCCCGCCAATCGAAACCATTACCCAACTTCTGGAGGTGGTTGATTACCCTATTATCGTGAAGGAGGTAGGACAGGGGATGGGCTACCAAAGCCTTAGCGCGCTGCTTAAGCTGCCGATTGCCGCGGTAGAGCTTGCGGCTTTTGGTGGGACCAACTTTTCGAAGATGGAGATGCTGCGGGCCAACACTCCCGAGGCCGAGGCCTTTTCGGGATTAGCGGCCGTTGGACACTCGGCCATCGAAATGGTGGAGATGGTGAACGATATCGTGCTAAACGAACCCATACGCTGCAACCAGCTTATCATTTCGGGCGGTGTCGAGAATTTTCTCGATGGCTACTACCTGCTTTCGAAGTCGTCGTTGCCTGCTGTGGTGGGCATGGCTTCGGCATTCCTAAAGTATGCGCAGGACTACGAGCTGCTTAAGCGCTTTGTCGTTGCTCAGGTAAAAGGTTTTAGGATGGCGCAGTCTTTCCTAAGGGTAAAGGAGTAGGGCTAGCGTCTTTCGTAGCTCTAATGAACTTGATAAAGCTTGAATGGTTAGTTATTAAACAAAATAGATGTCGACTTTAACGATTTGCTAACGTAAAAACACGAAACTATGAACTTCTACTTAAATACGCTTGGTCAGCTGCCAATATCGCTCGATAAGCCATTTACGGTTAGCTGGACTGCACCAGCAAACATTGCGCTTGTAAAGTACTGGGGTAAGCATGGTAAGCAACTTCCCTGCAATCCTTCCCTGAGCTTTAGCCTAAGGGAGTCTACTACAACCACCCGAATAACCTTTGCCCCTCATAAATCGTTAAAGGTTTCCTTCAACTTTCAGGGGCTGGAGAACGAGCGTTTTCGCGAGCGCTTGGAAAAGTTCTTCTCTAGTCTTGGCGAGGTTACCCACTTCTTCAAGAACATGGAAATTAGCATCGAAAGTGCTAACTCCTTCCCTCATTCCGACGGGGTAGCCTCCACATCTTCGTCGTTGGCATCGATTGCGCTGTGCGTGTGCAGCCTGATTTACGAGCTTACCGAAAAGGAGATGGACGATAGCTTCTACCGCCTTTCGTCCTACTTTGCCCGATTGGGATCGGGAAGCGCCTCGCGCTCGGTGTACGGCAGGTACAGCATTTGGGGGCATACCAGCATACTGGCTTCCAACGATGAGTATGCCATAGAGTACAAGGACTACGACCCGATATTCATGGAGCTTTGCGATGCCATTTTTGTGGTTTCGGACAGCGATAAGCGCATCAGCAGTACCGTAGGGCACAACCTGATGAACGTAAATCCTTACGCCGATATTCGCTACCAAAACGCTCAGAAAAATGCGCTTAAGATTCTGGATGCGATGAAGAAGGGGCGCTTAGATACGTTCTACGCTATTGTGGAGCAGGAGGCCATGGAGATGCATGCCATGATGATGGTTGCCAATCCTTCGTTCCTGCTTTTCGATCCCAACACAATAGCAATTATCAACCGCATTAAGGCGTTTAGAGAGCAAACCTCGTTGCCCGTAGGCTATACCATAGATGCCGGTCCTAACGTGCACTTCCTCTACTTCGAGAGGGATAGGGAAAAGGTTATGCCGTTTATTGAGGAGCAGCGTGCGCTATGCCATAAGGGAATTATCGTATTCGACGGATTGGGCGCAGGTCCGGTAAAGAATCCGGTTGAGTAAGGGCTTCCTCTAAAAAGAATTCGTATGCAGCACCCGGCTTTCGAGCGTTAGGGTGCTGCTTTTTTATGGGCACAAGGGGAACTCTTGCTACTTCTTTTTTACAACCGAGGCTACCTTTAGGTAAAGGATGGTGAGCGAGGGCAGGAGCGTTATGAGGTTGGCAAGAATCAGCGGCCAATCGGCCTTAAGAATTCCGTATACCAGCCACATCGAAATTCCAAAGCAAAGAATGGAGTACATGGTAAGCGATATGCTCTTTACATCTTTAGTTCGAATGGCCATTATGGCCTGAGGGAAAAATGCGAAGGTGGTGCAAAATGCCGCGAGATATCCGATATATTCCATGAGAACTGTTTTAGGAGTACAAATCTAGCAATAAGCGAGAAGGTGCTGTCCTTAAAAAGGGCTAAAAAGGCTTGCGGGATTTCGCATTTAAAACATCCATCTTACATAATAGAGGCAGACGTTAAGGATTCAGCTTGCCGCTGCTCAAAGCTTATCCCCCGCCAGCGGGGGATATCCTTCGAAATGGAGTAGTCTAATAATTACTAGGGCTAAAAAGGCTAGCGCGTGCCTGCGGCGCTCCTTATCCTTTCGATCTCTTCGGCCTGCTTCTTGAGCGCGCTTGCCGGGATGTCGATCTGCTGGCTATACTCAAATCCGTGGAAGAAGCCGAAAATGGCATCGTTCTGCTTGCGGGTAAGGTCGCTGTTCACCTTTAGCCCCTTGGGGGTGATGGAGTAGTAGATGATGGGGTTGTAGTCGGTGTACTCCTTTTCCTCGCCCCAGGTTTCGTTAAAGGCCCAGAAGCCGGCGTACTCCAGCGTGCCGTCGCCGTTAAGATCGGCAGCGGGCGCAATAAAGGTGGGCAGCTTCTCGACTTTGGTAAGCCTTCCGTTGCTCACGAAAAGCTGGAGTAGGTAGTTCTTGTTGGGGCGATCGTTTACCTCTATCAGCACCTCGGCGTCGTTGTCACCGGCCGGAACCACCAACGGGTAGAGGCTGCTCTGCGGTTCGTACTCGTTGCTGCTGTCGGCGTACACCTGCTGGCCGTTGTGCCGCAGGCGCGCAAAGCCGTAGAGCTTAAGGCTGGCGTAGACCGTTTCGTGGCCCAGCTCTAGCCTAAAGCCGTTGCTTAGGTTTATGGTTTGCTGAATGGGCACCGCTGCCGTGTCGGTGGTTGCGGCTATTTGCATGCCGTTGCCTTCTCCCTTGTCCGTTGCCCTACCGTAGGCTGTAAGCAGCGATGCTGCCAGTACGAGTACTACCAATCCCGTTTTCATTCCCCAACGTATTTGCCAAAAATTCCCTGTCGATTTTAAACGCGAGCAAATGTAGGAGAATTTTGGGAAGTAGGGTGCAGTGAAATGCTGTTGATGTCATCTTACCTAGTTGGGCGGAGCGTCTGCGCTCATATCCGTCAGTCTAAGATATTATTTTTACTGATTCGATTATTAGGAGCACGTAATCCCCTCCTATGGAGGGGGGTAGGGGTGGGTTTGTTCGGTTAAATGAACATTTTTTACTCCACTTAGCGTTCTTAACCCACCCCTACCTCCCGCAAATGGGGGACTAATGCTTCGTGTAATTCTCAATTTTCATTTCTTTTCAGGGATGAAAAGAAACGAAACAAAGAAAAATCCTGCACGAAATAACTCGTTCGGTCGCTGCTTAACGTTCCCCCTACTTTGTACGTTATGGTTAGTTGATGGCTCTTCGGCTAATTAATGTTGTAGATGCTCCGCTCACTCGAACAGATTTCGTGCCAGTCTGATATGGCTTCGCCATGGTGTTTACGGGATAGCCTTACGGTTCTTTTTATCAATCCATGCCGATTGTTTGTTGTGCATCAATTTTATTCCTCTATAAATAGTCCTGACGGCTATGAGGTAGAGCCTACGCTTAGCTAGGAGGGGATTACGTGCTTCTATTTAGGCGAAGTAGCAGAAATAACATTCTTAGCTCGATGGAACTATCATTATCTCCACCATCCAAAATAAAAAAGCCCACCCCATTGCAAGGTAGGCTTCCGATAGTTGCCTAGAAGCGGCTACTTCTGCGCGCCTCCTTCGGTCTTGGTAGGGTCATCCTTCTTCTTCCGCTCGTTGTACTTCTGCCGGATGCTCAGGTAGCGGCTGTAGATGGCGCGCTGCAGCTGGGCAAACTGCTCCTTGTTGGCGTTGTACTTGGCGTTGTAGGCCAGGTAGCCGTAGAACGCGTTGATGGCATCCTCCAGCTTCCTACGGCTCTTGGTGGCCGATAGGCTGTTCCTAAACTCCTCCTTATCGCTCTCCATCTCGCCCCAATCCGAACGGAAATCATTCTCGCACTTGTCCAGATTATCAACGAACACCTTTACGCCGATCTCGGTGGCCATCTGGTAGTTTTCGGGCTCCTTCAGGCGGTTGATGATGATCTTAAGGTACTCGCTCTCCTTAGAGTCGGGCAGCCTTTCGACACTTGCACCGTACATGTCCATAATGCTGTAGAGTTTGGTAGCCTTTTTGCTTACCTCCTCAACAGGCGAGTAGGTTAGCGAATCGATAGCCTTACGAGTTCCCACATAGGCATCGTCGCGACGCTTATCGGCCTCGTTCTTCGACAACGTATTGTCGCTTTTACGCACGCGAGCCATAGCGTCGTCGTAGCTCAGCTGCTCGTTTACCACCTCCTGGTAGGCTGCCGACTCCTTCGCCTCCGTGAGGGTCGAAGCCACAACCTCCTCCTTGATAACCGTTGCAACTGCACCTACATCGGCTACACCGAGCTTGGCCATTGCTAATTCGTCCATAAGAATTAGGTTTTTGTTTAGCGGCTGACTGCTTTTGCACCATTTACTTAAGGCAAGGTCGAATATCCCTAACGCAAGCGACTACAAGGGCTATACTGCCGATTGCACAGGCTATAGCTCAGCTGCCGGGTGGCGATAGAGCTTTACACTCTGTAAAAGCTCAGCTGCCGAGTGGCGATAGAGCTTTACACTCTGTAAAAGCTCAGCTGCCGAGTGGCGATAGAACTTTACACTCTGTAAAAGCTCAGCTGCCGGGTGGCGATAGAACTTTACGCTTTGTAAAAGCTCAGCTGCCGAATGGCGATAGAACTTTACACTCTGTAAAAGCTCAGCTGCCATGTGGCGACGGAACTTCTCCCTTGGTGAAAGCTCTACCCGAGGTTTCACGCAGCTGCTACAGCTTGTACTACGATTAAAAATTTGGAAGTTTTGTAGGCTATTGGACCAGATTTGGCTGAATAGCCCGTAATGTTATGCGTTAGCTGATATTTTTGCTGGCCTAAAGAATGCTACTAAAAACAATCTTTACCGCTGCCTAAGATAGAAAATTTGGTTTGGTTAACAAAACAAAAGTAAGTATTAAATAGGTGAATGTTTTTTTTGTAAAATTGTAAACTATCAATACAAAACACTAAAAAGACAATAATGAGAACTATTTATGTTTTTGATGATGATGCATACAATTATGCATTAGAAATAGGAATGGATAAAATTACAGAGATAAAAAAAGTTACAAAAGGAACACTAAAAGGGTATACTATAGTTAAAACAATAGAAGAGTTTAATGAAATATCCTTATTCCCTATTTGTTGTGTGCTTGCAAGACCAAATACTAAAGAAGCAGAAAATTTTGAAGAATCAATAGCGAGGCTTGAAACCAAATGGAATACACCATTTGGTAAAAGAAAAGAAGCAGTAGTAACTGTTTGTAATGACACAGTAGTGCCAACAAATGGATATTACAAAATTTTAGAAACAACAAAAAAAGAGTATACTGATGCTTCTAATGGTATTACAAAACAAACAGACTGCGCATTAATGCAGTATAAATCAAATAAGGATAATGAGTTTGTAACAGATCCCCAATGGTATAGGATTAATGCGTTAATATCGGATGATACAATATGTCCAGTAGGTGGTGATTATAGAACTAAACTTCGTTTAGTGAAATCGTCAATTAATAGAGTTATTTACATTGAGGATGTCAGAATTGTAAATAATCATTATTGTAGCAAATGGTATTTTGTTGAATAAATATGAAAAAAGAAGGTCTTTAGAATATTTATGTGGTTTAAATTCCGTAATTAAGCGACGTGATGCTACAAATAACAAACGCCCGAAGAAATCTCCGGGCGTTTGTCTTATGATGTTGAAAGAACGTCTACTTTCCGATGCAGAACTTGCTAAAGATGGTTCCTAGAATATCGTCGGTGGAGATGGTTCCGGTAATCTGCCCTAGGTAGAATATTGCCTCGCGGATATCCTGCGATAGGAAGTCGCCCGAGATACCTGAGTCCAAACCTTCGAGAGCGCGCTCCAGCGCCTCCTGGGTGTTAACCAGCGCCTCGTAGTGGCGCATGTTGGTAACAATAACGCTCGATTCCGACATCTGCTCCAGCCCGGCCTTCTCCACCAGCAGGCGGTTCACCTCTTCGAGGTTGGTGCGTTGCTTGGCCGATATGGCAACGATATCTATCCTGTCGTCGTACTTTGCCTTAAGCCTAGCCCTAAGCGGATCGATAAGGGCAGGGGTAGCGCCATCAATCTTGTTGAGCACTACGATAAGGTGCTGGTCGTCGCTGATGCGCTTAAACACGTTGGTCACCGAATGCTCGATGCTCTCTTCCGACTCCGTAGGGTCTACCAGCAGCAGCACGATGGATGCCTGCGCGATCTTCTTGTAGGTACGCTCGATACCGAGGCTCTCGATGGTGTCTTGAGTGTGGCGAATACCTGCAGTGTCGATAAAGCGGAACGAGATGCCCTTAATGGTAAAGGTGTCCTCAATCACATCGCGGGTGGTGCCGGCAATCTCCGAAACGATGGCCTTATCCTCGTTGAGCATGGCATTTAGCAGGGTCGATTTGCCCACGTTGGGGTTTCCTACGATGGCAACGGGGATCCCGTTCTTCACCGCATTCCCAAGGCTGAAGGTCTTTGCCAGCTTGTCGATATGGCTGATGATGGTGGTGATAAGGGTGCGCAGGTTCGAGCGGTCGGCAAACTCCACGTCCTCCTCGCTGAAGTCGAGCTCCAGCTCGATAAGGCTGGTGAAGGTGAGCAGCTGCTCGCGTAGATGCTCGATCTCCTTCGAGAAACCGCCGCGCATTTGGTTCATCGCCAGCCGATGGCTTGCCCTATTGGTTGATGAGATAAGGTCGGCCACTGCCTCGGCCTGCGACAGGTCGAACTTACCGTTGAGGAAGGCCCTTTGGGTGAACTCTCCCGGTTGGGCAAGCATAGCGCCAGCCCTTAGCGTAGCCTCAACTACGCGCTGCTGGATGTACACCGAGCCGTGGCACGAGATCTCTACGGAATCCTCGCCCGTAAACGAGTGCGGCGCCCTAAAGATGGATACTAGCACCTCGTCGATTTCCCCTTCCTCGTTTTCCAGTTTCCCGAAGTGGATGGTGTTGGCCTTCTGATCGGCCAGCTTCTTGCCCGATGGCGAATGGAACAGCTTATCGGCAATGGCAATGGCATCGGGGCCGCTAAGACGGATTACCGCTATGGCACCCTGTCCGGCAGGTGTGGCAACGGCTACTATGGTGGAGCTATCTCTCATCTTCGTAAGGATTGTAGCGCAAAGATAGTGAAAATAGGGAGTAGGGAACAGTGAACAGTGAGTAGTGAGAAGGGAATAGGGGAGGCTTATTCTTTAATCCGGCCAAGGCGGGATGTCGCTTCGCTCCACTTCCGTTTAACTCCTTCTTAAAAAAAAACTCCCCTTCCAAATTAAACCTTTTAACTTTTGTTAGGTTATTAAGAAAATGTAAATCGCATGAGCATTCTGGTAGGCAAGGATTCGAGAGTTGTTGTGCAAGGGATTACCGGTAGTGAGGGCACCTTTCATACAACGCAGATGATGGAGTACGGAACCAACGTGGTTGCAGGTGTTACTCCAGGCAAGGGTGGCACTACGTGCTTGGATCGTCCGGTGTTTAATACCGTAGAGGATGCTGTAAAAGCAACTGGTGCCGATGTGTCGGTGATATTTGTACCTGCGCCTTTTGCTGCAGATGCAATCATGGAGGCTGCCGATGCAGGCGTTAAGCTGGTGGTTTGCATTACCGAAGGAATTCCCATACAGGATATGGTTAAGGTGAACGCTTTTCTAAAGGATAGAACCACTCAATTGGTTGGTCCCAATTGTCCAGGCGTGATAACCCCGGGCGAGTGCAAGGTTGGCATTATGCCCGGGTTTATCCACCAAAAGGGCAGGGTTGGCATTATCTCCAAATCTGGAACGCTAACCTACGAGGCCGTTTACCAGCTAACCGAGGTAGGCTTGGGGCAATCGACCTGCATTGGTATTGGCGGCGATCCCATCATTGGAACCTCTACGCTAGATGCCGTAAAGATGTTTATGGATGATCCCGATACCGATGCCATTGTTATGATTGGCGAGATTGGCGGAACCATGGAGCCCGATGCTGCTCGCTGGATAAAGGATCATGGCACAAAGCCTGTGATTGGATTCATTGCCGGGCAAACAGCCCCCAAGGGACGACGGATGGGGCATGCCGGTGCAATAATCGGGGGAGCCGAGGACACCGCAGCCGCTAAGATGAAGATACTACGCGAGTGCGGCGTACATGTGGTAGAATCACCTGCCGATATTGGAGCAACTGTAAAACGTGTTTTGTCATAGTAATTGAGAATGAAAAGGTTTATTCATAAGAAGAGGCTTACCGAGATGGTGCGCCTCTTTTTTATGAGAGAAGTTAAAGGGAATAGTCCTACCTGATAGAAGTTAAACGGAAATAAACGGGAGTTAAACGGAAGTGGAGCGAAGCGACATCCCGCCTTAGCGGGATTAAAGAATAAGCCTCCCCTATTCCCTACTCACTGTTCCCTACTCCCTATTTTCACTATCTTTGCCGCCCACCAAATCCATTAGCGAGTAATGATGAAGCTCACCAACGAGCAGGTTGCCATTGTGCAGGAGAATGCCGATGTGAAGGTTAATGCTGTTGCAGGTTCGGGGAAAACTACCACCATTATCGAGTATGCCCGGCAGCGGCAAAATGCTAGAGGAATGCTCTACATTGCCTTTAACAAGTCGGTGAAGCTGGAGGCCGAGCAGAAGTTCGCCCGTGCCGGACTATCGAACGTTAGGGTAGAGACTGCGCATTCGTTGGCCTTTAAGCATGTGGTGATGGGTTCGGGCTACCGTGTCCGATTTGGCTACCAAACGCACGAACTGGTGCGCATTCTTTGCTTGGGTAGAAATATGGATATGGTGCACGCGCTTACCATTGCCAACCACGTTAACCGCTTTGCCGCCTACTTCTGCAACAGCCCAAGCCGAAAGGTGCAGGAGTTAAGCTACCTCGATGCGGTAAAGGACGAAGGGGCACGCCAGTTCGTACAGGCTAACTACGACACCATCGAGTACCTTACCCGTGTTTTCCTAGCCAAGATGGACAGTGGTGAGCTGGAGATCACGCACGACTTCTACCTGAAAAAGTTTCAGCTATCAAATCCAACGCTTCCCTACAGCCACCTGCTCTTCGACGAGGGGCAAGATGCCTCGGCGGCCATGCTCGATGTCTTTTTAAAGCAAAGAGGTACAAAACTAATTGTGGGTGATACGCACCAGCAAATCTACGGCTGGCGTTACGCCATCAACTCGCTGGAGTCGGTTGGCTTTAAGTCGCAGAACCTTTCCACCAGCTTCCGCTTTAACGGCGATGTGGCCGCGCTGGCGCAGAATATCCTGCAGCTAAAGAGCAACCTTAGCTCGTCTTTTGTACCTCCGTACATCAGCGGAATGGGCGATGCGTCGGGAGCAATCCATTCGAGGGCGTTTGTGGCGCGCACCAACATCAGCCTGCTCGATAAGGCCATCGAACTGCTCATCGACAAGAAAAAGGTGGGCAGCATCTACTTCGAGGGTAACATCAGCTCGTACACCTACGGCGACGAGGGTACGTCGCTGCTAGACATCATTTACCTACAGCGTGGGGCTAAGGATAAGGTACGCGATGGGCTCATCGGATCGTTTAACGACATCTACGAGTTCGAGGAGTACGTGGAGGAAACCGACGATGTGCAGCTGAAGTCAATGTTGGAGATGGTGAAGAAGTATGGGCCGGAGTTGCCAGCGCTCATCAACAAGATAAAGCAGAGCCACACCGAGGATAAGGATAAGTCTAAGGCCGATATTGTCTTCTCAACCGTGCACCGCTGTAAGGGCATGGAGTACGACGAGGTGACATTGGCCAATGACTTCTTCACCGAGGAGAAGCTGCGCCGCGAGTTTGCCATCAATCCGGCAAGGGTAGATGAACTGAGCGAGGAGGTTAACCTGCTCTATGTGGCGGCAACGCGAGCACGCAAGCGGCTAAACCTTCCTGTAGAGCTAAGGCTTGTAGACTATGCTATCTCGCAAACGGGCAGCGTGCGGGCGGTAGCCTCGCGCACCAAGATGGAGAAGACGATTGAGCCTGCAGCTACACCAAAACCAACCTCATCATACAAGGGTTGGAAACCAGATGACGATCGCAAGCTGGTGGAACTCTACGACAGGGGCTGGAGCATTACCGAAATCTCCGACTTTTTCGACCGCAGCAAGGGCGCCATCAAGATGCGGCTGCAGAAACTGGATATCTTTTAGGAGTTGCTTTGTTGGAATGATAAAAAAGTAGCCCCGGGCTGTCGCAGCTGGGGGCTAAGAAAAATAACTCATATTATATCTGATTATATAATCATTTTGTGCCAATAAGTAGCGGTAAAGCACATTTGAATGTTGTAATGCAAACCTACTATTCGAGTGTTAGCTGATCGTATTGGTTGGGTTAATTCTACATTATATTCAATCTTTTTTATCTGTTTTAATGACGGAATGTGCTTTGTTATTCCCCTGTTACTTGTATGTTAAGATGATGGTGTTGTGCTTAGCTGTAACTAAGCTCTACTAATGGGAGGATTGATATAAACGCCTTGCTGATTGTTCGTAATCCTACTCGCAGACGAATTATTTATGGCTTAGGGATGATTATTTTGTGGATTGAATATTACCTAAACGATATCCATCGCCCTTTATAATTAATCATTTGATAAATCCGTTTTAAGCTTCAATTCTTGTTAGAGCCGTTTTTTTGTGGTGTAAATAAACATCACTAAAGAAGCTTTACATGAGAAGTTTTGATCTGAAAGTTGCTCTATTATTTCTGATTACTTTCCTTTCATTAAATGCCAGCTCGCAGCAAGGTGGTAGGTGTACCATTAAGGGTGTGGTTAAGGACAAGGTAACTTCAGAGACTCTTATTGGTGCAAACGTAGCCATTAAGGGGCTACCTAAAGGTTCGACAACCAATATCAATGGAGAGTTTGAAATTGCAGTTACTCCAGGAACGTATGTATTAGTAGTAAGCTATATTTCCTACAATAAGGTAGAAACCGAAAAAATTCGTGTTGTGGCTGGTAAGCCTTCCGAGGTTAATATCCTGTTGGAACCCGAATCTAAGGCAATAGACGCTGTGGTGGTAAGCCGCAAACGAAGGGCTAACACCGAAATGTCGATGATTACCACCATGAAGGCATCTTCGTTGGTAATGAGCGGCGTGTCGAGCCAGCAAATTGCTAAAACGCAGGATAGGGATGCTTCGGAGGTGGTGCGCCGTATTCCGGGGATTTCAATCATCGATGGTAAGTTTATTGTAATTCGTGGTCTCTCGCAGCGGTATAATAATGTGTGGATGAATGGTGCGGCGGTGCCCAGCTCCGAGTCGGACTCTCGTGCCTTTTCGTTCGACATGATCCCCAGCTCGCAGCTCGAGAATATAACCGTGGTAAAGTCGCCAGCACCAGAGTACCCTGCCGATTTCTCGGGTGGTTTCGTTCAGATTAACACCAAGGATGCCTCGGAATCGAACTCGCTGGAGCTCAGCTACGGCACCGGAATCAACGACCAAACGCAGTTCAAAAGCTTCAGGGTTGCACCAACAGGAGGTTTAGATTTCTTAGGATTTGATGATGGAACCCGAAGCCTCAAAGGTATTGTACCCTATCGCCTCAATAATGATGCTGCAAGTAACGCTTCGCAAATAAACGAGGTTACCCGTAACGGGTTTAACAACGATTGGAGCATAGATAGCTACAAGTCGTTTAAACGTCCCGACCAACGCTTCTCGCTAATGCTAAACCGTAAGATCGGCGTAGGTGACGATAGAAATATCAACCTTTCGTTTGCTGCCAACTACAGCAACAGCTACAAAGCGCTCCACAACATTGAGAATGCGCTAATTGGCTCGTACGACATCGTAAACGATCGTCCCAACTACTTCTTTAAGTATACCGACAACCAGTACAACGCCGAGAGCAAGGTAGGTGCAATGCTAAATCTTACCTATGCGCTAAGCAGCAAGTCGTCGATACAGCTACGCAACGTCATCAACCAGTCGGGGCGTAACAGGCTTACCGAGCGTGTCGGCGAGCAGCTCAACAGCGGGTACTACCAGGAGAAGCAGGAGTTCCTATACACCAGTCGTCTTACCTATTCGGGTCAGCTTTCGGGGAACCATAATTTGGATGAAAAAGGGAAGTTTGATTGGAACTTAGGCTACTCGCTCTCCAACAAGAATCAGCCAGATAGAAGAACCATCTCTCGCGACCGTAACATCAACAACCCGAACGAGCCCTTAGAGATCGACTTTAACGACACCAAGCGCCTTTTTGTCGACCTTAACGAGAACGTTTACTCGGGGGCTGCCAACTACCAGTACAGGATTACGCGCTTGGGAAGCATTCTCCCAACGCTTAAGCTTGGAGCATATGGCGAGTACAAGAACCGCGATTATAATACCCGATCGTTCTACTACATACTAAATGAAACCTCAGCCAACCAATCGCTAAAGTACCAGTCCAACGAGGAGGTCTTTCAGCAAAGTAACTTTGGTACCAGTAGCATTTACGCCTACGAGGATACTCGTAATACCGACAACTATAAAGCGGATAATACCCTTGGTGCTGGATATGTAGGAATTAATATCCCGATAAAGAAGTTCAACATCTACGGTGGTGTGCGCTTCGAGAACAACAGGATGAGCGTTACCAAGTACGTTTCGATGGACCCAACCGACTTTAGCACCAAGAAGACCAGCTACACCAAGTCGGATCTCTTTCCATCGCTAAACACCTCCTACAATATTAGCGATAAGCAGCTTGTGCGCTTAGCCTATGGGGCAACGGTAAACCGTCCAGAGTTCCGCGAGCTATCGCCATCAACCTACTACGACTTTGAACTCTTTAGCTTCGTAAAGGGTAACGAGAACCTGAAGACGTCGTACATCCAAAATGTTGACCTACGCTACGAGGTTTACCCTACCCCAGGCGAAATGCTCTCTGTAGCCCTCTTCTACAAGAACTTTAAGGATCCCATCGAATCGACCTACTTCGAGAATGCTGGTGGCTACACCTACTCGTACACCAACGCCAAATCTGCTAACAATCTAGGTGTAGAGGTAGATATGAAGAAGGATTTGGGCTGGTTAGGGATGAAGAACTTCTCGCTATCGGTAAATGCCGCTTACATCTACAGCCGCGTAGAGTTCGATAAGGGCAACACGCTGGAGCATAGTCGTCCAATGCAGGGGCAGTCTCCCTATCTGGTAAATACGGGACTTTTCTACCAAAATAGTAAGAATACGCTAACCTGTGGATTGCTCTACAACGTCATCGGAGAGCGAATTGTAGGGGTTGGCAGAAGGGTTGAGGGCAATCCGAACATCTCGGTTCCCGACATCTACGAGCGCCCCCGCAATCTGATCGATTTTACCTTTAACGTAAAGCTAAGCAAGTACATTAACCTTAGCGGTGCTGCAAAGAACCTGCTAAACGAGGATGTCGTTCTGGAACAAAAGGCCGAGTTTACCGATGCCAGCGGCGTATCGCAAACCCGAAATCAGGTAAAGCAAAAGTATAATCCGGGACGCAGCTACTCGCTCTCGCTAGGAATTAGGCTATAGAGAGTGAGTAGGGAATAGGGAGTAGTGAAAAAGATGTCCAACATCTAAAGTCTAGTATCTAGAATCTAACAAAACAACAATAACCAAATTTTAAAACCGAAAGCAATGAAAAAGATGCTTACAAAGATTAACCTTGTAGCTGCAATGATGGTAATGCTGGCACTTGTAACCAGCTGCAGCAAGGACGATGATTCACCTGTAAATCCTATTGTACCTGGTGATGCCATTGCCTGGAATGGAACAGCTATTGGCGATGGATCGAATGCCTTCGAGGTAAAGGGAAAGTATGTAATCAAGAAGGGCGTTTACTCGCTAAAGGGATGGGTTTATGTAACCAGCGGATCGGAGCTTTACATCGAGCCGGGAACCATCATCAAGGGCGATAAGGCCACCAAGGCTTCGCTTATTGTAGAACCAGGTGGAAAGCTTTTTGCCGAAGGAACCCAAACCCAGCCAATCGTATTTACCTCGGCACAAGCGCCTGGTAGCCGTAAGCCCGGCGATTGGGGTGGTTTGGTAATTCTAGGTAAGGCCAAGAATAACATTGGCCAGATGACCATCGAAGGTGGCTTGCGTACCCAGCATGGCGGTACCGACGATAACGATAACTCGGGTAAACTACGCTACGTGCGCATCGAGTTTGCCGGTTACCCTTTTGCAACCGATCAGGAGATTAACGGTCTTACCCTTGGATCTGTAGGTAGAGGCACAACCATCGATCACGTTCAGGTATCGTACAGTAATGACGACTCTTTCGAGTGGTTTGGTGGCAGCGTTAACGCTAAGTATCTTGTTGCCTACCACGGTTGGGACGATGACTTCGATACCGACAATGGCTTCTCCGGAAAGATGCAGTACATGCTTTCGGTTCGTAACCCTAAGATTGCCGACAAGTCGGTTTCTAACTGCTTCGAGTCCGATAACAACGCGAGCGGAACGGCTGCCGAGCCTTTTACCTCTGCCGTATTCAGCAACGTTACCATTATTGGCCCCATCGGACAGGCTGCCGACTTTGCCAACACCACCACCTACATCAACGGAGGTAGCGTAAACCCCAACAATGGCTCGGCTTTAGGCCAGTTTCAGGCAGCCATGCAGATTCGTAGAAACTCTCGCCTAAACATCTTTAATACCGTTGCTGCGGGTTACCCGGTTGGCATCATGGTAGAGAACGATAAGGGAAGCGCAACTCAGGCAGCTGCTACTGCCGGAAACCTTACCGTTCAGAACGTGGTATTTGCAGGAATGACCATTCTTGGAAGCGACAAAAACAAAACCTGGTTAGACCAGCTGTCGACTGATGGAACCAACCTCGATGCCACTAAACCATCGTTCTCCAATGGCTACTTCTCGCGCGCAGGCGGTAGCAATAGCAACCTTGCCGCGATTGCCGATATGAAGATGAAGCAGCCCAACAGCATGGTCGCAAGTCCAAACTTCGGCCCAATGGCAGGTAGCCCGCTTGTAGGCAAGAGCAACCTGTTTACCAGCGCGCTTCTTCAGGATGCATGGTTCGATAAGGTTGACTTTATTGGAGCATTCAAGAGCGATGCCGATGCCGACAACTGGTCAAAGGGTTGGACTAACTTCGATCCTCAGAACACCGTTTACTAGTGTTGTTTATAAAGCGAATCTGAAATTACATTTCAGAGAATTGGGCGGGGAGAATATATTCTTCCCGCTTCTATGCATTGGTATACTTTGCCATGCTATATTTGGCATATGAGGCAGCTTGCAGCTATAGTAGGTGTAATTCTTATTGGCCTTTCGGGCTATGCGCAGGGCAACCGAAAGGTCGACCGCTTTGTGCACTCGCCCTCAGTGGCTCGTATCAACGATGCCGACTCGCTATCGGCGCTTATTGCCGAATCGTTTGGGCGCGAGTCGGACCGCCTACGCGCCGTGTACGGTTGGATATGCTCCAATATCGAATACGATGTAGCGCGTATGGCAAACCCTATTAGCTACCGTGGCGATTCAACAGTTAAGGTTACGCTCGCAAAGCGGAAGGCAATCTGCTCGGGCTATGCCGATCTCTTTATCAACCTATGTAAGCGGATTGATATTAAGGCCTACTACGTTTCGGGGTACACCCGGCAGGATGGGGGAGTGGTCGATCAGGATCATGCCTGGGTGGCCGTGCGGCTAAAGAACGGGCAGTGGAAGCTCTTCGACCCCACCTGGGGGGCTAGTACCTGGCAGAATGGCGAGCTGGTTAAGCGGCTTTCCTTTGGGTACTTCATGCAGGAGCCTGCCGATTTCGTCAAATCGCACATGCCCTTCGACCCGATGTGGCAGCTGCTGTACCAGCCCATAACCACGGCGGAGTTTTACGGGCAAAAGGTGGCGAAGGATGCCAACTACCTCTTCAACTACAGCGATTCGATATCTGCCGATCAGGTGCTGCCCGAGCCACAGATGTACGCCAACGCGATGCGCCGGATGGAGTGGGCGGGGATCGGGAACGAGTCGTCGGCCCGCTACTATGCGCTCCTGAAGCGCGAGCTGGCATTCGCTCTAGAAGCCGAACGGAGGCGGCTATCCGAGATGTGGCTCTACGCCTTCGAAGAGCTGGAGAAGAGCTACCAAACCAGCGTGGAGATGTACGAGCAGCTGCAGGTGCTCAAAACCGACTATGCCAGCCGAGGCGTCTCGGTTAGCCAGCTGCGGTACCAGTCGGACGTGCTGCTGGAGCACAGTAAAAGGTGTGCCGAGGCGCTGGCCGGGCTTCGGTTAAGCGAGCAGTCCGACCTGTCGCTCTGGCGCTCGTTAAGCCAGCGGGTGGCTCGTATGCATAACCTTATTGAGCAGCAGCATGGGCTTATCCTTCAAGCTACGAACCCGAATGCCGAGAAAGGCTCTATTCGGTGATGTTGCGCCCTAGCGCATTTTGAATAGGCTGATGGGGATGTAAATTGGGTCGGCATCGATGCATTTTTGATGGTTGCCGATGCAATTTTGGTCAATGCCCCTTCTCGGAGAATCCTCGTCGATGTAAATTTGGTCGATGGGGGGTACAAATTGTATCGGCATCGATGCATTTTTGATGGTTGCCGATGCAATTTTGGTCGATGCCCCTTCTCGGAGAATCCTCGTCGATGTAAATTTGGTCGATGGGGATATAAATTTGGTCGGCATCGATGCATTTTTGATGGTCGCCGATGCAATTTTGGCCGACGCCTCCTCTCGGAGAACCCCCGTCGGTACAAATTCGGTCGATGGGGGTATAAATTTGGTCGGCATCGATGCATTTTTGATGGTCGCCGATGCAATTTTGGCCGATGCCCCCTCTCGGAGAACCCCCATCGGTGTAAATTCGGTCGATGGAGGTGTAAATTAGTCCGGCAGTTGTGTAAAATAGTCCAGTGGGTGTGGAAATTCCTCCAATTGATGTGCAAATTAGTCATGTGGATGTGCAAATTCATCCGATAGGTGTGAAGATTAGTCAGACAGCTGTGCAAATTCATCCGGTGCTGGTGCAATTTGATCAGATACCCCCTCTCGGAGAAGCCCCATCGGTACAAGTATGGTACTTGTTAATGGTGCGAAAAACAAGAAAGGGGCACCCGTTGCCGGATGCCCCCATTTGTATAGCAGCTGCTAAAATGCTACCAAACCCTTGCTCTATCAGCAGGTGCTATGTAGAGCGGATCGGTAGGCTTTATGTCGAATGCCTTATAGAATGCGTCGATGTTGAACACGGCGCGGTTTACGCGGGCAATGGCAGGGGAGTGAACGTCCTCCTTTAGGCGGCGCATAAGCTCCTTATCGCGCATCTTCTGGCGCCAAACCTTAGCGTATCCTAGGAAGAAGCGTTGCTCTGGCGTAAACCCGTCGATAGCGGCAGGGCGCTTCTTGCCCTTTAGCGATAGCTGGAAGGCATCCCAGGCGATGTTCATACCGCCGTTGTCGGCAATGTTTTCGCCAAGGGTTAGCTCGCCATCAACATGTAGGCTGTCGAGCACCTTGAAATTGTTGTACTGGTTTACCAGAACCTTGGTGCGCTCGGTAAAGTTCTTGGCGTCCTCGTCGGTCCACCAGTTAATCATGTTGCCATCTGCATCAAATTGCTTTCCTTCATCGTCAAAGCCGTGGGACATTTCGTGAGAAATTACCATGCCAATGGCTCCGTAGTTTACGGCATCATCGGCATCTAGGCCAAAGAATGGTGGCTGAAGAATAGCTGCAGGGAATACGATTTCGTTGTTAAGCGGGTTGTAGTAGGCGTTTACGGTTTGTGGGTACATGCCCCATTCGGTAATGTCAACGGGTTTGCCGTACTTGTTGAGGTTTTCGCGAATCTGGAAGCGGTTTGCAGCTAGTACATTTTCGAAGTATGAATCACGGCTGATCTCCATTGATGAGTAATCCTTCCACTTGTCGGGATAGCCCACCTTTACCATAATCTTGCTAAGTTTATTGATAGCCTTTGCCTTGGTTTCGGCGCTCATCCAGTCTACATTTTGGATGCGGATCTTGTACGCTGCTTTTAGGTTGTTCACCAGCTCAACCATGCGCTGTTTTGCTTGAGGTGGGAAGTGCTTTTGCACGTAGAGCTGGCCGATGGCTTCGCCTAAATCGGCATCAACCTCGTTAGAAATTCGCTTCCAGCGTGGCGATAGCGTCTTTTGGCCCGATAATGCCTTCCCGTAAAACTCGAAGCTGGCGTTTACGAAGTCGCTGCTGAGCGTTGAGGCCATGCTGCGAGTGATGTTCCAGGTTAGATAGTCCTTCCAAGCCTGAATAGGGGTAACCTTTAGCAGGCTATCAACCGTAACAAAGAATTTTGGCTGCATAACCACCACCTCGTCGTTCGACAGGTTAAGCCCTAGGCTCGAGAAGTACTGGTTCCAAGGGAAAGACCCGTTTTTGCTGCAGAATTCTGCGGTTGGTACAGGGTTGTAAAGGGCTACCATATTCCTGTTCTCCAAGCGGGTGTTCGATGCAATAGCTAGGTTGTATTCGAGGGTGTAAATGTTGTTTACAGCTTCAGCTGCCTGTGCCTCTCCATATCCGAGAAGAATAAAGCATTTTTTGATTAGCGCTTTATAGGCTGCCTGGAGTTCCTTGTTGTGAGGGGTGTCCTTAACGTAGTAGTCACGGTCGGGCATCCCAATGCCGGCTTCCGCTAGGTACATCTTGTAAATACGGCTGTTCTTGAAGTCTTGCTCTACGCCACCACCAAATAGAGCGCTAATACCATGTAGGTGAAGCTGTGTAATTGCGATTGCAAGGTCGTTATTGTTCTCGATTTGGTTGATTTGAGCAACGTACTTTTTGATTGGTTCAGCGCCCAACTTCTCTATTCGGGTGCTATCCATACCCGAAGCGTAAAAGTCTCCAATCTTTTGGGATGGAGTTCCCTTAGGTGCGTTGGTTGTTGCAGCAGCCTCTAAAAGGATGTTCTGAACATCCTTAATGCTATTCTCGCGAAGGATGTCGAATGCACCATACGAGGTTTTGTCGTCAGGAATATTCAGGTTCTTAAGCCATCCTCCGCCGGCGTATTCAACAAAGTTTACGCCTGGGCGTACCTTTTTATTCATGTCGACAGCATCCAGCGCTTTGCTTTTTACTTCGGGCTTGTTGCCGCAAAATGCTACCGTCGAAGGAGCCAAGGCAAGTAGCACCAGTAAATACTTGTTCTTCATTCGTTAATGTTTTATGAAAATTGTGGGTATACCACCCGCTAAACTAGCTATAAAGACGCTCCTAATGGCGAAACGTTACAGTGTTAATTTACAATTGTCTGCTTTTTTATAATCTTAGCCAAATAGGATGAGTATTAGGCTATACAACAAGAAATGAAGAAAGCCATTCCTTCATAACGGGAATGGCTTTCATGGTTAATAATAGATGTGTAGCAGTTTGTAGTTTGTCTTTATTATTCGATAGGCTGTTTGCCGTTTTCGATATCCTTAAATGCTAGCTGGATAAGAGAAATGGCCTCTCTGATCTCTGCTTCTGTAATAACCAATGGAGGCGCAAAACGGATAATATTACCGTGGGTTGGCTTGGCCAGAACACCTCTATCGCGCATAGCAAGACAAACATCCCATGCTGTCTTCCCATTCATATTCTTAATGACGATTGCGTTTAGCAGACCTTTCCCTCTTACCAATTCGATCATTGGAGAGTCGAAGTTGCGCATTTCGGTGCGGAAGATTTCTCCTAGTCTGGCTGCATTATCAGCAAGTTTTTCTTCTTTTACAACCTCTAGTGCTGCAATAGCAACTTTGGCTGCAACTGGGTTACCCCCAAAAGTAGAACCGTGCTCGCCTGGCTTGATGCATAGCATGATGTCGTCGTTAGCAAGTACGCACGATACCGGCATAACGCCTCCTGAAATAGCTTTCCCTAAAATTAGAATGTCGGGATGAACACCTTCGTGATCGCAGGCAAGGAGCTTACCTGTACGGGCGATGCCGGTTTGAACCTCATCGGCCATAAATAGAACGTTCTTCTTCTTACAAAGATCGTAAGCTGCTTTTAGGTAGCCTTCGTCTGGTACGAAAACGCCTGCTTCGCCCTGAATAGGTTCTAGAAGGAACCCGGCAACGTTGGAATCCTCCAATGCTTTCTCGAGAGCGGCTATATCGTTGTATGGAATTTTTTCGAATCCGGGGGTGAATGGGCCAAATCCCCCATACGATTCAGGGTCGTTCGACATGGAAACAATGGTAATGGTTCTTCCGTGGAAGTTCCCCTCGCATACAATAATCTTTGCCTGGTCCTCTGCAATGCCTTTTTTTACGTATGCCCACTTGCGGCAAAGCTTAAGCGCTGTTTCGTCGGCTTCAGCGCCAGTATTCATTGGAAGAACCTTGTCGTATCCAAAGTAGCTGGTGACGAATTGCTCAAATTCTCCAAGTACGTTATTAAAAAATGCGCGAGAGGTTAGGGTCAGCTTTTGTGCTTGCTCTACCATTGCGTTTACGATCTTTGGGTGGCAGTGGCCTTGGTTTACAGCAGAGTAGGCCGATAAGAAGTCGAAGTATTTTTTCCCTTCAACATCCCACATATATATGCCTTTTCCTTTTTCGAGAACAACGGGTAGCGGATGGTAGTTATGTGCTCCGTACTTTCCTTCTCTTTCGATAAAGTCTTTACTGGTTAGTTTAGTCGTAGTGTCCATTGTGGTTTAGTTTAATTTGACGCAATCTATGAAAAATTAGCATCAATTAGAATAAAAAAAGTTTTTTTTGATGTAAAATTTTGTAATTGAATTACAAATTGCAATCTATTTGGTTGTGAATCATTTTATATTGTAAGCGATGTCCACCCGCTTGTTTAGAAAATAAAGATCCTTTAATTTAATAGTAGCAATTGTTTGCTAATCAATATGTAATCTATTAATAAGAGAGTAGCGTGGCTTATCCATCTATAAAAAAGAATGGAAAACTAGAATTATTTTAGCTAATTGTTAACTTTAGGGTAACATTCTTTTGGTAGAATTGTACTGGAAACAAAAACTTACATACAACCAGAATATGGGTGAAGCGCAGCAAAAAATTCTTCTTGTTGATGATGAAAACGATATCCTTGAATTCGTAGGATATAACTTGAAAAAGGAGGGCTTCGATGTTTATACGGCAACAAATGGAAGAGAGGCTATTCGTTTAGCATTGGATGTTAGGCCGCAGCTTATTATTCTTGATGTAATGATGCCGGAAATGGATGGCATAGAAACATGCGAGGAAATGCGCAAAATACCAGAACTCTCTACTTCCATTATAGCATTCTTAACCGCAAGAGGCGAAGATTATTCGCAAATAGCAGGTTTTGAAGCAGGTGCTGACGATTATATTACGAAGCCAACCAAACCTAAAGTTCTTGTAAGCCGAGTAAAGGCGCTGTTAAGGCGCGTTGAACATGTAGGCGCTACAGAAGCAATCGATCGTAGTGATTCATCCATAGTTATAGACAAGTCGCGCTATATTGTGGTTAAGAATGGTGTTGAGATGGAACTCCCTAAAAAAGAGTTTGAATTACTTGCGCTTTTATACTCTAAGCCTCAAAAGGTGTTTACCCGCGAAGAAATCTTCAACACCATATGGGGCGACAACGTAATTGTAGGCGATCGTACTATCGATGTTCATATTAGGAAACTTCGTGAAAAAATTGGGGATGAGTATATTAAAACAATAAAGGGAGTTGGATATAAGTTTGTTGATTAGGCAGGTACGAAAATAGTGCTATGATATGCAAAAGCCCATTCAGCATTTTGAATGGGCTTTTGCATATGTAGTAGGAGGGTATTGCTTACTTAGATATTAGTACCATAGATTCTTTTGGTCCTAGTGTTACTACAAGTTTCCCCTTTACTGGTTTTACGCTTTTGCCCTTCAAAAGGCCATTGGTGTAACTGTTTTTTTGGAGGGCAGGAATGCTCACAGTTTTAGGTTTATTAGAGAGGTTGAAAACTGCTATAGCCTCTTTTTTTTCTAGATTACGGCTATAGGCAAGGATTCTGTTAGCCTCGTCGGTTATGAGGTATTTTAGCGAACCTCTAACTAGAACTTCGTTGCTTTTTCGCATAGATATTAGCTGCTTGTAAAGGTAGAAAAGAGTAGAGTCGAAGGCTACCTTATCAACGGGTTTCTGCATTCCGAGTGGGTGCACAACCTCATCGTCGAACTTGTAATCGGGCCAAATTAGAGGTTTGCGGGTGTCCGGGTCATCGCAGCCCCACATTCCCATTTCATCTCCATTCCATATTTGGGGTGAGCCTAAAAAGGTGTACTGATGCACAAGTAGCTGTTCCATGATTTTGTAAGTTGCTGCATCGGGTTTATTTACCTTGTAGGTTGAGTCGTCAGATGGTTTTGCGTTGAACTTGTACAGTCCTTTATTGTATAGCGAAGTTGAAAGACGAGGGGAGTCGTGGCTGCTGGCCATATTCATGTAGGCTCTTGCCACCTCGGGACGAACGGTTTTGAATATGGTGTCCATTTGAGAAATGAACTCCTTTATCGGCATGCTATTGGGAGAGTCGTTGAAAAAGTGGCGTGCGGTGCGGAACCAGCGGTAGTTCATATTGGCATCGAATACATCGCCTTTAAGGAATGGACGTGGGTCTAACAGCTTGTCGGGCCATGCCTCCCACCAAACTTCGCCAATTAAATACATCTCAGGATTGATGTTGCGGGCTACCTCGCGAAAATCTCTCCAAAAGTTAAGCGGAAGTTCGGCTGCTACGTCGAGTCTAAAGCCATCAACGCCGTCTTCTGGGTTACCGTCGTTGTTTGGATCGGCCCAGCGCTTTATAATGGCAAAAATGTGCCGTTTAACCGCATCGCTATAGATATCGCCTTCGTAGGCTTTTAGTGCAGCGTTGCTTTGGTGAACCGTTTCCCTTATTTCTGGTAGCGATTTCGTTCCAAACCAACCTTGGTAATCAAATTCGTTTTCGGGGGTAGCGGGATTGTCGAAACGGGTGATAATGTACCAATCCTTGTATGGTGAATTTTTACCCTTTCGGAGCAGGTCTTGGAAGGCCCAAAAGTTGGTTCCTGTGTGGTTCCAAGAGTAGTCGAGAATGATGCGAATGCCGCGCTTGTGGGCTTCTTCTATAACCTTGAGGAATAGCTTATCAGCATTTGTCCATACCCATTCACTAGGATTGTCATAGTTCTCAAAGTTCATCGCTTCTCCATCCTTTTGAGGGGTTGGACCAAAGTTACGGTCTATATGATGCCAGAATGCTGCATCGTACTTATGTAGCGAAGGTGCATCGTTTAAAGGGTTAAAGAAGATGGCATTTATGCCAAGCTCTTTTAGATAGTCGAGTTTGTCGAGAACGCCTTGAAGGTCGCCACCATAGCGGCGGAACTGAACCTTTGATGTAAAGCTCATGTTTGGATCGCTGAAGTTTGCCATCCAGCTATCTTGCTGATACCAATCTTGAGTCCAAGGTGTAATCTTCCATCCTGTAGGAACTTCGTGGGTGACGTAGTCTTTTATATTTTCGGGTGTGGGATCATTATTAGGATCGCCATTGCGAAATCGTTCTACAAATATTTGATACCAAATTGCTTCTTGAGCCCATGTTGGAACGTGTGTGAGCCTCTCGTTGGGGTGGTCGTTTGGATCTGAGGTTTGTGCAAACGCTGCTACTGTAAAGCATAGGCACAAAAGGGCAAGTAGCTGCTTTTTCATTTTGAGTGTTCTTTAAAAATTTTAAAGGTGGCAAGCCAAATTACGGTCTAATATAACTATTCTCCCAAAGAAAATCTATCTAGCTTTCATTGGCAAGTTCTTTATTTGTAAAGCTTGCTTAGATGTTCGTAAAGCGAAATTGGAGGTTTAAGCGTGTTCACAAAACGAAGAGCCCAGCCTTAAGGCTGGGCTCTTCGTTTTGCTATGAATTGTTCGTTTAGTCTTCGTAGTAGTAGTAGCCATCGTCGTAGTAGCCGTCTTCGCTATCGTAATCTTCTTCTACCTCAAACAGCGGCTCGCTTAGCAAGTCTATGTGAAGGTAAAAGCGAGGTAGCCTTTCTGAAACCCTCCAGCGGTTGCCGCGTAGGTATACGAAGACATTACTGTAGTTATCCCAGTAGATGTTTAGTCTAGGGAAGAAGATCCATCTGCGAACGAAATCGTAATCATCGGCCCAGTAGGGACGGTAGTTTCTAAATGGTCGGCCTATTTGGTGGTTGTGGTATACAGCCACTGGCATATTTCTGTAATGAGGAGGACGTACTCTAATGATACCGGTAAAGTATGGAGCGCGGTATATGCGGGTTTGATGGTAGACTACGTAGCGAGGTTTACCATACCCATATGTTCTCCATTTTTCTACGTGCCTGTTGTCCCATCTGCCTTCATATCGACCTTCGTAGCGATAGCCGTTTCCTCGGTCACCACGGTTGTTATCGTATCGGCGTTCGTAAGTGCCATTTCTACGATCTCCACGATCGTAGTTGCGAGTTTCTACTGTTCGTGTTGTTGTGGTTACGGTTCGATCGGGGCGTCCATATTCAGAGCGTCGCTGTGTTGTAGTCGCTTCGGTATTGCTACGATTTTCAGCAGGTGATGCCGAACGGGTCGTTTCAGTTCTGCTTTCTCGCTGGCTCTGGGTGCGCACCTGTGGAGCTTGTGACGCACTTTGTGCATTGCTGCTTGTTGATCGCTGGTAATCTTGTTGCCTGCTCGATGATTCGCGGCTTCCCTGTTGCGATCTTTCTGGTGTTGATTGTGCTTGGCGTACGGTTTGCGATCGCTCGGAGGAGCGTTCAGAACGTACTGCTGCTGGTGCTTCGCGTTTTACCTCGCCATTAGAGTTAGAGCGAGAGCTGCGACTACTTCTTTCGTTTTGAGCTGCGGCTGCAAATGGGATTATCATTAGGAGCGAGAGTGCAGCTATATTGTTTAGTGTTGATGCTCTTCTCATGATCGTTGTTCTTAAAGGTTGTTGTTAATCTGAGTGACAAACTTTGTTTGATGGCGCCAAAGTAGCTTTATTTTATTGTAGGTCTACTCAATTTTTGTGCCATTTATGACAACTTCACGGAAAAAATGAAATCTTTTTTTGAGGTAGCCGCTGTTTTATAAAAAATGCCGGAGCATGTCCGGCATAGTGCTTTGGGGGTTATATTGGCTACTTTTTTTTCACTTGGGCTGCTTTAAGTGCTTCCTGAAGTGAAGCCTTTAGCATGTTGTACGACCAAGTTGCTCCCGATACGGCATCTACTTTTTCGATGCTCTTCTTTTTTAGGAGCGTTTTAGGATAGGTTTGGACTCCTTCCCAATCCTTCCGGCATTGTTGGATGTACTCGTCGTTGCCTTTAAAGTGCTTTTCGTACTTTTCGTCGAAGACTTCGTTGTGCGTTTTGTCGATAATTCTGAAATCGACGCTAACAATTTGATCGTCTTTAATGGTAACCGTGGTTTGTCCGTAGTAGGGCTCCTGAACGTAAATAGAGCGCGATTCGCCAAAGTAAACGCCATCGTTGTACTTTTTGGGTTTCCCAGTGAGGGCAAATAGGCTGGTGGTTACAGCTAAGAGCGTGCAAATGATCAGTATTCTTTTCATGCTTGTTACGTTTTAAGCTAAGGTTTTCTAGCTATATCATACTTTGCTTATGGAAATAGATTCCTTACTGATGATGCATAAGTGGCTATTTACCCTATGGATTTTCCCGTTTTTTTGATTTTCTGCTTCGCGAGATGAGAATTTTGTCGATTCGGTTCCCGTCCATATCCATAACTTCGAAGGTAAACCCTTTCCAGCTGAACTTGTCGGAGGCTTTAGGAATATCCTTAAAATGGTGCAGCATAAACCCGGCAACCGTGTTGTACTCCTGCTGTATTGGTTCGTAGTCGTCAATTTCGAGAACCTCGATCAGATCGTAGAAAAGCGCTTTGCCATCCACCAGCAGCGATCCGTCGTCGCGGGTAACGATGGTTGGCTCTTCGCTGTCGGTAAATTCGCCCACTAGCTCTTCTAAGATGTCGTTAATGGTTAATATGCCTTCCACCTCGCCGTACTCGTTGATTACAAAGCCGAAGTTGTTGTGGGTTTCGCGGAAGCGTTCCAGCGCCTTGTAGGCTTTTTGGTTGTTAGGGATAAACAGCGCCTCGCGGATGCAGCTTTGGAGTTGGATGGTTTGGTTGCTGGCCAGCTGCTTAAATAGGTCTTTGGTGTATACTACGCCTAGCACGTTGTCGATGTTGTCGTCGCAGATGGGGTAGATGGAGTGCTCCTGGTCTACCATTTTCTGGATGTTCTTTTCTATTGGATCGTCGATGTTGAGCCACGTTACATCGCTGCGAACGGTCATCAGCTTTTCGATGCGGAGGTCGCCAATAAAGAAGACGTTTTCTACAATGTCTTGCTCAATCTCCTGAATGGTTCCGTAGGTGGCTCCCTCCTCAACCAGCGCTTTGATCTCCTCTTCGGTTACCTGCGAGGCCTCTGTCTTTCTAACTCTGAAGAGCTTGATAAAAAAGTCGGTGGTGGTGCCGAGCAGCCATACAAACGGAGCGGTGATGCGCGAGAGCACAATCATTGGCTTAGCGGAAAGCAGCGCAATGGCTTCGGGGTTGGTCATGCCAATTCGTTTGGGCAGCAGCTCGCCAATAACAATCGAAAAAAAGGTAATAATAACAACCACAATAACGATGGCAACGTTGTCGGCGTATACGCTACTCATGCCAAAATCGACGAGGATGTTTTGTATGGCCGACGAGATGGTGGCTCCTCCAAAAATACCGGTAAGAATGCCTATTGAGGTAATCCCTATTTGGACGGTTGATAGGAACTTGTTGGGATGTTCGCTGAGATTGAGCACCTCTTTAGCGGTTCGATTTCCCTTGCGCAGCAGCTCCTCCAGCCTCGATTTTTTTGCCGATACGATGGATATCTCGGCCATAGAAAATAGTCCGTTTAGGACAATGAGGAATGCAATAATTGCTATCTCTTCTACCATTTTGTACTGATGATACTTTTTCTGCTAAAATAGCTTCGAATTGGTAAAAATACTAGCGATGCCCTACTTTTCGTCAATTATGGGAATTGCCCGACCTGCCTGATTTTAGGTTTGTGCTTTTGGGTAGACGTTTGCACCAACACGCAGCCGTGTTTGTACTTTTGGGTAGAGGTTTGTACTAACACGCGGCCGTGTTTGTGCTTTTGGGGCGAGGTTTGTACTAACACGCAGCCGTGTTTGTGCTTTCGGGAGGTGGTTTGTACTTACACGGAGTCGTGCTTGTGCTTTCGGGTAGAGGTTTGTACAAACCTAAAGTTAGGTTAGTTTTTTCTGGTATCGGTTTGTGCTGATAGAGGTAGAGTAGAGACTCCTTGGCTCAAGCATACTACTTGAGCCAAGGAATGCTGCTATTTTTCCCAAAGCATGTTACCGTCTCCATGCTATACGTTATAGTGCCCGGCTGCTTCGGGTTGGTAGACTATTGCATCAATTTTGATTTTTGTAATTCCGGCGGGTACAACCCAATCGATTTCGTCGCCAGCCTTATACCCAATAAGGGCTGTTGCAATGGGCGAAAAGATGGAGATCTTATTTTCCTTTACATTCGCCTGATTGGGATATACAATCTGAAACTCGACTGTCTTCTTGGTATTCAAGAAGCTGATTTGAACGATGGAGTTCATGGTTACCACGTTGGACGGAATACTCTCCGGATCAACAACCGATGCCGATTGAATTTCCTTAATTAGCGTGGCCGCTTCCATTTTGCTAATGGCATTAACCTGCATAGCCTCCTTTAGGCAGGTTTGGATTCTTGTTAGGTCGAGGCTGTTAAGGGTAATTGTTCCCATAAAACTTAGTTTTAGTATAAAAAGAAAAGCATAACACCTGCAGCATTCTGCAGATGTTATGCTTTGTTTACTTCTGCTTTCCTGCTATTGGTTTGCCGTTACTGTAGCATTTACCTTTGATGCCCACTTCTGGGCGAGCTGTAGCTCATCGGTTAGCGATGCGCTATGGTTGGCGCTGAAGAACTCTAGTCGTTTTTCAGCCTCCGAAGGGTTTTTAAATGATACCACGAGGTAGATGGCATCTACAATTGTCGATCCTCCTACGTTTCGGCTGGAATTAAGAACCTTGCAGCTGCTCATATTCGATAGATCTACAGCAAAGTGTTCCTCTGTATCTATTCGTTTCCTTAGGTAAAAAAGAGCTTTAGAGCTGCTGTCGATGCCTATTGCGTAGCTGCTACTCCATACTTCGGTTTCGGATAGCGAAATGTTCTGCTGTTGGGCAAGCTTGACGAAGTTTGATAGGAACTTTTTCTGCTTAGCCTTGCTTGCTCTTATGATTAGTGCGATTGGTATAACAAACGCTAGTACGGTAACTAGTCCGATTATTGCTGATGATAAATCCATTTTATTGCTGTTTAATTGTAAAAAGATGATACATACCTCGGTGAATATATTACCGAAGTACAAATTCCATGGTTACGTTGGCGCTTACACCAACCTGCTTACAAAAAATGGGTTGGATTTACCAGAAATAGCTGAACGGGTAGATGATGTCCGATACGGTTAAGCTGCGGTATATGCGGTACGATCTAAAGATGTATCGGCCGGCTATATGCTTAACCCTTTGCTCGAATGTTGGAGCGTAGCCCCATATGCTAGAGGTGTTTTTAGCACTGTTTTCCGACGATAGACCATGTCCGACAATTGATATAACCTCGTTTTGACGGGGCGTACAGTAGTGGGCCGATTTTCCTTCGGAAAAGAAGTAGTCAGAGTTTTTCTCTTTTGCACTAGAAGATACGTTGGAGAGCAGCGCACCATTATTGTAGCTGGTAGTGCCAACGGATAGTAGCACTACTGCAATAAGTAAAATGGTATGTTTAAGAATGCTCTTCATGGCGCAAAGGTATATCTTTTTATTGTAAAGGCTAATTTTAGGTTGCTGCTGTAAGTCTAGGAATGCTAATGCTTTGTTTGGCTTGACTTATGGGCTAAGGTTGCTATAGTATGGCCATCACCTCAAGAATGATGGCCATTAAAAAGTCAGTCGATATTAGCAATTTATTTCATAACCGAGCGCTTGAGGTCGCCGGGAAGATGCGCTACTCAGGCTTCGTTCATAGCAGCATCTTTTACTTCTTGGCGAACTTTGCTCAAGGCGTAGGCAAGGGTGTACTTCTCTTTTTGAGCAGCATCCTCGCGTTGAAAAATGAGCTTTCCATACTTGTTGATGTACGAAATATCGTCCTGAAGCTGGAGTATTTGCTCTTGGTTTGCCGCAAAAAGATCTTTTTGTTCGGCATAAAGCTTATCCAGCTCTTTTTTTGTAGCAACCAGCTCTTTTCTTTGGCTGTCGAGTTCTTGGATGATGGATTGGTTAAATCCATCATTTTTTAGATGGGCTATATTCTTGGAAATAGCAGTAAAGGTTGCTTCTAGGCCTGTGTAGATGCCTTTAACGTTTTCTTTTCTGATTTCTCTTCGTACTTCGTACAGCTTAAACTGTCCTCTAGGAACAATAAGGCGCTGCTTGTAAAGCGTACAAAGGTCTTCTATTCGGATTGTTTGCTCCTTGATTAGGGATAGCAGCTGGTAGTACCTCTTCTCCGCATTCCTTATCTTAGAAGTAAGGTCGGCAGGTGCTATTTTTATACGGAGATTCTCGATGCTGTGGTTTACCTTAGCGAGGTATTCGCTGTTGAACGATTTCGAGAACGATTTAAAAAGATGGAGGTCGTCTGATAGGTTTTGGAATGCCAACTCCGCAACGCGGATAACTTCGTTGTTTCTCAATTTAGCCATTGCTGAAAAATTTTAGTTTTACTAGAAATATTGTTTGCTTAAAAGCAGATAAAGGAGGCCTGTACGGCCAAAATCATCTTTGGCCCAGCGGTTTTTTGTGTTAAGCATTTTTCTCATATTGCTTGGTTTAAATGTTTAAAGCGTTACTAAAAAAAATGAGGCCGCATCTAAAGCAACGCCTTTAGATGCAACCCTACGTTTTGGTAACGCCACAAATATAGCCCTTTTGTTGAATAGAAAAAATTTGGTTCCAGCAAAAAGCCCATCGGGGATATTCCCGATGGGCTTAATAGTATCTTTAAAATTTAACTACTAGCGGAAAGTAAAGCCTAAACCTGCTGTGTACATCGAGGTGCCAGCATAGGTGTAGTCGCCAAATAGCATAAACACGGCCAATTTAATGCGAAGACCAGCATTAAACATCATACCGGTAGAGGTGTAGCTTAAGTTAAATGGGTCGTTAAAGGTTAGCAGCGACGATGCACTTGGATCTTTGTACAACCCTTTTAATTTGTAGTCGCTCGAGCTGCTGTTATAACCGATGCCACCATAAACGGTAAGTACAGGAATCGACTTCGAAATGAGTAAGCGCGCGGTGTACGATGTTGCATTGGTAGATAGCTCGTGATCGCCATTGCCAGTTGCGTAGGTATTATCGTTCATATCCCACGAAAGCTTATACTTGGTCATTCCCCAGAAAGCTGATAGGTTAAAAGGAACGTGCTTGAAAACTGGTATAAACTCCTTAAACTCGTTACGAAGACCAATGCCCCACAATCCAAAATTACCATTATCACCGAAGCTTAGGTTTGGCACAAAGCGGAAGGCAACATCGGTATGGAAAGGAAGGCCAACGCTAATGTTATAGTTGGCCATTGGCATAACCGGCATGTTAGCACCCTGAGGAAGCTTCATTGAAGTAGCTGCAGTATTTACCCCTGCATATACAGTTGTACCATCAACCTCTTTACCAAGTACGGTAGGTGTAGATGGATTGGAACCTGGAGCAACCTTTAATGTAGAATTGGCCCCTAGCACATCGTTCACATTAAAACTCTTCATCGATGAAGAAACAGGAATTGCCGTAGCCGAAATGGTGATGTCGAAACCTCCAAGCTTGTGGGGTTTTGCAGATGTGTACCATCCGGTATTGAGGGTTTTACCAAACTCTTCACCAAAAGGTCTCATGTATTCTTTTGCCAATAAACTTACATCGCCCTTTGCCTGGTTAAACAACTTCAGCAACTCAGTAATGTCGGTTTGAGCAAAGCTAGGTACGCTAAATGCAATTGCAAGTACAGCCACCAAACATCTCTTTCTTATATTCCTCATGTTAATTATTTTATATTCCGGCACTAAAAGTATAAAAATGATTAGCACCACAATGCATGGTTTAGCATTTTTACAAAATATGCTTACACAAACTAAATATCCGCAAACGATCTGCTATCTTTACCTCAAATAAAATGGACATGGCGAGCAATATACCTCTTGCAGAACGATTACGCCCTCGCAACCTCGATGGGTATGTAGGACAGCAACATTTGGTTGGTCCGAAGTCGGTTTTGCGCCGTTTTATTGAGTCGAAGAATATTCCCTCGATGATATTTTGGGGGCCTCCCGGCGTTGGAAAGACTACGCTCGCCAATATTATTGCAAAGGAGGTCGATCGTCCATTCTACATTCTCAGCGCAATCAATTCGGGCGTTAAGGATGTTCGCGAGGTAATTGAGAAGGCAAAATCTCAGCGCTTTTTCAACACCCCTTCACCAATCCTATTCATCGACGAAATCCACCGCTTCAGCAAGTCGCAGCAGGATTCGCTGCTAGGCGCTGTTGAGCAAGGTATCGTTACGCTGATTGGTGCTACTACCGAGAATCCTTCGTTCGAGGTGATCTCGCCGCTCCTCTCGCGCTGTCAGGTGTACACGCTTAAGCATCTGGAGGAAAGTGAGCTTATTGGCTTGGTGAACCATGCCATAGAGCACGATATTGAGTTAAAGGAGAAAAAGATAAAGGTAGAGGAGTACGATGCCCTGATTCGCTTTAGTGGCGGAGATGCCCGTAAACTTCTTAACATTTTGGAGCTACTTGTTGCCGCCACCGACGAGGTAACCATAAACAACAAGATGGTGGTAGACAAGCTGCAGGAGTCAACCTCCATGTACGATAAGGATGGCGAGCAGCACTACGACATTATCTCGGCCTTCATCAAAAGTATCAGAGGAAGCGATCCTAATGGGGCACTCTACTGGCTTGCGCGTATGCTGGCCGGCGGTGAAGACCCCAAATTTATTGCTCGTCGGTTGGTTATCTCGGCTGCCGAAGACATCGGTTTGGCCAACCCAAACGCGTTGCTGCTGGCAAATGCCACATTTCAGTCGGTACACGTTATTGGGATGCCCGAAGCGCGAATTGTCCTCTCGGAGGCAACGGTGTACCTGGCAACAAGCCCCAAGAGCAATTCTGCCTATAAGGCCATTAACGAGGCTATGGAGTACGTTAGAAATACGGGAAACTTGCCCGTACCGCTTCATCTTCGGAATGCTCCAACTAAGCTGATGAAAAATTTGGGATACGGAAAGGATTACCTTTATCCGCACGACTATCCCTCTAATTTTGTCGAACAAGACTACCTGCCTGCAGAGTCCAAAAACACCAAATTCTTTGAGCCGCAAAATAACTCGAAGGAGAGGGAAATTCGCCAGCGCATGCAGATCTACTGGAAAGAGAAGTACAAATATTAAAGATAACCCCGATGTATTTAAACCTAGAAAAGCTCAAGCATCAGGATAGCGGCAACTTTTTCTTGTTGGCTGGTCCATGTGTTGTGGAGAGCGAAGAGCTAGTGATGGAGGTTGCCGAAAAGATGGTGACCATTACCAATAAGCTGCAGATTCCTTACGTGTTTAAAGGATCGTACCGCAAGGCAAACCGCTCGCGCCTCGATTCGTTTACAGGTATAGGCGACATCAAGGCTCTTGAAATACTTAAGAAGGTAAGCGACACGTTCGATATTCCTGTTGTAACCGATATTCACGATAAGGAAGAGGCTGCTCTTGCCGCTCACTACGTTGATATCCTTCAGATACCTGCATTCCTTTGCCGCCAAACCGATCTTTTGGTTGCTGCCGCACAAACTGGCAAGTATGTAAACATCAAGAAGGGACAGTTTCTTGCTCCCGAGGCTATGCAGTTTGCCGCCAACAAAATCAGAGAAGCAGGCAACGATAAGGTTATGCTTACCGATCGTGGATCTACCTTCGGCTACTACGATCTAATTGTTGACTACCGTGGAATCCCTGAGATGCAGAAAACCGGTTGTCCTGTTGTGCTCGACATCACTCACTCGCTTCAGCAACCCAACCAGTCGAGCGGCGTAACCGGAGGTAAGCCAGAGCTAATAGAAACCGTTGCCCGTGCAGGTATTGCTGTTGGTGTTGATGGTATCTTTATCGAAACGCATCCAGATCCAGCCGTTGCCAAGTCGGACGGTGCCAATATGCTTCGCCTCGACCTGATGGAGAACCTACTGGAGCATCTGGTGGCAATCCGCCAAACAATAAGGAAGTTCTAGTAACTCTAGCATAATAACCCAGGGCAATTGCCCTGGGTTTTCTTTTTTAACCAGTAACCATAAAAAGCAATGTTCATCATCTCATTAGCATACAAGGTGCCTACAAGTGTTGTAGACGAGCATCTAGCCCAACATGTCGAATTCCTAAAGGAGCAATACGGAAAAGGTAACTTCCTGGCCTCTGGGAGAAAGGTTCCAAGGACTGGCGGCATTATCCTATCAAACGTATCGAGCAAGGAAGAGCTAGAGCAGATCATTGCACAAGATCCCTTTAACCAAAACGGCGTAGCAGACTACGAAATAGTAGAGTTTATCCCAAGCATGACCTGTCAAGAGTTCGACTTCCTTAAAGGTTAAAGAACTACTAATTGCTTTATTATATCGTATAAAGACCTCACAAAATGAGCCGGGTCTTTTTTAATTTTATTGGGTTGATGTAACCTTTTTTGAATCAACAGCGTCTTACTCTACAAAAAAAACATGCTATGAGACGGATTATTAACCTATTTATTCTAGCAATCGCCTTTTGTGCTACACTTAGCACGTCAGCCCAAACAGTAAATAGCAGTAAGCTCGACAGCCTACTCTTAGCCCTTGATAAGGCAAACAAGGCCATGGGTAGCGTAGCAATTGCTCAAAACGGGAATGTAGTTTACGCTAAGGCTTTTGGCTACAGCCAACTTTCCGATGCCGGAAACATTGCTGCTACACCTCAAACCAGGTATCGTATCGGATCCATAAGTAAGGTGTTTACAGCGACTATGATTATGCAGCTGGTAGATGAAGGCAAGTTAACTCTTTCAACCACGCTGGATCGGTTTTACCCTCAAATCCCGAACTCCGAAAAGATAACCATAGAGCAGCTGCTATCGCACCGTAGCGGCATTCATAGCTTTACTTCCGACCCTGATTATCCTAAATGGATGATGAATCCAAAAACGCATGAGGAATTAATTGCTCTGATATCCGGTTATAAACCAGACTTTGAACCAAACGCAAAGTATGCTTACAGCAACTCTAACTACGTGCTGCTATCCTACATCATCGAAAAGTTGGATAAACGTTCTTTCGAAAAGAGCCTTGATAAGCGTATTATCCGCAAGGTTGGTTTAAAGAACACCTACTACGGTAAAAAAACGGATGTTAAGAACAACGAAAGCTACTCGTATAGCAAGAAGATTAAGTGGGAAAAGGAGGTTGAAACCGATATGAGCATCCCCTCTGGAGCAGGAGCAATTGTTTCGACGCCTTCTGATCTGACCATATTTGCCAATGCCCTATTTACAAAGAAGCTGGTAAGCGATAGCAGCCTAGCCGCTATGACCCGTACGCGCGATGGTTACGGATTAGGATTAATGAGCATGAACTTTGGAGAAGAAAAGGGCTATGGGCACGGAGGTGCGATTGATGGGTTTCTAAATCAGGTTGTATACATTCCAGAGAAGTCGCTCACCATTGCATTTTCATTAAATGGAATGAACTACTCGCTGGATAAAATTGTCAAAGGGATAGGGAGCATTTGCTTCAACGAACCATACAGCATTCCAAACTTCAAAACTATCGCTTTAAAAACCGAAGATCTAGATAAGTATCTTGGCGTATACGCCAGCAAGACTATTCCTTTAAAGATTACTGTAACCAAGGATGCAGATATATTGCTGGTTCAGGCAACCAATCAGGGGGCTTTTGCTGTTGATGCAATTGATATCGACAAATTCAGAAACGACAGATACGGCATTGAGCTCGAATTCGATACGGAGAAAAAGGAGGTGATACTTAATCAACGTGGTATGAAGCTAGTTTTCAGCATCGAAAAATAACAACCTCCGCTATTGTTTGTTAGGTAAAGTAAAAGAGATGTAGGCACTGCCTACATCTCTTTTACTTTAGAAAACCACCATAAAGCGATTGTTAAGGAGGTAGCCATGTTAACCCGCAACCACGCAAAAAGCAGTATTAGAAGATCGGTTCCTGTTCTTGCTGTCACCGCCATGCTTGCATGTTCGCTATGCTATGCAGGGAGTAAGCCTACCAAAGAAAAAGGAGAATTTCGTACGAACGATTTGGTTGAGATCGTTACGCTCGACCCAACCATTATGCTCGACATCCGCTATGCAACGTCCAACAACTTTACGGGTAAGGCGCTCTATCCCGAAGCAAGAGCGTTTTTGCAGCGTGAAGCAGCGCTGGCACTGGTCCGCGTAAACGCTAAGATTAAGAAGTATGGGTACGGCATTCTTGTATATGATGCATATCGTCCTTGGAGCGTTACAAAAAAGCTATGGCAAATTACGCCTCAAAATAAGAAGATGTACGTGGCCAAACCCAAGGTGGGATCGAGGCATAACAGAGGGTGCGCTATAGATGTAAGCCTCTACGATCTTGTTACAGGGAAACCAATGAAGATGATATGCGAGTATGACGATATGACCGAACGTGCCCATATCTGCTATCGAGGAGGAACTATAGATCAGCAAAAACTGAAGTATCTTTTGATAATTGCAATGAACGAGGAAGGGTTTATGCCTTTTAGCAGAGAGTGGTGGCACTTCGACTATAAGGGGTGGAAGCGCTATCCGGTTAGCGATATGCCCTTTTCGGAACTCTGATTGTTGATGGGAATAGCGGTTTGGTACTTATTTTTTAAAATGTTGGATAATTAATATAATTAACATATATTCACCTTGTCGTGAGAGCAGGTTGCTGTATGTGTAATTTGTTGCTTCATGCCTTTTATGGAGTAGCCAAAAGACTTCCTACATGGTTATAGAAAAGGTTAATATAAAAGCGATAAGCCCCAATGGAACAATAGCAGCAGGCAGAATAGACATTTCATTATTAACACGCTAAAACTTATCTTTTTTTATGAAAACAACACTTAGCTCATTACATTTCTTTATCGCATCTATGGTTCTTGTTGGCTCGTTGCTATGCTCTTGTAACGTTAACGTATCAAACGATGGTTCTAACGGGAAAAAAGTTGAAGGCACGGGCGACTTGGTTGAAAAAACAATTGCTTTGGAAAAGTTTACCATGCTAAACGTAGAGGGACAGGCCGATATAAAAGTTAGCTATGGGCCAGAGCAAATTGTTAAGGTAAAGGCGCAGGAAAATATTCTTGAGCTGCTAGACTTTTCGGTAAATGCCGAAAAGCTAACCATCGGAACAAAAAACAACTATAGCATAACCCACTCTAAGGGAATCTTCATCGAGATTGTTACCCCCAATGCCATTACCGATTACGATATTTCGGGGGCAGGAGAGGTTGTTGTTGCAGGGAAGCCACAGAAAAACCTGAACATCAAGATTGCTGGTGCCGCCGAATTTAACACCTACAGCTTGGATGTAGACGACGTTGATATCGAGATTGCAGGGGCTGCCGATTGTGGCGTTATGGCTATTAAAACGCTGAATGTTTCTATCGCAGGAACGGGTAGCGTAGAGTATAAGGGTAACCCAACCGTAACTAAGTCTATTGCCGGTATTGGTTCGGTAAAGAAAAGGGGCGAGTAGGGTTAACCAATCGCTTTGCTTCCCTCAAATCCTGCCTTTTCGCTAAAGGAATGTAGGGTTTGAGGGATTTTTTTGTGCTCATCCACTTTATCTCGTTCTTCTTACCCTCCCCAAAACGTTATAGAGCTGTTTTAATATGGAATCCCGGACATTTCGATCCATTATCTGCCGAATTTGAATTTAATTGTTAGATTTAGCACAACTGTACTATTCAGGGAAAATCATATTTATCAACCTCTTATGAAGAAAGCTCTATTTGCACTTTTTGCTATGCTGCTTGTACAGCTTAGCATACCGGTATGGGCTCAGCCTAAGCATACCTTCGAAATTGGAGAAAAGGCGTTCTTGCTCGATGGCAAGCCTATTCAGTTCTTTTGTGGCGAGATTCATCCCTACCGTGTTCCTGCCGAATACTGGAAAGATCGCCTGCAGATGATTCGTGCAATGGGAATGAACTCCATTAGCATCTACATGTTCTGGAATGTCCACGAACCACAGAAGGGTAAGTACAACTTTAGCGGATCGGCCGACATTGCCCGTTTCGTGAAGCTAGCCCAAGAGGCCGGGCTTTGGGTAATCCTTCGTCCAAGCCCATACGCTTGTGCCGAGTGGGAGTTTGGGGGATATCCTTGGTGGCTGCTAAAGGAGAAGGACGTCAAGGTACGCTCTAAAGATCCTCGCTTTATAGAGGTGTACAAGAACTACATTGCACAGGTTGCAAAGCACCTTGCGCCGCTTCAGGTTCAGAATGGTGGACCAATCCTAATGGTGCAGATCGAAAACGAGTACGGATTCTACGGAAACGACAAGGAGTACCTTGCGCTTAACCGCGATATCTTTAAAAACGCTGGGTTTACCTGCAACCTATTCACCTGCGATCCTCCTTACGTAATTGATAACGGCCACCTTCCGGGCACCTACGCTGCTGTAAACGGCGGCATGAAGTCTAAGGCCATCATCGAAACCCAAAACAGAATCAACGGCAAGGCGCCTTACTTCGTTTCGGAGTGGTATCCTGCCTGGTTTGATGTTTGGGGAAAGAAGCACCATACGGCATCGCCCGAAAGCATGGTTGCCCACCTAGACACCATCTTTAAGCAGGGCATCTCGCTTAACATGTACATGGCGCACGGAGGCTCTAACTTCGGTTTCATGAACGGTTCTAACTACGATACGAATCTGCCTTTCCAGGCGCAAACGCAGAGCTACGACTACGACGCTCCCATCAACGAGGCGGGTAACGCTACTCCAAAGTACTACGTTTACCGCAAGATGGTGGAGAAGTACTATCCTGCAGGAGCTACCATTCCGGCAGTTCCCGAGCCTAAGCCATCTATGAGCATCCCTACGTTTACCCTTAACGAGGTGTCTACGCTAGAGGCTAACCGTCCAAAGGCAATTACCTCCGATATGCCTCTTTCATTTGAGGATATCAACCAAGGATACGGCTACGTGCTATACGAAAGCAAACTTCCTGAAGGTAAGGGATGGCTAAAGGTAAAGGAGCTTCGCGACTACGCCATTGTTATGCTCGATGGTAAGCGCCTTGGCGTTCTTAACCGTAGCTTCAAGCGCGATTCGATTTGGGTAGAAACAACCAAGCCCAACCAAACGATCTCGATCTTTGTGGAAAACCTGGGTCGTATCAACTTTGGAACCTTCCTAAACGATAACCGCAAGGGTATTACCAAGGAGGTTACCTTTGCCGGAAACACCGTTCGCGGTTGGAATATCTACGGCTATCCGTTTACCCGTGTTGATAACATCAAGTTTAGAGCCGCAAAGGCTAGCGATAAGTTCGAAGGACCTGTCGTTCGTCGCGGAACCTTTACGCTCGACAAGGTTGCCGATACCTACCTTAACGTCGGCTCGTTCGGCAAGGGCTCGGTATGGGTTAACGGTCATCACGTAGGGCGCTACTGGAGCATTGGCCCTCAGCAAACGCTGTACATCCCTGCTCCTTGGCTCAAGAAGGGAAAGAATACTGTGGTGGTTTTCGAACTGCTGAAGATGACCGAGGATAAGCTTAGCGCTATCGATCATCCTATTCTCGACGACGTGCGCCAAGAGATGTTTGTTGGCCCAACTACCGGACAGCAGATTATTGAATAGGAGTAAACAATACTCCATTAACCTACTAAAAGGATTGAAGGGGTAACCTTTCAATCCTTTTTTTATTCGAAGATTACGCTTCGCCCAATCAGCGCTGTCATGCCGGGCTTGTCCCGGAATCTGAATTAGAATCCAATTGATTCTAAAAAAAGAGGCCCCCGCTTCTCGGGATTTCCGCTTCGCTACAACCTTCGGGCAGTCATTATATTTACTGCGCTGAGCTCGCTCCGCTCGGTTCCGTGACAAGCATGGGATGACGCTCCGAGAATAAGTTCTCCTTAAGTTAACGACATAGCCTTGAAGAGGAGGGGAGTCCGGCTGATTCTACCTTGTTATAAGCCATCAAGGTTATGCTCTAGCAATTCAACATTTTCCCCTTTGCCATTTCGCCAAACTCTCGTTCCTTTGCACCATACTATTACATATAGCAATGATTAGAGTAGGACTTGTATCGGATACCCACGGCTTTTGGGACGATAAGCTGGATGCCTTCCTTGCCGATGTTGACGAAATTTGGCACGCTGGCGATATCGGCAGCATCGAGCTGCTGGATAACCTGTCGAAGAAGCGGACCACCCGGGCCGTCTTCGGCAATATCGACGGTGGGGCAACGCGCCTTGCCGCCAAGCCCTTTCTCTTCTTCGAGTGCGAGGGGGTAAAGGTGCTCATATCGCACATCGGCGGCTACCCCAACAAGTACGACCGCGACTACCTGAAGCTCATCGACGAGCTGCGGCCCACCCTGGCCATTGCCGGCCACTCGCATATCCTAAAGGTGATGTTCGACAAGAAGAAGAACCTGCTTTTCATGAATCCTGGCGCTGCGGGTGTTTCAGGCTTTCATAGCGTGCGTACCGCCCTTCGCTTTACCATCGAAAATGGCGCGGTGAAGGATCTGGCGGTGGCCGAGTGGGAGCGGAAGGCTTAGCCTACCCGGGTAGGCAGCTCGCCCGGTATCCGGTTTGGGTATCCTACCCGGTAAGGCAACCCTTCCCGGCTCCCGGTTGGGGTATCCTACCCGGTAAGGCAACCCTTCCCGGCTCCCAGTTTGGGTATCCTACCCGGTAAGGCAGCTCGCCCGGCATCCAGTTTGGGTATCCTACCCGGTAAGGCAACCCTTCCCGGCATCCAGTTTAGGTATCCTACCCGGTAAGGCAACCCTTCCCGGCTCCCGGTTGGGGTATCCTACCCGGTAAGGCAGCTCGCCCGGCATCCAGTTGGGGTATCCTACCCGGTAAGGCAGCTCGCCCGGCATCCGGTTTGGGTATCCTACCCGGTAAGGCAACCCTTCCCGGCTCCCGGTTGGGGTATCCTACCCGGTAAGGCAACCCTCCCGGTCTCCCAGTTGGGGTATCCTACCCGGTAAGCTAGCCCTATCAAAAAAAAAGAGGAGCGCTGCTCCTCTCTCTGTTCTATCGGCTCCCGATCTTCTCGGGGTACATGTCGTGGTTCATAAACCGCTGCTCGGCCAGCTGCTCGTACTTGGTTCCGGGCTTGCCGTAGTTGCAGTAGGGGTCGATGCTGATGCCGCCGCGGGGGGTAAACTTGCCCCAAACCTCGATGTAGCGGGGCTCCATCAGCTTAATCAGGTCCTTCATGATGATGTTCACGCAGTCCTCGTGGAAGTCGCCGTGGTTACGGAAGCTGAACATGTACAGCTTGAGGCTCTTGCTCTCCACCATCTGCACGTCGGGCACGTAGCTGATGTAGATGGTGGCAAAGTCGGGCTGCCCGGTGATGGGGCAGAGGCTGGTAAACTCGGGGATGTTGAACTTCACCCAGTAGTCGTTCTCCTGATGCTTGTTGACGAACGTCTCCAGCACCTCGGGGGTGTACCCGAAGTCGTATTGGGTTCCTTGGTTTCCTAAAGATTTTAGTCCTTCGCTTTCTCTTTCCATGGTTTTTGATGTTGACGGCTAAACTTCCTTCAGCCTAAAGGGATTGTAGGAAATATCGTTGTCGAATACGTTTTCGTTTTCTACGCGCTTCACCCGGTTTACCACCATAATGGTTACGGGCAGGATGACGATCTCGTAGGCGGTTTTGATGAAGGTTTGTACCAGCGCCATCATCACGAGCTGCTTTGCGGGGATGATGCCCGCGAAGGCTACAAAGATGAAGATGGCCGAGTCGAGCCCCTCTCCAACGATGGTGGATAGGATGGCGCGGAGCGAGAAGTTGCTACCGTTGCTCATCACCTTCATGCGGCTCATCACAAGCGCATTGGCAAACGAGCCGCTCAGGTAGGCCAGGATGCTGGCTATGCCGATGCGGGGCGTGCTCTCCAGTATCCTGGCGAACGAATCCTGGTTGGCCCAGAACGGTGCCGCCGGAATGGCGATGGCCAGCTGGTACATCACGTTCGAGAGCACCATCATACCAAATCCAATCCAAATCACGAATCGGGCCTTGCGGTAGCCCCAAATCTCCACGATAACGTCGTTGACGATGTACGAGATGGGAAAGATGATAACGCCGGCAGGTACCGCCAACGATCCAATGGTGATAATCTTAATCGCTAAGATATTCGAGATAAGCAGGCATGCCGTGAATAGGATGCCAAAGAGCATAAATAGGGGTGAAACGCTTTGCTTCATAATTGATTTTTTACGTGGGTGCCAATAAACACGGTTTGTAAATAAAAGATCTGCCGCAAAGGTAGCAAAAAAAGGCGGTGGGGCAACGCCATACTTCCAACTCCTAGAATTTCGCGTTTAAGCTTATCGGCGAAGATGACATTTTATAGCCTATTCGATAAGACGTTTATTGGAGAGGAAAGCCAACCAGCGGCGGGCAAGCCTATCCGCTACCGAACAATCTCCTTCCGTAGACACCATGGCGAAGCCATACCAGACTGGCACGAAATCTGTTCGAGTGAGCGGAGCATCTACAAGATTAATTAGCCGAAGAGCCATCAGCTAACAGCAACGTACAAAATAGGGGTGGCGCTAAGCAGCGACCGAACGAGTTATTTCGTGCAGGATTTTTCTTTGTTTCGTTTCTTTTGATCCCTCAAAAGAAATGAAAATTGGAGTTTGATGCCCTCCAATAATTAATCCAGATGGTAATGGGGCAGGGGGGGACAATGCGGGTTTAATATTAAAAGCGAAATCACTGTGCCAACGCTCCGCCCACCAACCGATCGCCGATGTAGAACACCACCGGTTGTCCGGGCGATATGGCCCATGCCGGGTTTTCGAGCGTAACGGTTCCCGCATCGCCCACGGCGGAGAGGTAGCCGTACCCCTCGGGGTTCAGCCCCAGCCCCCGAACCTTAACCTCCAGCGGGGTGGTGGGGGTAATCTCTTCTTTACTGATAAGGTGAATTTCGCGCACCCGAAACTCCGTGCGTAGCAGGTCGCTTTTCCTCCCTATGGTGATGGTGTTGCTCGCGCTGTCGATGGCTTGGATGTAGGCCTCCCTTTCCACCGTTAGCGCCAAGCCCCTCTTTTGACCGATGGTGTAGAAGGGAATTCCGCTGTGCTGGCCGATGGTGCTGCCCGATTCGTCGAGCACCTCGCCGGGGCGCACCTCAGCTATCCGCTCGGGCATCAGCTGGGCGATGAAGTGGCGGTAGTCCATCCCCTCCAGGAAGCACACGCTCATGCTCTCGCGGTTGGGCACCAGGTCATCGAAGCGCCTATCGCGGATCTCCTGCTTGGCTTGCTCCTTTAGAATGTTGCCCATCGGCTGCACCATCCGCCGGATGATGCTCTCGGGCAGCATCCACAGGTAGTACGACTGGTCCTTTTTCGGATCGGATCCCTTCGTAACGTAGTGGTGCCCGTTGTGCTCGACGGTTTGCACGTAGTGACCGCTGGAGATGTACCTCGCCCCGATGCTGTCGGCAAATTCGGCCAGCAGCTTCCACTTCACCTGCGGGTTGCACCAGGCACATGGGCTGGGCGTCTCACCCTTCAGGTAGGCTTCGGCAAATGGGAGGATGATCGTTTCCGTAAAAATATTGCGGCAATCAACAACATGATGCTCTATGCCGATGCGCTGTGCCTGTAGCCTGGCATCATCAATAGCTTTGAGGGTTTTGGCGCTATCCAGCATCCACAGCGTAACGCCAACCACCAGAAACCCATCCTCCTTGAGCTTAATGGCCGTTAGGGTACTGTCTATACCCCCGCTCATGCCTACAACTACCTTTTTCATCTCCATAATTTGCCGCAAAGTAAATCCATTTTGGGCGAAGAAATTGTAAAGTGTAATTGCAATAATGAAATAAGTTAATCCGTTATGTAGTTTTAGGTGTAAAAATGCCAAACAAAAATCTATTTTTGTACCAGTATAAGGGATCGCAGAATAAATGAATGACTCGATATTTAGGGTCCTGATGCAGTTCTTTGCCACCATTGTCAACTATGATAACCGTGGCAATAAGGATATTGCAAGAGGGATAGTAAAAAGTTACCTGTACGAGAAAGAGTTTTCGGACGAGCATTCCGATTACTACGTGTCGCTGTTTGATGAATACATGGAAGATCAGCTGCGCGTAAAATCGTATCCCTTTACGGAGAACCCCATCTTTACCGAACACACCCTGCATCTTTGCCGCCAGATTAATCTGGAGTTTGAGCAAAATCAAAAGGTGTGGCTGCTGCTGCAGCTTACCGAATTTATTGGTGATGCCTTTTTCCAAAACGAAGTTTACCACAAGTTTGTAAGCCTTCTTGCCTACCACTTCAATGTCGATCAGACCGAGTTTGATTATGCGCAGCAGTTTGTGCTTTCGGCCAACGAGGGTGAAATCCCATTAGTGGATAAGGTGCTAGTTGTCGATTCGGATGCAAACTTTTCGCATCCCTACTTCAAGCATCACTACAACGAGAAGCTAAAGGGGCGGGTGTACTTTATTCATTTATCGAGCGTAAACACCTTCCTGATAAAGAATTTTGGGGAAACAAACCTGTTCCTAAACGGCCACAGCATGCGAAACGAGCGTGCTTACGTGTTTGGCTATGGTTCGGTTGTCCGGAGCCCTAAAATCGATCCGATTTACTATAGCCGAATTGCAGGTAAGTTTATACAGGCCGATGTTCTTAGGCGAATACTCTTCGTGGCTACCGATGTTTCCTATAGGTTTAAGGGAAGCGACAATGGGGTTCACCCTTTTAGCTTTAAGGCCGAGTCCGGACAGCTTGTCGGGATACTTGGCGGAAGTGGCGTTGGGAAATCGACGTTGCTAAACGTGCTCAATGGCTCATTAAAGCTGCATTCTGGGCGGATTACCATTAACGGTTTTGATATTCACGAAGAAAAGGATATTGTTAGGGGTGTAATCGGTTACGTTCCTCAGGACGACTTGCTCATCGAGGAGTTAACCGTTTACCAAAACCTCTACTTCAACGCTAAACTTTGCTTTAGAAACTACACAGAGGAGGAGTTGAACGATGTTGTCAACCAAACCATCATCGATTTTGACTTGGATGAGGCCCGCGACTTTAAGGTAGGAAGCCCTCTTAATAAGTACATCAGCGGAGGACAGCGCAAGCGCCTTAACATTGCGCTCGAGCTGATGCGACAACCATCGGTTCTCTTTGTTGATGAGCCAACATCTGGTCTTTCATCCATCGATTCTGAGAAGGTAATGTTGCTCCTTAAGCGACAAATCTTAAAGGGTAAGGTTGTTATAGTAAACATTCACCAGCCATCATCCGATTTATTTAAGCTCCTAGACAAAATCTTGGTAATGGACCAAGGAGGGCGCATTATCTTCCAGGGTAACCCGATGGATGGGATCGTTTACTTCCGTAAGGCGGCTCACTACTTTAATGCCGAAGAGAGCGAGTGCATGACCTGTGGAAATGTAAATACCGAGGTTATTCTTAGGGTGGTAGAGGCTCGCGTAGTAAACGAGTATGGCAAACTAACCCGAAACCGAAAGCGCTCGGCAAAAGAGTGGTATCAGCTCTATCTTAAGAATGTTCAGCCGAAACTTCGTGCTATTGCTCATGGCTCTAGAACTAATTTACCGATCAACAACTTTCATATTCCTAATCGGTTAAACCAGTTTAGGATATTTATCTCTCGGAGCATTCTATCAAAGCTCAGCGATAGGCAGTACCTATTAATGATTGCTTTGGAAGCGCCCTTGCTTGCCATAATCGTTGGCTTTTTCACCAAGTACACTGTTGGTGATAGTGAAAATTTGAATCGCTACATATTTAGCACAAACGACAATATCCCTGCTTACCTTTTTATGAGCGTTGTGGCGGCGCTTTTTTTAGGAATGATTGTCTCTGCCGAAGAAATCATTAAGGATCGTAAGATTCTTCATCGAGAAAAATTCTTGAACTTGAGTTGGGGTAGCTACATTTCTTCTAAGGTTTTTGTAGTGTTTCTGATCTCTGCTTTTCAGATGTTTGTATTTGTTCTGCTTGGTAATCATATACTCGAAATAAGGGGGATGAATACGATTTATTGGATTATACTATTCTCTGCTGCAGCTTGTGCTAACATAATGGGACTAAACCTGTCGTCAGCACTTCGATCAACTGTGGCAATTTATGTAACAGTTCCCTTATTGCTGGTGCCACAGCTGCTATTCAGCGGTGTAATCGTGGACTTTAGAAAGCTTCACCATTCAATATCTAACGATAAGTATGTGCCTCTTATTGGCGATCTGATGATTTCTCGATGGGCCTACGAGGCACTAGCCGTTAGCCAGTTTAAGGACAATACCTTTACGAGGTTCTTCTATGATGTAGATAAGGAGCGCAGTCAGAATAACTACTATTCCAGCATCTATATTCCAATCTTGATGTCGCAGTTGAATGAGCTTCAGCGCGAATACAACCTAAAATCTTTAGATGAAAAATCGTTAAGGAGGTTAGAACTGGTTAATAATGAGTTTGTACTCTTGAGCAAGCGGTTTGGCGATGAAGTTCCAAAACTGAGCCAAAATAGTGTTGCAATAGTAAAAGTTGAACCTCAGTCGATAAAAGAACATAAGCAAATTCTGAATAAGCTCCAAGGCTACTTGTGGCAGAATTACAACCGATTAAGTGTAAAGAAGGATTCCATTTATAGCTCCTTGTTGCACAAGTATAAAACATCAGAACGAATAGTTGCGCTACGCCATAGTTACGAGAACAAGGCTCTTTCTGATTTGGTCTTAAACAAGAGCGGTGTCGCTCAATCAAAAATTGTTGGAACAGAAATAGTTCAGCTTAAGGACCCTGCATATATGGAGCCTACATCGTCTGTAGGGAAGGCTCAGTTTTATGCACCGGTAAAGATTTTGGGCAATTTTAAGATTGATACCAAATGGTTCAATGTTGGCGTAATCTGGCTCTTTACCATCCTTGGATTTATTGCGCTACACGAAAACTGGTTGTTACGTATTATGCAGTATATCGACACTATTAAGTATCGAAAAACCGAGCAGCGAATTTTAAAGCATCGACCAAAATAGTGAGGAGGGTTTTATACCCTCCTTTTTCTTTTTTGCTGGTTCGGTGTAAGAATTCGTGATTAGCAGGAACTATGAATTTGTTCGACTACTTTAATATCTTTACGCGCCAATAAAATAAGGAATATGAAGGGGAAGATAGAGGTAGTACAGCTGTTGAGAGGTTTTGCGGCGTTGTTGGTCTGCTTTTTTCATATGAAGGGAATACTAAACTATGATGGCAAGCAACTTGGACATTTCCTTTTTGCAAGTGGGTCGATAGGGGTTCCGCTCTTTTTTATGATAAGCGGTTTTATTATGGTGGTTACAACCAAAAACAGTACTCCAACGCTTGCTTACGTAAAGAATTTTTACCTGAAAAGAGCCATTCGAATACTACCATTGTACTATCTTCTTACCATTGTTCTGATTGTTGGTCTTGGTCAAGGTCAATTCTATTTTGTTGATCGTTTAGAACGAGCGCTGTCTGCGTTCTTTTTTTTCCCAACATATACAAATCATATAGGTCCGTCATATGGCATGCCTCCTTTAGAAGTCGGCTGGTCTCTCAACTACGAAATCTACTTCTACATTATTCTCGGCATAACAATTTTTTTTGGAAGGTATAGATGGTTAGTGCTGATAGGAACGATGCTTAGCCTAGTTTATATTGTTCCACTTATAACCGATAACAGCATAATGCCTAGTTTATCGGGCTCGTACGGATATGCGTTTTCATACTTGAGCCTAATGACAAATCCAGTTGTTCTTTTTTTTGTTGTAGGTATTCTGATAGGTTTGTTTTATGTGTCAAAGTACAAGGTGAAAAATCTGCTATTGGCGCAATTTGTGGTAGCAGCGGCTATTCTGACATTCGTATTGGCTTATTTTGGTGCTTATAAGTTTCAAGCGGGTTACTATTCTAATATGTTTATATGTGGCTTTCTATTGTTTGCACTACTACTACGCAGTAAGGTAAAACCATATGAATTGGCTAAACCGTTAGTTTTCTTAGGCGATATTTCTTATTCCTTATACTTGGTACATCCTCTTGTGATTATATTTCTTCCTCGCATCTTCCTGTTTTTTAAAGCAGATATCCTATTGCTAAAACCTTGGTACTTCTTTATTGCATCTACAGCAGTTATAGGTCTTTCTTGTTTGTCTTATTTTTTGATAGAAAAGCGTCTTTGCAATAGATTGTCATCATATTTTGTTCGTTAAAGGTATGGACTGGTATTAATATTTTGTAGATTAATTATTTGTGTAGATTTGCTTGTTTTTTCGAAGTGTCTTGGGTTTTATATTGATATTTTACAAGATTATTATTAACACTGTTTTGTGTTTGTCTTAATATGTTGACCGATACAAGTATTAGGTGTAATTTAGGATTAAATCGAAATCTGATAGATGGAAAAAGTTGGATTTTGATTTGTTTTATTGAGTTTAAAAGCCTTATCTTTGCACCCGCAAACGAGGAAAACGCAATGTTTACCGAAGTTTTACGGAAGATGCGAGACGTTCTTCTTTTTAAGAAAGTTTGATCATCTAAAGAATTTAAGTTTGGCAACAAATTTTGATGATTGTCGTAAAACAATTGCTAAAATACCTAAAAGGTTAACGCGCTGAGAAGCGCGGATGGAAACAGGTTCTTTGAGGAAGTGCAGTGAGAAAGATAGAAAAGACGATTAGGATGATTTAATTATACTAACGTA